>NZ_JBGFFE010000037.1:0-14873 GCF_041224415.1 Clostridium lapidicellarium | reverse complement strand
GGTTTCGTCCTTTCATACTTCTCTTTTGACATTACTCTTCCTCCTAACAAATAACATATTAATTAAAATTAGCTATTTCTTTCACCTGTGATTTTTTCTTGAATACTCTTTGGTACTTCTTCATAATGATCGAAGGTCATAGTATAAACTCCTCTACCCTGTGTCCTCGATCTAAGTGAAGTAGCATATCCAAACATTTCAGAAAGAGGAACAAAGGACTTTATAATTTCTGCTCCTGATCTGGGTGTCATTCCCTCAATTCTTCCTCTTCTGGAATTTATATCGCCCATTACGTCCCCCATATATTCTTCCGGAACTGTAATTTCAACTCTCATAACTGGTTCAAGTAAAACTGGATTCGCTTTGGACATGGCATTTTTAAAAGCCATAGATGCAGCAATCTTAAAGGCCATTTCCGAAGAGTCCACCTCATGATATGAACCATCATACAGTTTAACTTTAAAATTTATAACAGGATATCCTGCTACCACACCGCTTTCTGCAGCTCCTTGAATTCCATTGTCAATAGGGGCAATATATTCTTTGGGAATAGCTCCCCCTACAATGGCATTTTCAAAAGAATAACCATCTTCAGAAGGTGACATTTCTATCAAGCAGTGACCATATTGGCCGTGGCCGCCTGACTGTCTGATAAATTTACCTTCTGCCTTAACTGTTTTCTTTATAGTTTCCTTATAAGCCACCTGCGGTTTGCCTACATTACAATCTACTTTGAATTCTCTCTGCAATCTATCCACAATTATTTCCAGATGTAATTCTCCCATACCTGCTATAATTGTCTGTCCTGTTTCTTGATCCGTATAAGTTTTAAATGTCGGATCTTCCTCTGCAAGTTTTGCAAGAGCTATACTCATTTTCTCCTGACCAGCTTTTGTCTTAGGTTCTATCGCCACATCAATAACCGGATCAGGGAATTCCATACTTTCAAGTACAATAGGACTATCCTCATCACAGAGAGTATTACCTGTTGAAGTAAACTTCAATCCCACTATAGCTCCAATATCTCCTGCACGGAGTTCATCAATTTCCTGTCTATGATTGGAATGCATTTTTACAAGTCTTGCAATTCTTTCTCTTTTGTCTTTCGTGGAGTTATACACGTAAGTACCACTCTTCATAATTCCTGAATAAATCCTAGTAAATGCCAATCTTCCCACAAATGGATCCGTGGCAATTTTAAATGCCAGGGCAGACAGCGGCTCATTATCATCGGATTTTCTTTCAACTTCCTTGCCACTTTCAGGATCATTTCCCTTTACAGGTGGTACATCAAGCGGTGATGGTAGAAAATCAACCACTGCATCTATCATTGGCTGCACACCTTTATTTTTATATGAAGATCCACATAATACCGGAACAAATTCATTTGCAATAGTGCCTTTTCTAATTGCAACCACCAATTCTTCCTGAGTAATTTCTCCACCATCTAAATATTTCACCATCAAGTCTTCATCAAGTTCAGCAACAGCTTCAATCAATTGAGTCCTATATTTTTCCGCCTTGTCTTTTAAATTATCTGGTATTGCAACTTCATCCATCACTGTTCCCAAATCATCTTCATAAATGATAGCTTCATTTTTTATAAGATCTACCATCCCTTTGAATTTATCTTCCGCACCTATTGGAATTTGAACAGGTACTGCATTACAATGGAGTCTCTTCTTCAAAGTATCTATACACATATAAAAGTCTGCACCAATTGAATCCATTTTATTTACATATACTATTTTTGGTACTCCATAATTATCTGCCTGTCTCCAGACAGTTTCCGTTTGTGGTTCAACTCCGCTTTTAGCGTCTAAAACAGTAACTGCACCATCAAGAACTCTAAGTGATCTTTCAACTTCTACAGTAAAATCTACGTGCCCTGGTGTATCTATTATATTTATTGCATATCCTTTCCATTTACAGAAAGTGGCTGCGGAGGTTATTGTTATTCCTCTCTCTTGTTCTTCTGCCATCCAATCCATAGTTGCTTCGCCGTCATGTACTTCTCCCAATTTATGAGTTCTTCCTGTATAGAAAAGTATACGCTCCGTAGTAGTAGTTTTTCCAGCATCTATGTGTGCCATTATTCCTATGTTACGGAATTTTTCCAGCGGATATTCTCTTCCCACTTAATTTTCCTCCTCGTAAGTGTAAATTTAAAATTCGATAAAACTGCTTCAGTAAAAATACCAAAACAGTTTTCATATTAATACCTATAATGTGCAAAAGCCTTATTCGCTTCAGCCATCTTATGAGTATCTTCCCTCTTCTTAACAGCTGCACCTGTATTATTTGAAGCATCCATTAATTCCGAAGCAAGTCTTTCTCTCATATATTTTTCTCCTCGTTTTCGTGATGCCGTAAGCAGCCACCTTATTCCCAAAGTTTGCCTTCTCTCAGGTCTAACTTCGATTGGAACCTGATATGTTGCACCACCAATTCTTCTAGCTTTCACCTCTAAAAGGGGCATTATATTATTCATAGCCGCTTCAAAAACTTCCATAGGCTCCTTATTGGTCTTTTTTGCAATTATATCAAAGGCACCATAACATATTTTTTGAGCTACTCCTTTTTTGCCGTTTTCCATTATATTGTTTATTAGTTTTGTAACAACTTTACTGTTATATACTGGATCGGGTAATACATCTCTCTTACCTATATGTCCTTTTCTTGCCACTTTTCTTCCCTCCTTAACAATTAAAATTTAAGTTCATCGGTACTCGACTATAAAATAGCAATAGCCGCAAAGTGCTTTGTACTTCTGCAAAATTTCATAATATATATAAACGCTGAAGACATTGCACTAGTCCACCAACTTAATTAAATCAAATTTATTTCTGTTTTGGTTTTTTTGCACCATATTTTGATCTTCCCTGTAGCCTATCAGCAACACCTGCTGAATCCAGTGTCCCTCTTACTATATGATATCTAACACCTGGGAGATCCTTAACTCTTCCTCCCCTTATAAGAACAACACTGTGTTCCTGCAAGTTGTGTCCTATACCAGGTATATATGCACTTACTTCATACCCATTTACCAATCTAACCCTTGCAACTTTTCTAAGTGCAGAATTTGGCTTTTTAGGTGTGGTAGTTTTCACCACCGTGCAAACCCCTCTTTTCTGAGGACATTTTTTCAATGCTGGTGCTGTGGATTTTGTGTCTATTGTCTTCCTGCCCTTTCTTACTAATTGACTTATTGTTGGCATATTTACACCTCCTTTAAAAATAAATTGTCAATAAAGCTAAAATCTATATCAATTATTCTTGAAAGCTCCTTTATATTAAACAGATCAATCTTTTAATACAGCTGCCATAGCAGCTCCTACATCTATACCGCATAGTTTTCCTAGTTTCTTCATGGTATCAACATAGACTATTTCTTGGGAATTATCATCAATTAATACTTTTACTGACTGTATCAGTTTATCGTCAGCATCTTTAGCTATATACACAGTTCTAGCCTTTTTATTTTTTATAGCCTTAACTGTCTGCTTCATACCAACAACTTTATTTCCTGGAAGCCTGCAAATCATTATTTCCATTCCCTCCTAAAATAATAATTCAGGGACAAGACACACAAAAAGCCTTGCCTCCCTAAAAACACACAGATGTATTTTATCATTTTAACATTACTATGTCAATAAATTATCCCGCTTCCTGATCTTCTAATTTTTTATCTACGGCTTTATTTTTAGTATTGACTTTTATAGATCTATATCTGTTCATTCCAGTTCCTGCAGGTATAAGTTTACCTATAATTACATTTTCTTTTAATCCTAAAAGAGGATCCGTTTTGCCCTTTATAGCTGCATCAGTAAGTACCCTTGTAGTTTCCTGAAATGATGCTGCCGAAAGAAATGATTCTGTTGCCAAAGCTGATTTTGTTATACCTAAAAGGGCCACTCTACCCTGGGCAGGTTTTCCACCCTTTGCCATAATCCTATTATTTTCATCTTCAAAATCAAATCTGTCGATTAAAGTTCCAGGAAGCAATTCCGTATCTCCTGAATCCTCTATTTTAACCTTCCTCGTCATCTGCCTTATCACCACTTCAAGGTGCTTATCATTTATATCAACACCCTGCAGTCTATAAACTTTTTGGACTTCAGACAAGAGATAATTCTTAACGCTTTGGACTCCCTTTATTCTCAATATATCATGCGGATTTACAGAACCTTCCGTTATTTCATCTCCGGCACTTATCTCATCGCCGTCCGATACTTTAAGTCTTGATCCAAAGGGTATATCATAGCTTACTTCTTCCCCTGAAGTTGCAACTACAGTTACACTTCTCTTTTTCTTAGTTTCTTCCATCTTTACCGTTCCTGAAACTTCACTTACTATTGCAAGTCCTTTTGGCTTTCTTGCTTCAAACAACTCTTCAACCCTTGGAAGACCTTGGGTTATATCGGAGCCTGCAACTCCACCAGTATGAAAGGTTCTCATTGTAAGCTGTGTTCCAGGTTCCCCTATACTCTGGGCCGCTATTATACCTACTGACTCTCCGATATCAATTTTCTTTGCAGTAGCCATATTCATACCATAGCATTTTGCACATACACCATGACGGGATCTGCAGGTAAATACAGATCTGATTTTTACTTTCTTTACACCCAAATCCTCTATTTTATGAGCCATTTCAAAATCTATGTAGGTATCTTTAGGTACCAACACTTCTCCTGTCTTAGGATCTTTAATATCCTCTGCAGAATATCTTCCAGTAAGTCTTTCTGACAAGCTTTCTATAACTTCGTTTCCCTCTTTTATTTCTGTTATATCATATCCTTCATGGGTGCCACAGTCTTCTTCCCTTACTATGACATCCTGACTTACATCTACAAGCCTTCTGGTAAGATACCCTGAATCTGCAGTTTTCAACGCAGTATCTGCATTACCTTTTCTAGCACCATGAGTAGATATGAAATATTCAAGTACATCCAAGCCCTCTCTAAAAGAAGATCTTATTGGAAGCTCTATTATCTTTCCTGAAGGATTTGCCATGAGACCCCTCATGCCGGCAAGTTGTTTTATTTGGCTTTTAGAACCTCTTGCCCCTGAATCGGCCATCATAAATATTGGGTTGAACTTATCCAAATTACCCATAAGTGCATCAGCAACATCTTCCGTAGTTTTGGTCCATTTTGCTATTACTCTCTGATATCTCTCTTCTTCAGATATGAACCCTCTTCTATACATTTTCTCTATTTTGTCAACAGCCTTATCCGATTCATTTAAAAGTTTTTCCTTGGCTTCAGGAACTACCATATCTGAAGTAGAAACAGTAATCCCACTTATTGTAGAATAATGATATCCTCTGGCTTTTATCTTATCAAGCATTATAGAAGTTTGAGTGGCTCCATGCTTCATATAACACCTATTTACTATTTCACCTAATTTTTTCTTAACAACAAGAAAATCAATTTCCAGTTTGAATTCATTTTCAGGTATGCTTCTATCCACAAATCCCAAGTCCTGAGGTATGGATTCATTAAATATTATTTTCCCCGGAGTGGTATCTATTATTCCGCTAACACACTTTCCGTCTTTAACCTTTTCCATTTTCACCTTAACTTTTGCATTAACATCTACCTGCTTCAATTCATACGCCATTACGGCTTCTTCAGGTGAGCAGAACATTCTGCCTTCTCCCTTAGCTCCATTTTTTAACGAAGTTAAATAATAAGATCCGAGTACCATATCCTGTGTTGGAACTACCACTGGTTTTCCGTCAGATGGTTTTAATATATTATGAGCAGCCAACATTAAAAATCTAGCTTCAGACTGGGCTTCAACTGAAAGAGGGACATGAACTGCCATCTGGTCACCATCAAAATCAGCATTATACGCTGTACAAGCAAGTGGATGAAGTTTTATAGCCCTACCTTCCACAAGTACAGGTTGAAAAGCCTGAATTCCAAGTCTATGAAGCGTTGGTGCACGATTTAAAAGTACCGGATGATCCGATATAACTTCCTCCAGCACATCCCATACTTGAGTTTGAACTCTTTCCACCATCCTTTTAGCACTTTTAATGTTATGAGCAAGGCCGCTTGCAACCAATTTTTTCATAACAAATGGTTTAAACAACTCAAGAGCCATTTCTTTAGGCAGTCCACACTGGTACATCTTCAGTTCAGGACCAACTACTATTACAGAACGCCCTGAATAATCCACACGCTTTCCAAGTAAGTTCTGTCTAAATCTCCCCTGCTTACCTTTTAGCATATCAGATAATGATTTTAAAGGCCTGTTTCCCGGTCCTGTTACGGGTCTGCCTCTTCTTCCATTATCTATAAGGGCATCTACTGCCTCCTGAAGCATCCTTTTTTCATTTCTCACTATTATATCAGGTGCCCCTAAGTCCAATAATTTTTTAAGTCTGTTATTTCTATTTATAACCCTTCTGTAAAGATCATTTAAATCAGATGTGGCGAATCTTCCTCCATCCAGCTGTACCATGGGCCTTAAATCGGGCGGTATCACAGGTATAACATCTATGATCATCCAGTCAGGTTTATTACCTGATTTTCTAAAGGATTCAACAACTTCAAGTCTTCTTATTATTCTTACTTTTTTTTGACCTGTGCTTTTTTTTAGGTTCTGTTTTAACTCTGCGGACAATTGATCAAGATCTATCTCTTCCAAAAGTTTCTTAATTGATTCCGCTCCCATACCTGCAACAAAATTTTGTTCCCCATACTTATCCACAGCCTCTCTATATTCCTTTTCAGTTAAAAGCTGTTTTTTAAGAAGCTGGGTCTTTTTAGGATCCAAAACCACATATGATGCAAAGTACAGCACTTTCTCCAGAGATCTCGGTGACATATCCAACATAAGTCCCATACGGGATGGTATCCCTTTGAAATACCATATATGTGATACTGGAGCTGCAAGTTCTATGTGCCCCATTCGTTCACGTCTAACTTTTGCTTTAGTTACTTCCACACCGCACCTATCACAAACTATACCTTTGTATCTAATTCTCTTGTACTTGCCGCAGTGACATTCCCAGTCTTTTGTCGGTCCAAAGATTCTTTCACAAAACAAGCCATCCCTCTCAGGTTTCAAGGTTCTGTAATTTATTGTTTCAGGCTTTTTTACCTCACCTCTTGACCATTCTCTTATTTTTTCCGGTGAAGCCAAACCTATTTTTAATGCATCAAAATTATTTAATTCAAACAAGGGTACATCCTCCCTTCATTAATGTTCATCATTAAAATTATCTATTCCCAGGCCATCCAAATTCAAATCTAGATTTTCGTCGTCATCACTGACATTTTCATCATTTTTATCATCATCTTTATTATCATTATCATCATTTTTATTTTTATTTTTATCATTGTTATTACTATTATGATCTTCTTGATTTTTCCTGTTATTGTTATTTTGAGATGATCCAGGAGAATCTTCTTTTCCTTCTATATTTACATCCAAGTTTTCCATTTCATCATCTATCGACTCTTTAAGTTCAACCTCTTCGTTATTTTCATTTAATACTTTTACATCCAGACATAGAGCCTGCAATTCTTTTATAAGCACTTTAAAAGATTCCGGCACTCCAGGTTCTGGTATATTTTCACCTTTCACAATAGCTTCATAAGTTTTTACTCTTCCAACCACATCATCAGATTTAACTGTAAGTATTTCCTGAAGGGTATGTGCTGCACCATATGCCTCCAGAGCCCACACTTCCATTTCTCCAAATCTCTGTCCTCCGAACTGTGCTTTACCACCAAGAGGCTGTTGAGTTACAAGTGAATATGGGCCGGTAGATCTAGCGTGAATTTTATCATCAACCAAATGAGCTAATTTTAAAATATACATATATCCTACAGTTATAGGTCGGTTAAAAGGCTCTCCTGTCCTGCCGTCATACAATATGGTTTTCCCATCTTTTCTATAACCTGCTTTTTCTAGGCAGGACACTATGTCTTCTTCCCTTGCCCCGTCGAAAACCGGAGTTGCTATATGCCATCCCAATTCACTGGCAGCCAAACCTAAATGTACTTCAAGAACTTGCCCTATATTCATACGTGAAGGTACTCCCAGAGGACTTAAGCATATCTGCAAAGGTCTTCCATCTGGGAGAAAAGGCATATCTTCTTCCGGCAGCACTTTGGATATAACACCTTTATTGCCATGTCTGCCTGACATTTTATCTCCAACAGATATCTTACGCTTCTGAGCTATATAACATCTAACAAGTTTATTAACTCCCGGTGAAAGCTCATCTCCGTTTTCTCTGGTAAACACTTTTACATCCACGACTATACCTGACTCTCCATGAGGCACTCTAAGGGAAGTATCTCTAACTTCTCTCGCTTTTTCTCCAAATATAGCCCTTAACAATCTCTCTTCCGCCGTCAGTTCAGTTTCACCTTTAGGAGTCACTTTCCCCACTAATATGTCTCCAGCCCTCACTTCAGCACCTATTCTTATAATTCCTCTCTCATCTATATCCTTTAACGCATCTTCTCCTACATTCGGTATATCTCGGGTAATTTCCTCAGGACCAAGTTTTGTATCTCTAGCTTCAGATTCATATTCTTCTATATGAATTGAAGTAAATACGTCCTTCTTAACAAGCTCTTCGGATATAAGCATTGCATCTTCATAATTATACCCTTCCCAAGTAGTAAATCCCATTCTTATATTTTTGCCGAGAGCTATTTCTCCCAAATCAGTAGAAGGTCCATCTGCTAAAATTGTTTCCTTCTGAACTCTCTCTCCCTTTTTAACTATAGGTCTTTGATTTATACATGTACCCTGATTGGAACGCTGAAATTTAAGGAGTCTATAAACATCAGTCCCTCCATCGGAATCTCTCTTTACTCTTACTTCATTAGCACACACATATGAAACCACACCTGGATTCTTAGCTTTGGGAAGCACTCCTGAATCCACAGCCGCCTTATATTCAATGCCTGTTCCAACAATAGGTGCTTCAGGCTTTAAAAGCGGTACTGCCTGCCTTTGCATATTGGATCCCATAAGTGCACGACTTGCATCATCGTTTTCGAGAAATGGTATCATAGCAGTTGCAACTGAAACCAGCTGTCTTGGGGATACATCTATATAATCAACATCTTCTGCCGGCACTACGATAACATCTTCTTTATCTCTAACTGTAACTCTGTCATCTACAAAAGTACCGTCTTCTTCAAGGGGTTCATTCGCCCGTCCTATCAAATATTGATCTTCTTCATCTGCTGTCATATATACAATTTTATTAATAACTCTTTTATTTTTTTTGTCTACTTTCCTATATGGAGTTTCTATAAAACCATATTCATTAACCTTTGCATAGGTTGCAAGAGAATTAATAAGCCCTATATTGGGACCTTCTGGCGTTTCTATCGGACACATCCTGCCATAATGAGAATGGTGAACATCTCTCACCTCAAAGCCAGCTCTTTCTCTAGATAATCCTCCTGGTCCCAATGCCGATAATCTTCTCTTATGAGTAAGCTCAGAAAGTGGATTAGTCTGATCCATAAACTGAGAAAGTTGAGAGCTGCCAAAGAACTCCTTAATTGCCGCAGATACCGGTCTTATATTTATCAGCGCCTGAGGTGTTATAACTTCCTGATCCTGTATGGTCATTCTCTCTTTAACTACTCTTTCCATCCTTGAAAGGCCTATTCTAAATTGATTTTGAAGTAATTCCCCTACAGATCTAAGCCTTCTATTGCCCAAATGATCTATATCATCAACATTTCCGATACCATAAGCCAATCCTAATTCATAACTTACCGTAGCAAAAATATCATCTTTAATTATATGTTTAGGAATTAAGTCATGTATATGTTTTGATATCTGCTCCTTTATCTCATTTTCATCACTGTAATTATCCAAAATTTTTTTCAAAGTGGGATAATGTACTTTTTCCCTTATATTTAAATCATCTAAATTAAAATCAACAAAATTTCGTATATTTACAAAATAATTTCCTATTACCCTCACTATTGTATCTTCCACTTGGATATCTACTATGTTTACTCCACATTCTTCGATCTCTACAGCTTTTTCCCTACTTATTCTTTCACCATTTTGCACAAGTATCTCCCCTGTCTGAGGGTTTACTACATCTTGTGCCGCTATTCGATTAGTTATTCTTAAATGCAATGATAATTTTTTGTTAAATTTATATCTTCCTACTCTGGAAAGATCATATCTTTTCGGATCAAAAAACAAAGAATCAATAAGTGACTGAGCACTATCAACCGTAGGTGGTTCTCCTGGTCGCAGCCTCTTATATATTTCAAGTAATGCCTCTTCATGAGTCTTAGTATTATCCTTTTCGATTGTAGCTTTTAATCTTTCATCCTCCCCGAAGAAATTAGCAATTTCTGTATCTGTACTGTAACCCATAGCTCTCACAAGAATAGTAATGGGTAATTTTCTAGTTTTATCTATTCTTACATATATTATGTTATTAGAGTCAGTTTCATATTCCAGCCATGCTCCTCTATTAGGTATTACCGTTGAAGAAAAAAGTTTCTTACCCGTTTTATCAACAGATACATCATAGTATACGCCTGGAGATCTTACAAGTTGACTGACTATAACTCTTTCCGCTCCGTTAATTATGAAAGTTCCCTGTTCCGTCATCAAAGGAAAGTCTCCCATAAAAACTTCCTGTTCTTTAACTTCACCAGTTTCCTTGTTAAGTAACCTTACTTTTACTTTTAAAGGTGCTGCATAAGTTGCATCTCTTTCTTTGCACTCTTCCACAGAATATTTGATATTGTCCATATCTAATTTATATCCTACAAATTCCAAATTAAGATTTGCAGTATAATCTTGAATAGGATTAATATCATCAAATACCTCTTGTAATCCTTCTTTCAAAAACCAATTGTAGGAATTTAATTGCACTTCAATTAAATTAGGCATATGTCCTACTTCTTTAAGTCTGGAAAAGCTCATTCTTGTTCTTTTACCAACCTGGACAGGATGTACCATTGATTTTCACCCCTTGTATAAACTAAAAATAACCAAAACATCCATTTAACTACATATGCATGTTTATGGACTTATTATTGCCATCAAATTATTATAACCTTTTTTTTGTAATTAATTCAAATTATTCTATATACAATATATTTTACATTAATTTTGCAACTAATCAATGCAATTTACCATGTTATCATAACACATATAATTTGTCAACAATAAATTTTTATATTTTCTAAAAAATTTGTGAAATAATAAAGAGGTACTTTGATCAAAGCACCTCTTTATATAAATATTTTCAATCTTTACTTCAGCTCTATTTCAGCTCCAATTTCTTCAAATTTAGACTTCAAAGCTTCAGCATCTTCTTTGCTTACTCCTTCTTTTATCGCCTTAGGAGCACTATCAACTACACCTTTTGCATCCTTTAATCCTAACCCTGTCACTTCTCTAACTGCCTTTATAACTTTTATCTTTTGCTGTCCCACTGTTTTAAGTATTACATCAAATTCAGTCTTCTCCTCTGCAGCAGCGCCGCCTGCGCCTGCACCTGCTGCAGCCACTGGAGCTGCTGCACTTACTCCAAATTCATCTTCACATGCTTTTACTAAATCATTTAATTCTAAAACACTCATATCTTTTATAGCTTGAATGATTTCTTCCTTACTCATTAATAAACACCTCCAAAATTTTTAAATTAGCTTTCTTGTGATTCCTGTTTTTCTTCTGATTTTCGTTTTTCTTCAACTGCATTTAGCAAATAAACAAACTTTGATAATGGAGCCTTTAAGCTTCCAAGTAATTTCGCAATAAGTACATCTCTCGGTGGTATTGAAGCAAGTTTTTGAATTTTATCCTTATCAAACACTTTTCCGTCTATAACTCCGCCTTTAAGCTCGAGCACTTTGTGATCTTTAGAAAAATCATTTAAAATTCTTGCTGGCGCAGCCGGATCATCATATCCAAATGCTGTTGATATTGGTCCTGAAAAAGCATCTTCCACCTCATCAAATCCCAATTTTTTCGCAGCTAATTTAGATAACGTATTTTTATAAACCTTGTATTCTATACCTGCTTCCCTTAAATTTTTTCTAAGCTTCGTATCCTCTTCCACAGTTAATCCCTGATATCTGGCAAATACTATACTATTAGCCTTTTTCATCTTTTCTTCAATTTCTTTAACTTTAGCTTCCTTTAATTTTCTGTTCTTTCCCAACGTACATCCACCTCCTCACAGTTCAACTCAAAACAAACGCATAAATAAAAGCCTCCCCTTAGACGAAGAGAGACCAATTAATCTCTATTGGAATCCTGAATAGGTTGGGTATAATTTCCCGTTGTGCTTTCGCACCTATCGTCTACGGAGTATTTACTTATTGAATTACTATATGCAAATTAATCACCTAAGTCAATTTCAGTCAAGAACTTTTGCCGAATTTACCTTTATTCCTGGTCCCATTGTACTTGACAATACTACAGATTTCAAATATTGACCTTTAGCTGCCACCGGTTTTGCCTTTATTACAGCTTCCATCAGTATACGGAAATTTTCCAACAATTTTTGCGATCCAAAAGAACTCTTTCCTATTGGAACGTGGATTATAGAAGTTTTATCAACTCTATATTCAACTTTACCTGCTTTGATCTCCTCTATTGATTTTGCGACATCAAAAGTAACTGTACCGGACTTTGGGTTTGGCATCAATCCTTTAGGTCCAAGTATTCTGCCCAGTCTGCCTACAACTCCCATCATATCAGGTGTAGCTACAACTACATCAAAATCAAACCAGTTTTCATCCTGTATCTTATGAACATATTCATCTGCTCCAACATAGTCCGCCCCTGCATTTTTAGCTTCTTCAACTTTATCGCCTTTAGCAAATACCAATATTCTAACTTTTTTGCCAGTTCCATGAGGTAGAACTACTGCTCCTCTTACCTGCTGATCAGCATGTCTTGGATCTACTCCAAGCCTTAAAGCCAATTCTACAGTTTCATCAAATTTCGCTTTAGATGTCTTTAAAACAAGATCTATGGCCTCTGCCGGTGTATATAATGTATTTCTGTCGATAAGTTTAACACTTTCCTTATATTTTTTTCCCATTTAAAATCCTCCTTTGTGGTATTTACGGCAATATTACCTCCCACCTATTTAAGCTGCTTATTCTTCTACGGTTATTCCCATACTTCTTGCAGTACCTGCTATCATTTTCATAGCAGTTTCAACAGAGCTAGCATTCAAATCTGGCATTTTTGTTTCAGCAATCTTTTTAAGCTGCTCTTTAGTTACTTTAGCAACCTTAGTTTTATTAGGTTCTCCAGAACCACTTTCTATTCCCGCAGCTTTCTTAAGCAGCACTGCTGCTGGTGGAGTTTTTAATATAAAACTAAAAGATCTATCCTGATACACAGTAATTACCACTGGAATTATAAATCCTGCTTGTTTTGCAGTTTTAGCATTAAATTCCTTACAAAAGCCCATAATATTTACACCATGCTGTCCAAGCGCTGGTCCAACTGGTGGAGCTGGTGTTGCTTTACCTGCAGGAAGCTGAAGTTTTATCAATCCTACTACCTTTTTAGCCATAATTATACACCTCCTCTACTAGGATTACATGAAAATATCTTTTTCATTTAACCTATTAAAACTTTTATCCTTATACTTTATTTAATATAATTATTCTATTTTTTCTATTTGGTTAAACTCGAGTTCAACAGGAGTTTCCCTCCCAAACATATTAACTAGAGCTTTAACCTTTTTCTTTTCGGGATTTATTTCTTGGATAACAGCTAAAAAGTTTTCAAGAGGCCCAGATTTTACCTTTACATTCTCACCTATTGCTATATCTACATTTACAGGTTTTTCATTGATCCCCATTCCCTTTACTTCCTCATCGGTAAGTGGAACAGGCTTAGAACCAGGGCCAACAAAACCTGTGACTCCCCTAGTATTTCTAACTATATACCAAGAATCATCAGTCATTACCATATGTATTAAAACATACCCTGGAAATACCTTTTTTAACGTTATTTTCTTTTTTCCATCATCTTTTGTTTCAACCTGTTCTTCCATAGGAACCTGAACATCATCTATCCAATCATATAGATCTCTATTTTCTACAGTTTTTTCAAGATTAGCTTTAACTTTATTCTCATAACCAGAATATGTATGAACTACATACCATTTAGCTTTATCTGCCATAATCCTAGGGATGATAACTTATCCCTGCCTCCTTTTTCATTCTTATTTCAAAATAATTTTTTCAAAATACCTTTAGCTAAAGAATTAAATCCAAAATCTATTATAGCAATAATTATCACATAAATAATACAAAATACAATAACTGATATCGTAGCCTTTTTTAAATGTTCTTTAGAAGGCCATGTTATTCGTTTAAACTCAGCTACTAACCCTCTAAAAAAATTAAAGAAACCGCCTTTAGGTGTGACTTGTTTTCTAACTTTTTTTGCGTCATCATGCGCCGCCATTTTATTCACATCCTCAAATATTTAATATAACGACTCTCTACTTTACCTAGTTTCTTTGTGAATTGTATGTTTACGACAAAATGGGCAATATTTTTTCATTTCTAATCTATCTGGGTTATTTTTTTTATTTTTAGTTGTATTGTAATTCCTCTGCTTGCATTCTGTACATGCCAGTGTTACTCTCACTCTCATTATCTTCACACCTCCTGGTATATCACTCAATATATAATAATTAAAAACTTATATTTTCAAAATTATGCATTACTTAATTAATTTATCACAATTTAGTTTCCATGTCAATCGATCAAAAATCACCGGATAAAATTTATGATCATTTCCAAAAGGACTAGGTAAGAAACCCAGTCCTTAAAATTACTCGACTATTTTAGTTACGACGCCGGAACCGACTGTTCTTC
>NZ_JBGFFE010000036.1:0-16215 GCF_041224415.1 Clostridium lapidicellarium | reverse complement strand
TGGTCGTTGCTTGCCAGTAATAATATCTGTCCTTTTGCAGCTGCTGCCGGTGCTGCAGAAAGAGCATCTGAGAATCCACTTCCACCTACCATCATGACATCTGAGGGATCCACTCCAAGATTTACAAGTTCTCCTGCCACAGCGGCATTGGTCTCATACCTGTTTTTACCGGAAAGTTCAACCAGATTATAATTACTGTTTCTCAGCTGTGTCCTCACACTCTCAGATATTACCGATTCTCCACCTATTATATATATTCTTTGGTTTCAATTTACTTATTTCATCACTTGTAGTACTGTTTAAACTGGAACTTCCAGTTAAAAGTATCGGTGCGTTTAACTGTTTTGAAAGCACCACTGCACTAATAGCATCTGCATAACCTTCGCTGGATACGAGTATCACATTATCACTGCTAGTCCAATTAGAGTCTGCAACAGCGGCCGCAGTTTCATAGCTATCTGTGCCCCCCAGCTGAACAAGCTGATTTTCTGAAGCTTTTACAGGAATTACAGGGACAGCTGCAGATATTATAAGAGAAAATACAGCAGTGCCGCCTATAGTTTTCACGGTATTTTTATTCATAAAATTTACTACCTCCAGTCCTTTTTAGCATTATATGAATATTGTACCATATGGCTTGGATTTATATAAGAGTCAAATACATATCCATATATAAGCAAAAGGAAAAGGAGTGCTATTTCAGCGCTTCTTTTCCAATAACTGTCACGGGGACTGACCCCCTGACATTTTTTGTCAGGGGGTCAGTCCCCAGCTTGAAAAATAAAGATTTCCGGTTTTATCCGGAAATCAACCAATACTATCATTAATTTAATTTTCTCCGCCTCAATTTTTCTTCAAACTCTCCAATGGAATTGCTCTTAACTGCATCTTCAAACACAGAACTCAATACATCTTCATCTTCTATCTTTCTTATTCTGCTAATACAGGAAGTATCAGAAAATTTAATACCCAATAACTTTTCCAATCCCTGAAGCAATCCATCTTTTCTACCTTCTTTTATACCTTGTTTCCTGCCTTCTTCCAGACCCTTCGTTTTACCCTCTCTCACAATATTCTCTATAGTTTTGCCCAAATTGGATACCATGGAATTCACCTCCCTCTGACTGGCCTTTTCCAATATTTCCTCTACCTCAGCTCTGGATTTTTCATCTAACTTTGGCTTCATTATGCCTTTAAGCCAGGTTTTAAGTATATCAAATTGTTCCGGTGTTATCTTTTTAAGAGCATAGACTGTCAGCCTGAGTCTCCTTATCAAATCTTCCCTGCTTATCTCTTTATCCAATAGAAATACAGTAGATACCATATTTTCCAGAATATCTGTTCCTATACAACTTATTATATATTTCTATTTTTATTTTATCAAAACATCTTATAATAATCTACAGTGTAATAAAAGCAGGATGCTGAATTTACTAAAAATATCTGTGAGTAGAAATAATTCCTGGAGGTGAAAATCACATTTAAACCTGTAAATCTGATAATCTTTTTTGGCAGAAAAAGGAAGGGGGACTGACCCCCTTTTACCCGTCTTTATGCCCCACACTGACTTCATCACTGCAGTCACCAGCCAGATCATTAATAGAAGTAATATCCCTGGACAACTCAATTGCCCCAACCACCTTGCCACCCTTTACAATAGGCAGAGTCACATTGTCAGTATTAATTAAATTACCGTTACAATCGTAAAATTTCTGATCTTCACGGTAAATACGTTTCCCACTTTTTACACATTCAATCAAGGTGCTATCTTCAGGCTGGAGCCCAGGATACAGTTCAAAAAGGTTCTTACCGGGATCTTTTAAAAAAGTACTATCTCCATTAAATCTCGGATTATACTTAGCATGAAAGACAACCTTACCGCTGTTATTGATAACTGTTATGCCGTCAATTTGTTTCATCGTAAATGCCATCTATACTCACCCCCACCCTTATTTTACACCTTATATTAAATTATAATAAAGCATATTCATGGCAATTATTGAAATTCAGTATTGAGCTCTATATAACCATACAATCAAAATTCTGATATTGTACATACTTAAAATCAAGTAAATAGATCTTCTTATAATATGCTTCTAGGATTTTTATCATTTTTTACAGATTAAGACTTAATAATCAAGTAAGAGCTAAATAATTTATTTAGTATACCTTCACATCAATCATACGTATCATTACTACCATACATACTATTCGTATCATTGCATACCATTCTGTATATGACGATTTAATAGAATTAACATACTTATGTATATTTTTTAAGTAAAGGTACTAACCAGGCTTTTTCAAACTTAAGATTAGTTATAGACACAAAGAAAATAGAGCTTTTGTCAGTACGCCAATAGTTCTTTCTTGTGTTCACAAATTCTCATATCTTCAAATTTCACTTTATCTTCATGAAAACAGTCTTCAATATAAAGTTGTCTGCTTTCTACGTATTTCTTTGTTTTTTTAATTTTTAAAAGCTTCATACTGTTCAGTCTTTCCAATGCTTACACGTTTTACAATGTACTATGGCTTCTGATAGTTCAGTCATACATTTCTGTATGGGGTGTTATTTCTAAATTCATATCAATAACATATCTATCAGATCTCCCCAGGTAAGAACGCTTACTTTCCCTCCACATATCTGCTACATTTACACTACCTGTTTCAGATAGTTTAGGGCTTCGTTTTGTTACGCAAACTTACCTAGCACATTTCAGCCTTGTATGTAGTTTGTATTCCTCAGGCCGAGACTTTGCTCCCAACTTCCTTCAGATTCAGTTTCACAACGGACACCCTTGCCTTTAGCTAATAACTGCTACTATCTAGCCCCATCAAGCTGCCGCCCATGATTGGGCTGGGTGCACGTAAAAAGAACCGCCATTTCTGACGATTCTTTTTGTGCTGTTCATAATTTGTCCGCCACCACGCAGCGGTCTATTCTACCTATGTCGGTAGAAATCTTGAATACTACCTTTTAAATGGTGATATTTTATTAAGTCTTTCATGTGCTAAGGAAAAGAAGCACTAAAATAGCACTTCTTTTCCAGATATTGTTATGGGGTCAGACCCCATAACAATATTTGGGTGGGGGACAGACCCCTATTTTGCAGTAATTATATATCCGACCAAATCTTCCCTTATAGGCGAATAAGTAGTGTAACCTGAATCATTATGCTTTTCACTTCTTATGTTTATTTTTGCGGCATCATCATTCGCAAAAATCTTGATGGTATCACCTTTGTCAAAAGAAGAAGCAGCAAATTTATAAACCACATATTTCTCATCTATACTTACAGAGCTTGGAGTGATTTTTTTATCAGCGGACTGGTTTACAAACACAAAATCGTCACTGTAGTAGTTCTGTATATCATCATCTATGTCCTGATTGAAAGCTATTTTTATAGTATCCGATCCAGAAGAAGAATCAAGTACACTAAAATTATCAGATTTTGTCATAGGAGGTATATAGACCTTAGTAGAACCTGTTCTTATATTTCGACCCGCAGAATCAAGGGAATTTGTGCTTACTACACTTACATTCGTACTTTCACCACATTCCCTTATGGCATCTATTTTTTCATTATCATCAACTCCAGATTTATATATGAGAATAACATCATTTCCATTGGTATTTCCAGCATCAGGTTTGTACCCATCTACCCTGAAGTCATTTAAATCCATAATATCGAGAGATTCAGAAAGAGAAATTTTTACATTTATATCACTGCCAACAAAAGTCATCCTGGCAGTATCAGGTATCAGTTTAGGACCATTACTGCTTTCCATATCTATATTTCCCACATATGAACCACGCTGGATCCTGTTTCCATCCTTATCTACCACATCCCTTACTCCAACTCTTATTACACTTGAGGCAGTAGAGCCGCTTCCTATGGTATACTTTGAAGAAAACTCAACAGTAACGCTTTTATCATCATATGCTGGAGTTACAATAGCACTGCCTGGAATATCCCTTATTTCACCTGTTCCATCCTCGAAGACATAATTTGACGGATTTGAAATAGAAGCATCATCCATAGTTTTATTGAAAAATATAGCAACAGCATGACTATTATCAAATCTTCTAACTATTTGGGTAACCTTTACCTGTTCATCATCCGTCCCTGAAATAACCGTACTGTAGGGTTCCATCAAATTCGGTTTTGCCTGGGTATCTATTATATTTTCCACATATAAAGTATAACTAGAATCCCTCAATGTGTCTTCATCAAATTTGATATCAAATGTCCTGTTATTGTTACCGTCTACAGTAACAGTATTTACCTCATCAATTTTATAACTTATATCAGTACCACTGGAATCTGTAACTCTATAATTTCCCTTATTTGTCGCATAACTTCTCAAAACATCCTTGCTAAACTTCACACGTATGGTATTTTCATTCAATATATTAGCAGAACTAACTGTAGGCTTTTCAGTATCATTTCCATAATAAAGAGTGGATGTTGTTTTAGAGACCGAATTCCCAAAAGTATCCTCCACATCATCATCTACGGTAACTGAATTAACTCCCTGCTTAAACATGCTTGCAACTTTCTGTATTTTAACCGTCTTATCTCCTGAGCCAGAATCAAAAGTAACATAAGAGGAATCCACATTTACCGTAGTATCATTTATTTTATAGTTACTGGGTTCAAGTGCAGTTTGCTTGTCCATAGCCCTATCAAAATGTACATACAAAACACCAGAATTATTGCTGGTAACACTTTGAACCTGCGGCCTCCCGGATACAGACTGAACAGTGAAACTTTTTGACTGATCCTGGATTGGTATATTCGCCCCATTATCAAATTTACTTCCAGAAGTTCCGGCTGATATGCTGAATGTATTGTCTCCTATAGGCAAAGGTGAATTAAAATAAAAATCCACTCCGTCAGCCCAGTCACCAGATTGATTTTTCATCTCAGTATAAGATTTATCAAGCCCATAATTTAAAATGCTTTTTCTGTTTATCTTCATTGAAGAATAATCGCTTTCTTTCATTCTAATAGGTTCTGAAAATCTAACCTGAAGTTTATTGCCCCCGACAGCCGTTACAGACTGAAGTGACGGATATCCGGATTCCTGGAAAACAACATCTTTTTCATACTTATCTATATTGTCATTAGAATCTTCAGTAGCTACAGAATTTTTAACACCAAATGTAACTTTTTCTCCCTGTTTAAACGGATTTCTAAAAGTTATCACAACGCTTCTACCGTCATCCTGGCGATATGCCGACGCCTGTGTCTTTGCCTCAGAGCCGAGACTTGAACCATCAATCTCATAATTTGCAGCTCTTTCAGCAGAATTTTCATCTACAACGGTATTAAAAGTGACCTTTACCTGATTCAGCCCAACTGTAGCTACAGATTTCACCGTATTACTGTCATTAACAACTCCCTGTGCCGCATTTTTAATATCCGAAATGGTACTATCGGAAATAACGCCATTCTCCGAAATTACATTCAATGCCGTATCTGAAGCAGACTTTGACTTAATATAATCCAGTGCACTCTCTGTTTGAGATTCACCCTCTCCGCTTATTAACACCAATGGAGACGAATTTATACCTGCAATAGAAGCTGCTATAAGTGAATCAGCATATCTGTCTCCAGATGCATTGGCTACATATATTCTCTCCGATTTCAAAACATCAGAAAAAGCTTTAAGTATATTTAAATTCGTTTCAAACCTATCCTTTCCCCCGTTTATTCTTTGAACTGCCCCAAGGGTTTTATAAGTGCTGTCATTTATAAGATTATTCGTACCTATAACTGTAACCTTGGATTCATTATCCTTTACAAAATCGACTACAGATGCCATACTGTTAATATTATTTCCACCAAGAAGAAGTATTTCATCCTTAGCAGAAGCTACTGGTGCCGCAGAAAGTGCATCTGAAAATCCTTCTCCGCCCGTCATCATCACACTGGAAGGATCCATGCCAAGCTCAACAAGCTTTTTTGCCACAGCCGTATTGGTATCATATCTGTTTTTTCCCGAAAGTTCAATCAAATTATAACCTTTACTTTTCAGTCCGGATCTTATGCCATTAGAAATGACTCCTTCTCCACCTATTATATATATGTTTTTCACATTTAACCTGCTTATTTCATCACTTGTAACGCTGCTTAATTCCGAACTGCCAGTCAAAAGAATAGGCACATTGAGCTTTTTTGAAAGGACAGCTGCACTTATTGAATCCGCATATCCATCACTTGACACAAGGATGACATTGTCACTGCTAGTCCAATTGGATCCAGAAACCGCCACTGCAGTTTCATAAACATCAGCTCCACCCAACTGACTGAATTCATTTTCTGAAGCCTTTACAGTGACTACAGGGGCAGCTGCAGATATTATAAGAGAAAATACGGCAGTACCGCCTATAACCTTTATGATATTCCTATTCATAAAATTTACTACCTCCAGTCTTTTTTAACATTATATGAATATTGTACCACATAGCTTGAATTTATATAAGAGTCAAATATACATTCATATATCAAGCAAAAAGAAAAAAGCGGTATTTCAGCACTTCTTTTCCAATAATTGCTAAGGGGACTGACCCCCGCCCAATAAATGGGCGGGGGTCAGTCCCCTAAAGACTATGACATCCTAATAACATTCGGAGAAAAATCTACATTCCAGTTATCCATCACAACAGTATTGTCTATGTTTAAATTCGTACCAAATATAAAATTGCAGACTCTCGCCTTCATTGGACCCACTTCCAGTCCTTTTGTATCAAAGTTTGAAGATGCCACAACAGTATTTTTTTCATCCCTTATAGTAATAGGCAGCTTATCAAGCTTAACAGACTTTCTGCAACCATTTCTAATTAAAAGAGTAACTATAATTTTACCCGGCTTCTGAATTGCAATCTTAAATTTGGATATAGCCACACTTTCACGCTGTACTTTTGGAAGACTCTCCATGAATGTTTTGAACATTGGTACATATTTTCCATCTTCTACAGAAGTTTCATCAAGGGTAATGGGTGCATATTTCACAGCTTTCAGCCCACCATCAAAAACCACACGGCAACCTTTAGGAGAAAACTTGTCCATATCAACTTTGGACTTCTCAAACAAGAGTTTCCAGGGTCTTGCGACACCATAATCCAAATCTCCTATACCGGTAAGATCAAATACTTTTTTTCCAATTACCTGACCTTTTGAATTCAAAAGACTTAAAGGCAGGTACTCAAAATTCACTTTCCTGTGGAGACCATTTCTAAAATAAACTTTAGTCTCTATGTTCTCACTATCTTCAAAGGCATAAATCGTAGATATATTTATATCATTTTCCTTTATAGGAGGAAGAGCAGCTATTTCATCATTTAAAATTTCCTTTTGGACATCTGACGCTATAATATCCTGTTTCTCAAGCAGTGACAATTTAGTTTTTACGCTATTTTTTTCTTTCAATATTATACCTCCATTATTCAATTCACAATTAATGTTGATTTTCGGTTTTACACGAAAATCTTCATTTTAAATACAGTATACCACACAGCAATACCATATTTGTATATTATATCAACAATATACAACATATTATTTCTTACTGACTGAAACTTTTGATCTTGCAGTAGATGCATTTACATTTCCATCTACAACTATTCTAAAGGAATTTTTTTCTGGATACAGCTTAACCTGAGTTCCAGCATATTTAACAACATATTTATTCAAATCAGCTGATTTCACTTCATTTAAAGTGATAATAATCCTAGTTGCAAATAAATCGGGACTGTATTCCGTAGCCACATTAAAACCCGATTTAGCAGAATCGCCTTTAATTTTCACCGTATAAGACTCTTTTTTGCCATTTGCTGCAACAGCTGTTATCACAGTACTACCATTTTTTACTGCCTTTACAGTACCATTTCCGTCCACAGCTGCAACAGATGGATCGCTAGAGCTCCATTTAAATTTCTTGTTGGAAACATCTGCAGATGGCAAATTCAATGTCTGAGAATCTCCCACTTTAAGAGAAGGCGACCTGTCAACTACATTTTGCTGTGTTTTAAGTTCCTGTTTCTTCTCCTCCGATATCTTCTTGTTATAGGTATAATCTTTATATTTATAAACCAGCCCTACAGCTACAACTATTACAAAAATACATAAAATAATCCATTTAATGTTCTTCTTCATATTAATTCACTCTCCTAATATACTACATCTATTAGATTATATTACTAATGGTGAATTAATAAAAGATTATAACACATAATGTTAAAATATTGTTCAAAAAATTAAAACAGCAGGAATAAACCATATTTTACCCCCAGATCCATGAAAACTATTCAGGCTTTCAATTATCAACAATCATAGTTGCATTCACGTTTTTACCTTTATATTCTGCCCTGACTTTCTTCATATATCTACTCAATTTTACATATTTGTCCTTATTCTGTATCCCTTTTTTGAACTTCAAATTCAACATTACAGTTTCATCACCATTATGACTTATATATGCGTATTCCAGATCATTATCATTTTTCATCATGCCCTGAACTATGAAGTTATCTGGATTATTCTGCTTTATACCCTTATCCTTCATAATGTTATCAGACTTTTGTATTCTTTTATTAAGGCTGTATTTCTGGCAGCAGTAATATCCCACCAATAGCTATTATTTTTGTCTGTCTATTCATTATACTTACACCCCGCACAATAATCTTACTTGATTTTATCATTGTCGCACAAATTCTTCAGAATGACAAGTATCCTTATATTACCTCCATTACCACTAACTCTATAATGACTTAACATAGACTTTACATTATAATTGTAGTTAAAAAAGGACCTTTGATGAATTATTATTTTATCAAATAGTCCTTTGATATGTGAATATTATTTAAGATATTAAATTAATTTTTTTGATATGAACTTACTTATATTTATATAAACAAGAGCAGGATAACTGCTTGAGTTATCCTACACCTGCTTTATTGTTAATCTATTTTAAGGTTACCTGTAAGTCAACATCACTGCCTGAACCCTTTTGAGTCAGCACTACATTAGCGCCAGATCCTGAAACATCATAAGAATTGGTAATTGTTTCATCAGCAGCTAAAGCTGTTTTGATCTTTTCAGCTACCTGCTCTGCAGTATCTCCAGCTGAAACTGATAATGTTACATCTTTATCTATGGTTTCGTCTGAAACATTAACCGTAATATCTGCTGATTTTTGAGCTCCTGAAGTTACAGTAGTTGTATCCACTTCTTTAACTTCATCTACTGGTGCTACTCCATTTGTAGTATCATTTGGTCCATCAAAAGTTACACCCGTTCCAGCGGCATCTACTGCTATTGTAGTATTTGCAGTTTGTGTCTTTGCAGTAAATGTCAAAGTATCATCATTTGCTGTTACTGTCCAACCTGAATTATCGGCAAATGCAGTTTCTATCTTTGATGCAACTTCAGCTGGAGTATCATCATCTGCTGTAACCGGTACTGTAACTCCTGCAACTGTTAAATTTCCTGCTGCAGATGCTCCTGCTGTTACCTTAATAGTAGATACTTGACTTATTCCAGGTACTGCTGCTGCTCCTTTAAATGTTTCTTCTGTTGTTAAAACTACACCTATTGGCTTAGCAGCTTCAGCAGCCTCAGCTGCTTCCTGATTTACTGATACAGGTATTGTAATTGTATCTCCATTATATTGTACATAAACATTAGCTGTTCCAGCTGATTTAGCTGTTAATGTGATTGTTTCTGCTTCAGGAGATTTTTCTGCTTTTACTACTGAACTGTCATCAACTGATAAAATTACGTTGCTGTCAGTTATATCTACTGTATCAATTGGATTGCCATATTGATCAGCAGCACTTAATTTTAGTACTATTGCTCCATCAGCTTCTCCGTCTTTAGCATCATTATCCAATGCTATTTGGATACCATCTTTAGTAGTATCAGCATCTAATGGTTTATCTACAGTATTCACAACTTTAGTTGTTCCTGTTTTAGCTATTGCTGCTGCTGGGTCAAGATTTAAAGTTACTTCTCCAACTTTCATATTTGCAGTTCTAACTTCAATCGTAACAGTTCCTTTAAAGTTTTGAACTGGTGTATATACTCCATTATTTAATCCTAATGTTCCAACATTTGAAACTGTAGCATCAGCTTCTCCAACTTTACCCGTTACTGATTTTATAGTCCATGATAAATCATTATTGCTTACTGGAACTACTACTCCGTTAGCATCTTTAGCTATGGCTTTTAATGTAATATCAGCTGGATCTTCAGCTTCAGTTGAATATACTGATTTTATATCAGTAGTATCTACAGCTACACTATCAATTAAATTTGCTACTGAATCAACTGTCATGCTTACTTTATTGGTGGCAAGAACTTTGTCACCGTTCTTAACATTAACAACAATATCATTTGATCCTTTTGTAGTTCCTGTTAATGTTATTTCATAAGCTGCTACTGGATGAGTATCATCAACAGTCCCACCATCTTTGTTTATTGGTGTTACATCATTCTTTGTAAAATGATCTCCAGCATCAACTTCTAAAGTTACTCCAGTACCATTTGCTATGAACTCACCATATTGGTCTTTTGGAACTATTTTAACTTTAGTTTGTCCATTTAATGCAACATTTGTTGCACCTGGAGTCACATCTACAGTTTTAGCTACTCTAGCAGCTCCAACTGTTACGGTAAATGTATCAGCTATATTACCATCAGCATTTGCAATCTTAACTGTATAAACACCTTGTGTCAATGATTGAACTGGCTGAACTCTAAAACCTTTTACTATTTCATCTCCCCTTGCTTCATCAAATTGATCTTCACCAGCATCATTGAATCCATAATCAGCTGCCAATTTAACTAAATCACTTGCATTATCAATTGGTTGCCCAGTTGGTCCAGTTACAGATACATGTAAATCTGATGCCTTAACAGGCATATCCTTTCCGTCCTGATCTAAAAATTTGACTGCCTGATCCTTAGCTTTAGTAGCTGGATCTCCTGCAACTACTCCTGTTATATCGGCACCTGCATCAATTTTTGTAAATGTTGGTGCTGTAAATTTCAAAGTATACGATTTAAGTGCCGAACCCTCTGCTATTGTTACTTGATATGAACCTGCTGATGCATTTGATAATGTCAATATATTCTTAGTTCCATCTATTGTAACTTTTCCAGTCAATGAACCTTCTGGAGTTACAACTGCATCTAACGGATCTACTAAAACAGCTTCACCATATTTATTTCTGAACGTTACATCTTTTACAACATCTGTGCCTGTCTTTAATTCAGCAGGGTCAAATGTTATGTCATCTATACTAGCTACATTTTGATCTATTGTAGTTGTTACATCAAAACCAGCCGCTTTTGCAGTAGCTTTTTCTAATGATTCTCCTACATATGGAGTTATTGTGTATTTTCCTGGTTTTGTTGATTTAACAGCTATTACTATATCATCCTTAGTATCAGCATCGTCTCCACCTCTTAATTTAGCAGTAACCTGAACGTCAGCTGGAGTAACATCTACTGAAGTTTTAGTCGCTTTAACATCAAATTTAATTTGATCTGGTGTTAAATTTGCTCCATCATTTGGTTTAACACTTCCGACAATTATTGTATCCTGATTATCCCCTGATGTATTTTCAGAATTTACAGTTAAGTCAGTTAATGTCTTAGCTCCTATCTGAACTTCATAAGTTGATTTTTGCCCGTTTGGTAAATATGCAGAAATTTTTAAATTTCCTGCCTTTTTAGCTGTAAATTTAAAAGAGCCATTTGCATCTGCTATACCGCTTTCATCAATTGGGTTACCATCATCCGGAGTTATTAAATCAATTCCATCTTCAACTATCCAACGTACATTAGGAATATCTATAGGATTATTAAACTGATTTTTAACCACAGTTGATAAAGTTATTTTATCATCCGGCAATACCTCTTTAGCTACTGCATTATTCTTTGTTGCAGTTATATCTGAAATTGTCGTTGGAACTGGATCTTCTGCTTTAACCACAGTATATTGAGCTGTTCCTATTTCAACCCCAGCATCTCCATTTATTGTATTTGTAAATGTTAAAGATACTTTATCTCCCTCTGTTAAAGGTTTGTTAATTTTTATGGTTCCACTTGCTTTATCAGCATCATCAATTTCATTCGTCATTAATGGTACTCCATTTAATGTACCTTTAACATTAAGGTCAGTAGTATTTTCAGCAGTTAAACCTAAATCTTCTCCATATTGATTCTTTGCTGTAAAGTGCACGTCACCTGTACCTGCAGCTGGAATTCCAGTTGTGGAAACATTTATTGTCTTAATATATGGTGTTTCAACTTTAGCTACAAACTTATTCGTTGTAAAGCTTGCCCAATCTGAACTTACTGTATATTCAGCAGCATCTGTTAATTCATTTCCATCATCTAATACAAAATTAGCCTTACCATCTTCTGTAAGACTTGAATCTGAATATGTTGCTGTCAAGTTTTCATTGTCAGCTGTAAGTGTTATTTGCTTCCCCAATAAGTCAGATTCTTGTACTGTTGATGGTACTGTTAATTGTATGCTTGTAGAATTAATAGCACTTACTGAACTTACTTCAACACCTTGTTGTTTTGGCTGCTCGCTTACTGTTCCATCTGGGTTTTCAACTCTTTCATATATAGTACCTTCAACAGGTGTCGTAGTCAACGTTTCAGTAGCTGTCTGAGGATTGAAGTCATCTCCGGCATCTCCCCAAGCATCCAGTATTGTACTACGTGATACAAATCCATTTTGCACATCATCATAGTAAGAAATAACCTGTGCACCAGCATCTTTAACAGCCTTAAAGTCATCATATAATGCTGTTCCGCCCGCAAAAGAATCTTGTAAGTCCTTATAGTTATATTCATATATTTTTCCTGATGCATCCCTTAAAAGGACAGAAGCCATTTTTGCAGATGCAGGAGTTGCCACTGCAGAAGCAATAATAGTTGATATTGCTGCTGTCGAGAGGACTGCCAATAACTTTTTAGAGTTATTCATAATTTATAAAACCTCCCTAAATATTGGAATCTATAATTACTGTATATTCATTACATAAAAATCATTTTCACCATCGGGGATTTATTAGCTTCTCATAATTAAGACTATTCTTCAGTACTACTTCATTCAGTATTTTAGTAAAAGCTTTTAAAAGTATAACATACAAACTAACCTATGTATGAATTTTCCCGTACCTTAAAATAAAATAATCCCCTTTATTTTTAGTTAGACTTCAACATTGAAAAATTTTCAATGTTGAAGTCTAAAATTAATATATCAAGTAAATTTAATTATTCTGCTTTCTCAACTGTAACTTTATTCTGTGCAGTAGCTTGATCTACATTTCCATCAACAACTATAACATATGCACTTTGATTTTCTTTAAAAGAAGCTGTCTGTCCATCATATTTTACAACATATTTTGCTGCGTTTGTTGCATCATTTACTCCATCAAGCTTAACTGATATTTTTGTAGCAAACAGATCACCATCATAATCTGCAGTTACTGTTGCTCCAGGTACTTCTTCTCCAGGGTTTGGATTTTCTCCATTATTATCTATAGTAACAATAATACCCTTATAATCGTCATCTGTTGGAACATAGTATGCATACTCATCATTTGCATCCTTTTCCGCGGAGATCTTAACAGTTGATTGTGGAGTAACCTTTATTGTCTCAGCATCATTAAATTCTTTTATATTTTTGTTGTTACTGTTGAATTTAAAATTAACTGTACGTGCATCATTTTCATCTACCTTTGCAGAATCAGCATTTATAGTTGTTCCGCCTATGTTGAATTTGAAGTCTGATGCATTTACGCTGTTGCCATCAATTGGTGTATCAAACTTAACAGATACAATTGCGCTGCCATCACTTTGAAGTCCTGCACTCCAGTTTGTTGCTGGATCATCCTTACTATCTCTGTCAACAGTAACTAATCTAGGTGCTGCTTCATAGAAATAAGGTTTGTCACCTGAAGCATCAGCTGTAGTAACTGACTGTCCGCTTACATCCTTAGTAGCACTATCTGCTTTTATAGTCAATACTGCACCATTGCCCAATGCCTTTATCTTGTTTATATTTGTATCCGCATTTTTGTCATCATCATTGCTCTTAAATGTAAGAGTTACTATCTTGCCATCAGGTTTTGCCGAATCTGCTTTAACTGTACCAAATGTAAAATCTGAGGCCTCCAAAGTATCCGAATCAATTGGTGTTTCAAAAATCACATCAACCTTCAAGTCATCATCATTGTCTTCATAGTAAACTTTAAGAGAATTAGCTTTAGCTTTTGTAACACCTGTTGGTGTAGTTATATCAGCTCCATCCCTTCCTGTCTGCAAGCTGTTTCCATTGGCATCTTTAACTCCCGTTGCATATATAGCTGTTATGATATTCTCATCAGCTTTTCCTGAACCTTCATCAGTAGTCAAAGAAGTGTCATCCAGATCAATAGTTGCACTCTTGTCATCATTGCTAGTTATGTCGGCACTGCTTGGAAGAGTCTTTGTATCTCCCTTTGCATTTACATATTCATAATTGTCGGTATCAGTTAATGTGGATGCATCCATTTCCTTGTTGAATACAACTGCAATTTTCTTCCCGTTACTTCCTGAAACCGCATAAACTCCTTCTACTTTTGCATTTACTTCATCAGAACCGTCAAATGTATCTTCATATGTGTCTATTACATTTGGTGTAGAAGCCTTGTCCTGAATGTTTTCTATTCTTATAGTGTATTTTGAATCAGTTAATTTTTTTCCAGACTTCAAATTTATATCAAATACATCTGCCGTGCTTGCACCAGAGTCTCCTGCAGGAATGATTTTATCTATTTCATCAGTTATATCTGTACCATCACTATCTCTCAGTTTATAGTTTGATGTATTTGTAGCATAATCCGAATCCACATCTTTGCTGAATCTAACTCTGATTGTATCATCGTCAAGAGCATATACAGAAGTTACAGAAGGTTTTGTTGTATCCTCTTCAAGTTCAAAGGATTCATAAGTGTCTTCTTCAATGTTGTTTCCATAAGCATCTTTTACATTATCGTCGATATATAATTTATTTGAGCCTTTGTTAAGACCAGTAACAGTAAGTTTTACCTGAGTGTCTCCTTCTTTAAGTTCAGGATCCTTATCTATATTGACATTTCCATCATTTATTTCATAATTTCCTATCTTAGTTGCTGTTTTGGGATCCATCGGCCTGTCAAAATTTATCTTGACTTTTCCATCATCACTCGCAGTTATGCTCTTGATTTCCGGTGTTGAAGTCAATGTATCAACATCAAAAGTCTCTGTAGTTTCTGCAATAGGGAATCCTGCTGCGTCTGCAAATAATTCTTTATCTCCTTCCGAAACTTTTAAAGTCTTGCTTCCAGAATCAAGTGCTGTGTCAAAATAATAGTCCACTTCATCTGTCCAATAATTTCCGTCAACATCTTTGATATAATCCGATGCTTCACTATAATCATAATTCAATCCATAGGATGAAAGAGTTTTTCCGTCTATCTTGAATTTACTCTGTACTCCACTGGCATCTGCCTTTTTGCCAACATTTATTGGCTCTGAGAATTTAACAGTTAGCTTTTTATTTCCTTTTACTTCTACTGAATCAACTGTAGGTATAGTTGTATCACTAAATGTTACAGTATCTGTATATTCTGGAACAGTGCTTGACTTGTCTGCAGTAAGTATTCCCTTTTTAACTGTTACATCTATATCATCTGATTGTTTTTGAGCCTTTGCCAATTTTATAACAACTGTTTTGTTGTCATCCTGAAGTACTGCTTTTGCACTATTTTCATCAGGATCCGCGTCATTATCCTTGGTTCCCTTGTCATTTAAAGTTGTTCCATCAACTTTGTAATTTGTTATATCCTCAGCTGTATCTGAATCAACTTCCTGATTGAATACAACCTTTATCTCATTTAATCCATTAGTTTCTATGGATTTAACTTCTCCCTCTGGACTTGGATTATTATAAATATCATCAATTGCTTCTACAGTATTCTCGGAAACAACTCCTGTTCCTCCAATTACCTGGAAATCAGTGCTGGAAGTAGTGTTGTCTTTCAAGTAAGCTATTGCATTGTCTGTTGCATTTGGATTAGTTGTTGATCCTGAAGGATCTTTGTCCACTAATACTAGCGGTGCGGAATACTTTCCTGCTACTGCGGAAGCTACCAGCGCATCT
>NZ_JBGFFE010000035.1:0-16711 GCF_041224415.1 Clostridium lapidicellarium | reverse complement strand
TATATAAGGGATACCGCAGTTCACAGTTTGGCTTGAAAAACAGCCGAATGCTTGTTTTGCTTGTCCAACCATTTACACTTTATTCACAATATTTGTGGTAACCTGGCTATTTTCAGTCCAGATTAATCCCCGATAACTGCTGTGATACCAAGGGTATATGGGATCATGGTTTGGCTTAAAAAGCAGGTGAGTGTTTGGAGCATCTGTTCACAATTTGTTCATGACTCCCGGGGGTTGCATGTCCACCTGGCAATTTGCCTCACTCACGTTGTTCAACAAAGAACATAGTATATTTCCCCGATTACGAGTCCTGGTGCAGTAATCAAATTATCTATAGTTCCACTTCCTCCATCATCAACTAATTCTTTGCTTTTAAAAAAAACATGAAAATATTTTTCCCCATTTGAATCATATTCAGGAATATTATTACAATAAGTCAAAAGATCTGGAGAATTTTTAAGTTCATCTTTTTCCATAGCCAGTTTAATTGCCATTTGTGGAGTATAATTATCATCCTCATTTTTAGGTATAGAATTTCCCTGTGCAGCTGAAACCTTTGCAGTTTCCTCTTTGTGCTCCTGTACAGCTTTTGCTATATCACTTTTAATACTCTTTGCATCTTTATTGTCAGCATCTAGCTTGAACACATTGGCAAGGTATTTATCGGCATTATCAAAATCATTATTTTTAAAGCTTGCTCTTGCTCTTGACAGATTATCTGATACATAAAGGTTCCTGCACTGCTCAATATTATTTTTAGAAGCTTTATACCTTTTAGTATCATGGTTGTCCATTTTTTTAAACATATCAACTGCACCAAGGTAATTTTTGTCTTTCATTTCCTTCACTGCCTTATCGTAACTAGCCTTCGAACTTTTAAGAATGCCTGCAAGCTTTATTTTTCCATCAATTTTAGAATTTTTCCTGTAAGTTTCAGCCTGAGTATACAAATTTATCGCCCTGTCAAAATTATCTGAAGCTGCTGCTTTGTCCCCAGATGATATTAAATCATAATAGGATTTTACTCTGTCAAAGTAATAGAAACCGGAACAAGCTACAGCTACAACAATTGAAATTGCTAAAATTATTACATTCCTTTTCTTAAACAAACGGCTGCTAAACATTTAATTCTCTCCCTCGAATTTTTTATATTAATATAAAATTTGCAATGCCTAACTTCAGTAAGATCACTAAGTAATACTCCATAAATAAACCTAATGCCAATTTCCAAGTGCAGTGATTTTATAGTCTATCATTGCAGCACCTACATTTTAAATATTATTTCCTAATTATCATTACATTTATCGGAATATTTCAACTATGCTTTAATAAAATAACAATTATTCAAAACAGAATATTACTGAAGAACATTTCAGCATTATCACAGCAGTTTTTTTGGCATATCAACTGATTCCTCAAGTGCATCTATTTTTTTTGTCTTTCTTTAAGTTCTCCCCTTAAAGATTTCTTTACAATATTTAAACTTAATTAATCAATATAACACCTTATTGTAACAATGGAGCTGTATAGTAAATAAATAAAGTTTGTAGAAATGGAGTTTATTTATGGAGGAGCTTAATATAAATTCATCAAAATGCAGAAGCTGTTATTTTGATAATTTAAAATTTCTTTTAATCACCTTGGTAGTAGTTGGGCATACTATTGAGCCGTTAATTGGTTCATACCCCAATATAAAATTAATATATAATTTTATATATTCTTTTCATATGCCTTTATTTGTTTTTATTTCAGGCTATTTTTCAAAGAATATGGGCAGTGACAAAAAATTTTTTTCAAAAATCACAAGTATTCTTATGTATTACATTATTTTTCAATTATTGTATTGTCTATTCAATATCTATGTACTTAAAAAGCAAAATTTTAAAATTACTTTTGTCAATCCATACTGGATTACCTGGTATCTTCTTTCACTTGTCATATGGAATCTCATATTGCCTTATTTCTCCAAAATAAAGTACTCAATTATAATAACCTTTGCTATTTCCATATTAAGCGGATATGATAATAATATTGGATACTATTTGAGCTTGTCGAGGACTATAACTTTTTTCCCATATTTTTTAATGGGATACTTCTGCAAAGAACATTATATAGATACTGTAAGAAAATATATTGGAAAAAAATATGCTGTTCTAGGTTTATTAATTCTCTTCCTGCTGATACATCTGTTAAATGATAAAATCGATTATAGGTGGTTTTACGGCAGTTATTCCTATTCACAGCTAGACAGTCCGAATTGTCCTGAATATATAGTGCGTATATCTACATATATTATAGCTGTAATTATATCTATCATTATTTTAATTTTAATTCCAGATAAAAATTTGCTTTTTACAAAATTAGGATCCAGAACCATAACCGTATATGGATTTCACGGCTTCATTATTAAAACACTGGTTAAATACAACTTTTTTGATTATATAAATTCCTTTGTAAGTGAAATATCAATTATCATACTTTCACTGCTTATTGTAATCCTGCTTTCTTCCAAATTTATCAATAAAATCACTGAAATAATAATTCATCCCAAATTTTTCGAACAGATAAACTTGAGCAAAATTTAACTGGGGATTTATCACAAGTTAACATACTTGTTTATGAAGCACAGGAAATATCTAAAACGGTTAATTTTTCAGAAGATAAAGCTAAACTTATGGAATGTACAATTAAAGTACATTTTATTTTTTCATCTGACAGATCAATCAACCTACTATTTATTTTATTATGTCATATATTATAAAGATTTCCGGATTTCATCCGGAAATCAACCATATATATCAATTCAATTTTCTCTGCTTCAGCTTTTCTTTAAACTCTCCAATGGAACTGCTCCTGGCGGTATCCTCAAAAATGGAGCTCAAAGTATTTTCGTCCTCTATCTTTCTTATATTGTCCATACAGAAAGTATCGGAAAACTTGATGTAAAGTAACTTTTCCAGGCTTTGAAGCAAGCCATCTGCTATACCTTCCGTCTTGCCCTCTTCTCTGAGCTTCTTATCAAGTTCAAACTTCTTCACCATATCCATTAAAAACTCCATGTTGCTCTCACTTATCTTCAGCATTCCCATGTCCTTATTCAATGCACAATTTACAGTGCATAATATACAATTAAAGTGCATTTTATTTTTTTATTCGCCAAATCAATCAACCGCCCTGCTATTTATTTTATTATATCATATATTATCCCCTCAAAAATTTAACCTTATACAAACGTTTGTTCCTCACTTGATATTTTAAAATACTTTTCCATTTAGTATATTCCTTTACACTAATTTCACCTGAACCTAAGAATCACTTGATAATTGTTAAAAATAACATAAAAGAAAATACTAAAATGATTATTTAAGTCCATATTTATGAAGTATAATTAAATAAAAGACTGACTATTAAATAAAAGTTAAGACATAAAATAATATTCTTCAAATACAATCGGAGCTTTATAATTGTATGGCAAGCAGAGCATCTGCAAGAGATGAAGAAATATCGTGTGTTTATGAAAACGATTTTTATGTGGCTAATGCGGTAAAGGTTATAAAGGGATGTATTTTGGACAAGAAAAATCTGATATACAGAGAAACGGGAAAAACAGTTTTTTCCCTTATTATTGATATTATATTTAACAAAGGATGATTTTATGAAACCCAGAATTGCAGTTATGAGTTATGATAGACTTACTAAATCTATATATTCAAATATTGATGGAGAAATGTTAAAAAAGATATATGTGATAAATTCAAAATTTAAAGATACTGTAAATATTGCTAAAAAACTGTGGAAGGAGGATAAAGTTGATGTATTTGTGGGTGGAAGTAGTAACCTGGAAATATTAAAGCACAATATTCCGGATGCACCTATTGTTGATATAAAAATTTCAGGTTTCAGTATAATGGAAGATCTTGTCACAGCAAAGAAAAATTCAAATAATGTAGCTATATTGACATATAAAAACCCTATAATTGACTTTAATTCATATAAAAATATATTCAATATTAATATAATTTCAAAATGCTTTAATAATTATAACCAGCTTAAAAATATAATTCATGTTTTAAAAAAATCAGGAATTAATAACGTAATAGGTTCAAGTATGGTATGTGATGCCTGTGATGAAATTGGCATGAATTCCATTTTTATTTATTCTAAAGACAGTATAATAAGTTCTATAGGCCAGGCTGTACAATTACAGGAATCCATAGGAAAGCAGAAATATAGAAATAGCCAGTTGAATGCTATTTTGGATTATGCATATTGTGGAATTATGGCAACGGATGAGAATAATATCATACAGGTGTATAATCCTATGGCCGAAAAGATTATGAGAATAAACAGAAAAAATGTAATAGGGAAACCTGTTAATAAGACTATAGAAAATACAAGACTTGATAAAATAATAATTACAAAAAAGGAAGAAATAAATCAGATACAAAAAGTAAACAATCAGACAATTTTAACAAACAGGGTTCCTCTGATGATAGGCGGACAGTTTAAAGGAGCTGTTGCTTCATTCCAGGATATAAAATCCATACAGAATTCAGAACGTAAAGTCAGAAGAGAAATTTACACAAGGGGTCTTGTAGCTAAATATACCTTTAACGATATAAAAGGCAAATCTAGGGCTATAAAAGACTGTATAACTCTAGCTGAAAAATATGCCAGAAGTGATTTTACAGTTTTAATTACGGGTGAATCTGGAACTGGAAAAGAGCTGTTCGCCAATAGTATTCACAATGAAAGCAAACGGAAAAATGAAGCATTTGTTGCTGTGAATTGTGCAGCACTGCCTGAAAATCTTTTGGAATCAGAATTGTTTGGATATGAAGAAGGAGCTTTCACAGGAGCAAAAAAAGGGGGTAAAATTGGCCTATTTGAGCTGGCACACAATGGAACTATTTTTTTAGACGAAATAGCTGAAATGCCCAAAAGTCTTCAATCAAGATTTTTAAGGGTTTTGCAGGAGAAAGAAGTCATGAGAATTGGAAGTGACAAGATAATTCCCATAAATGTGAGGATAATCAGTGCTACTAACAAAAACCTATGGGAAGAAGTATTAAATAAGAGATTCAGGGAAGATCTCTATTATAGATTGAATGTTCTTGAACTCGATATACCTCCACTTAGAGACAGAAGACAAGATATACCTGAAATTTCCAGAGAACTTATATCTTATGAATTCAGCGGATTATATGAAAAATACCAGAATAAATGGGAAGAAATTTTTAGATTACTTACTTCTTACGATTTTTGGGGAAATGTAAGAGAATTAAAGAACATTCTTAAAAGAATATCCATTTTTATTGGAAGTGAAAACAAGAATTGTTTTGACGCAGAGGAATTAGTGAATAAAGTATACAAAAAAAATGAAACACAAATATCACAAAATAAGAGGCTGGAAATTGAACGTATTTTAAAAGCCCTTTCTGAATTCAACGGCAACAGAGAGAAAACTGCCAAAAGACTTGGCATGAGTAGAACAACATTATGGCGTAAAATTAAAAATTATGGAATATCATAAACAATGAGAACATAAGAGAGTGGGCTTCTGCAAAATAAATTTGCAACAGCCCCCTGTTTTTTAAATATTATTGTATTTTTGTTCGGTTTTCCGAATTTTACTTAATTGAACAATCTCATTAAATTCTGGAAAATCTATCATGTTCCCTATTTTTCCTTGAGTGGTGCCCGTATTTTTGAGCTCATATAGTAGATCCTTAACAGCTTTTGTCATAACGTATAAAGTGGAAAGAGGATATATAGCTATTGCAAATCCTAAATTTTGAAGTTCTTCGGCCGAAAGTACAGGAGTTTTTCCACCTTCTATCATATTGGCAAGTATTGGCGCCTTTACTAATTTAGGTATCTGTCTTAATTTGTCTATATCAGGCGGTGCCTCTACAAATATTACATCTGCTCCTGCTTCCTTGTATAAATTTCCCCTTCTTATTGCCTCGTCAAATCCTATAGGAGCTAGTGCGTCAGTTCTCGCTATGATAACTGTATCCTCATCTTGTCTTGCATCTACTGCTGCTCTGATTTTTGCAGCCATTTCCTCGGCAGATATGACTTGTTTCCCATCCATATGTCCACATCTTTTAGGCCAGCATTGATCTTCTATCTGTATGGCAGCAGCTCCAGCTTTTTCATATTCCCTAACAGTTCTATACATGTTTAGGACATTGCCGTATCCAGTATCTGCATCTGCAATTATAGGTATATCTACAGACTCACTCATATATGACAGATGTTTTATCATTTCAGACGCCGACAGTAATCCTATATCCGGTGAGCCTAAAAGATTGGCCGCTGCACCATAACCCGTCATATATACAGAATCAAAACCGCTTTGTTCTACTATCTTTGCAGAAATGCTGTTAAATGCCCCTGGTGAAACTAGTAATTCTCTTCTTTTTATAAAATCTTTTATTATTTTTCCTCTACTCATAATTACATCCTCCTAAAAAATAAAATTTTAAATTTCTTCTAATGGTTTTTGTTTTGTCTCTACACCAAACACAGCAATAATAAACGCAGTAAGTGCCAAAAGTATTCCAAGGCATGTGAATATAGGTCTAGAACCATAATTAGTTAATAAGAAGGCAACTCCATAGGGACTGAATATAGTAGCCAGTCGTCCAGCGGCATTTGCAAGGCCGGTGCCTCTCAGTCTTATTTTTGTCGGGAACATTTCAGGTACATACACAGCAAGTCCTACTGTTACCAGTATATATATAAGTATTGTCAATAAAAATCCCAGAATCAGTATTATAGACATACTTCTTTGGAGAGGATATGCATAGCCTATTACTCCCGCTAGTATCATAGATAAAACCAAGCACCATTTTCTACCGTACCTATCTACGATAAAGCTTCCTATTATTGCACCAAGAGGTGCGCCAATCATCATTATGGTAGTATAACCTAGAGACTTTGAAAGGTTTATGCCGCTTTTTAAAAATAGTGTAGGAGCCCAAGTTATAAAAGTGTATATAAGTGTGTTTATAGTTATTAAAGTTATACATCCTACTATTGTCCTGGATAACATTTTGCCTTTGAATAAATCTGAAAATTTTCCCTCGGTTGCAATAACATTTTCTTTGTTCTGGTGAACTTTGGATGTATCTATTGGTGAAAGCTTTATATTTTCACTTTTCTCAACACTTTTTTCAAACATCTCTACTGTCTTTTCTGCATCTTCATATCTTCCTTTTGATTCATACCATCTTGGTGATTCAGGAAGCATTTTTCTCATATACCATACTATCAATGAAAATACACCTACAAATACGAACATATATCTCCAACCTATAGTTGGTATAATTATAAGTCCTAACAATGCAGAAATAGGTACTGCTATGTTGGTTATCAAGGACAACATGGAGACCCAGCGCCCTCTAACTTTTGCAGGTACAAATTCGCCAAGAAGTGCATACCCCGTAACTATTTCAGCTCCAAGACCTATCCCTATGACTCCCCTGCACGCTATCAGAAAAGTCATATTTGGGGAAATTGCTGCAACTAAAGATGCACCGCCGAAAATCAGCAGATCGAGTCTATATACAAATTTACGGCCGTATTTGTCCCCAAGAAATCCTGTGAGTAAAGCTCCTATTAAAAGTCCTATAAATGATGCTGAAATAAAAGTGGCATTTAAGGTGATTGTCGACCAACCACTTTTTAACAGAGAACTCAATACACTGCTTGCTAGATATATATCGAAACTATCTAAAAACATCCCCAGTCCTGTTAAACATAATATTTTATAATGAATCTTCGATACCGGCAGACGATCCATTCTTTCAGAAATAAAATGATTATTTGCTGTAAGAGAATTGACATTATCCATTTACAATTACCCCCCATTTTTAAAATACATTCTGCGCAAAAATATATTTTACTTTTCTATATAGCAGTATTCATGCCAATAATACAGAAGCAAGAAATAGGTTGTTTGTCATATATTTGTTTCATATATGTTTAAACTTGTTTAAAATTAAATGAAACAAATTAATATCAAATAGCTGAACTTCATAAATATATTATCTAAGAGTGCATGTTAAATACAATTACAGAATGGATAAAATCCTGGTATAGATGTTGCTAAGGTATAACAGGGGAAAGTTATATTGTAAAGTTAAATGACTTTATGAAAAAATCTAAAATCAAATTGGAAGGGAGTTTTAAAATGAAAAAGGCAACTAGATTAAAACAGCTTATAGGAAAGGATCAGATATTGATAATACCGGGTGTATATGATGCACTTGGAGCTAAAATAGCTGAAAATTCCGGATTTGAGGCAATTATAATGGGGGGATATCCAACTGCCGCCAGTAGATTGGGGCAGCCGGATATTGGTTATGTTACAATGACGGAAATGGCTGAAAATGCAAAATATATTGCTAATGCGGTAGACATTCCTCTATTTGTAGACGGTGATACAGGATATGGAAATGCATTGAGTGTAATGAGAACGGTTAAAGAATTTGAACAAGCTGGTGTATCAGGAATATTTTTTGAAGATCAGAAGTGGCCAAAAAGATGCGGCCACATGGAAGGCAAAAGGGTAATATCAATAGAAGAGCACTGCAAGAAAATTGAAGCAGCAGTAAAAGCTAAAGAAGATCCTGATCTAGTTATTGTAGCAAGAACGGATGCCAGAGCTGTAAATGGAATTGATGATGCAATAAAAAGAGGAAATGCGTACTCAAAGGCAGGTGCAGATTTGATTTTTATCGAAGCACCTCAATCCGTTGATGAATTAAAGCTTATAGCAAAATCCATAAAAGCACCTAAACTGGTTAATGTGATTGAACATGGAAGAACTCCATCTTTGACAGCAGCAGAATATCACAAAATGGGATTTGATGTGGTGATTTTCCCTCTTTCTTGTATTTATACGGTATCTAAAGCATTGAAAAGTCTATTTAAAAAGTTGAAAGAAGACGGCACTACTAAATGTATTGAAAAAGATATGATTTCCTTTAATGAATTTAACAAATTGATTGGGCTGCCTAATTATAGAAAATTGGAGGAAAAATTTTTAACCGATTCTGTAATAAAGGATAAATACGGCAGTAAGGAAAAGTTGGAAGAGGCAATGAGACAAGGTAGATAATTTGAGACTACTGCAAATTCATTTTGCAGTGTAGTGAGACAAAGCTTTCTATGATAAAATAAAAATCATGGGAGGCTTTTTTATTTATGTTATGGTGAGCTATCCATAATGTATGATGGCGGACTTTCCGAATAAAATTCTTATAAAGATAACGCCTTTTTTCTCAGGCGTTACTGACATACTCATTTTTAAATTATATATTTAAGTTTAAGACAGAAATAAATTTTAATATAGCTGTCTTTCCAAAATATCACAGAAAGCTAATTTACAGAAAAATCCTCACACCTCCCTCTCATTTTCTCTTCTGCCCTCCTTGTCCAGAGCTTTAATCTGTCCCACCAAATTATTGAGCTTATGATTTAATTCATTTATTCCCAATTTACTCAAATTGAAACTTTGAACTTTTTGTGCAAGCCCTCTCATTATAAATAGTTTTTTGTCAATAATGTTAAGTATATTTAACCTAATTACAAGAATATTCAGAAACGGCAATGATCAGTTTAAAAAAACAAATCCTGCAGATAATCACTTCATTTATAAAACACATTAAAAAATTTAGGTCAATAGATCATCTCATCTTTTATTCTTTATTTTATATTTTCATATCACCTTATAAATCTTAAATTTCTTCCCTCAAATGCCAATTTAAATTATCCTGTACTTTTTATACTATACATTAAATTTTTATTCTTAAAGAGTTCATCCTCTAATTCTATTTCTCACATAAAATAGGCCATCCAAATATACCTCTCCACGATTGTTCTATTAAATTTCTTTTCATTTCATCTTTTTCAATATAAAAAGCTGCACTCCATTTGTATTCTCTTAAAGATCCATATTGATAAAGTGCTAAACAACCTGTTCCCATCGGACATCCTAAGTGGGCAACAATTCTGCCTGAGATATCCTTTGCCTCTCCATTATACACAATATATTGATTGTGCTCATGTTGTTGTATATTTAATTTATTTTTAATAATAGCTTCATTTCTTTGGATAATCTGGGGAATATTTTTATGTTTATTTTTATCAATTACAGGATAACCTATATTAGCAAAAGCATCTATTGGTGTATCTGTTTTTATAAAATATACTCCTGTATTATATCTTAAAGCATCCCTTAACTCTCCGGAAAACCCTTTTATTTTAGCGCCTAGCTTAACTTCATACCATTTTAAACCATTATTTATATTATGAATCAATGAGTAAATTTGTTTATTAAACATTTTTCTTCCTTTATTGTAATAATTATTCTTAAAATACATAAAGTGCTTATTTCTGATAAATTTAGAGTACTCTGAATAAATAAATGGCAATAAATTTTACTCTATTAAAGTCTTTTAAACATTATGGAATCAAAAAAAGCTTCAAGAAATCTGATCATAAAACACCATTTAAAAGTACTACTATTTTAATAGCTTAGTCTCCTCAATCCACTTCCCCGTTTCTTCAATTCCCTGTTCAAGAGTATATTTAGGCTTCCATCCAATGAGCTTCTTTGCTTTGGAATAATTGCATTTTAGCTTCATGATTTCGCTCTGGGGATGTATATGCTTTACATGGTTCACCCTGACTTTGCCTTTATTTATGATATCTGCAAGTTCATTTATAGTGACATCCCTGCCGGTTCCTGCATTTATTATCTGTCCATCTGCCTTATCTGAATATCCGGATAAAACTATGAAATCGGCACAGTCTTTCACATAAAGAAGATCTCGAGTCTGGCTGCCGGAACCATATATATTTATATCTTTGCCTTCAAGCACATTGTTTATAAATATGGCTACAACGCCGCCTTCGCCGCCGGTTTTTTGAAAAGGGCCATAGGTATTAAAGGGTCTTATAACAACTGCAGGAAGTTTGTAGGCACTATAATAGGAGAGAACCATATTTTCAGCGGCTATTTTACTTCCGCCGTAGGGAGATACCGGCTTTATGGGATGGCATTCCGAAATACCTTCACTTCCGGATACGTCATACACCATACACGTGCTCATAAACACCACTTTACATGGATAAGTATTCTCTTCAGAATCCAATATCCAGCTGTCGCCGTCCATTCTGCCATTTTTCCCAAACATCTGGAATCTGGCCCTTTCAAGTATGTTAAAAGTTCCGACAGCATCATTGAAAAAAGTGGTTTCAGGATCATCAATACTGTCCTGAACATTTATGGATGCAGCCAGGTGGTATACTATGTCAAATTTATCTTTAAAAATTTCATCTAGTTTGTCCTTGTCCCTTACATCACCCTTAACAAATTTAAAATTAGAATTGTCTTTAAATTCTTCTATATTCTCAAGCCTTCCATTGGACAGATTATCGAGTACAATAACTGAATGATTTTCATCCAATAATTTTTTCACAACCCATCGCCCTATAAATCCGGCTCCGCCCGTTACCAACATATTCATATAAAATAAACCTCCTGAAGTAAATGATTCAAGCAATAAAATCTATATTATTTCCTAAATTAGGATCTGCTGAAATATCCGACATCATTTCAGTCATCTGTGCCGCAGTCTGGTTATTTGTATCCATTGCCATTTTCATAATTGCTATACCGGCATTCTGCTGGACCTTTGACTGGTTCATCACAATTGACAGCGCTGCTATATCCATAACAAAACATCTCCTTAATAAATATTTTATTTCAATATAAATCACATAAAAATTTTTACCTGTTTTTAAAATTGGATTCAATAAAATCAGCTATTCTTCCAGCACCACAGCCATCTATAAGTTTCTGTCCTCCAATAGATCTTTTCTTTCTTAAAGTATAATTGCTGCACAAATAAGCAAGACTATTTTTAAACCTGCCTTCATTCAAATCATAATACCATCCCAAATTTTCTATCATATTCATATCAGCCAGCTTCTGAGATATGCCGCACTGGTTATCTGCAATTACAATACCAATAACCGGCACTCCGCTGGCAAGCAGTTCACATATACTGCTTCCCGATGCCGACACTGTCACATCACATTTTCCCATTACATCTGCCATATCAGCATTAAAACAAAATTTCATATTCTTAAAATATTTATTTTTAAAATACTCTTTATTTTTAAAAGAAGGTCCTATAATCACATGAAAATTGAATTTTAAATCTTTTATCCAATCTACTATTGTTCTGGTAAATTCAACAGGATCCGATCCACCCATGGTTATCATTATATCTTCAACCTTTTCATGAATGTGCTTTTTAGGTAAATCCCTAAATTCGTCCCTGAGCATTAGATATTTCAGGCCCAATAATTTATATTTTTGAGGATAATTAAATTCCAGTGCATTTATATTCTGATTTATAATTAAATCTACAGGATAATTGAAAGAATCAATATCATCTATATATACAGTATGTTTCACAAATTCTCTGGTTTTCATAAAGTAATCTTCATTTACATCATAGCTGTCTGTTATAAGCACATCTGCATGAATATTGGGCAATACCTCCAAAATACTTTGTCTAAATAAAGATACTTTAAATCCATTCCGCTGTATTTCAAGTATTCCACTTCTATTTTCAACACTGTATTTGCATATATAGCATATTTTATTTTTTAAAGACAATTCCCTTGCGAGCACAAGTGTTCTCATTATATGGCCCATACCTATGCTGATGCCGCCTTCTGCCCTTATTGCTATTTTCAAATCCAATTTACCTTCCTGCTTTTACTAAATTAAGCCTTCACCTATCAAAAGTTTTCTTACCTCTTCCTTCGTTATGGGAATGAGATCAGAAGAATTATAGCTTCCAGCTTTGGCTTTCTTTTTCAGTTTATAATATTTATCTAGTTCACCGACATAAGTATTAGGTATAACTGCATACATACCCCCTAAGTCATAAGCAATCTGAGATTCCTCATAGGTCATAAGTTCTTCAAACTTCCTCTCCCCTGCCCTTAAGCCTATATTTTCTATTTTTATACTATTTAAATCAATATCAGATTTTTTACAGATTTCTTCTACTACCACCTGTACCAAATCCAATAATCTTATTACCGGCATTTTAAGTACAAACGCTTCACCGCCGTGAGATTTTTCTGCTGCATCCATTATCAAAGACACAGCTTGAGATAAAGTCATCATAAACCTGGTCATATTACTATCCGTAACAGTTATATATCCCTTCTCAAGTATCTGCTTTTTAAATAACGGTATAACTGAACCACGGGAGCCCATGACATTTCCAAATCTAGTCACTGCAAATCTTGTCCTAACCTTTCCTTTGCTAAAATTAGCTGCCTGTACTAATTTTTCAGCTAAAAGCTTGGTAGCTCCATAGGTATTAGTAGGATTTATGGCTTTATCGGAACTTGTAAAAAGCACGGAATCTACATTATTATATACAGCAGCTTTTATAACATTTTCCATGCCATGTACATTTGTCTTGATAGCTTCCGTTGGATTGTATTCACAGGAGGGCACATGCTTCATGGCAGCAAGATTGAATACTATATCTATGTCATTCATTGCCCTTTCAACTCTATCATAATCTCTTACATCGCCAATTAAATACCTAAATTCCGATATATGGTCAAGTTCCTTTTCCATAATGAATTGTTTATACTCATCTCTGCTAAAAATTCTTATGACATTTGGCTTCTGAGACAACAACTGTTTTGCAAGTTCTCTTCCTATAGTTCCCGTTCCACCTATTATAAGAATATTTTTGCCTGTATAATATCCCATTATTGTCCTCCATAAATAACAATTATATTAAAAATAATTTTTATTCATTAAATTCTTTATTTAATAAAGATAATATAAATGAATTATACCATTTTCCATTATAAAAATAATTTTCTCTAAGTACCCCATCTAAATGAAAATTAAATTTATCAAGCAGCTGTTTTTTTAAAGCATCAAATTCATATATTTCTGTCCAAATTTTATTTAATCCCAAATTATTAAATCCATATTCAAAAAGCAGCTTACAGCTTTCTTCTGCATATCCTTTATTATCTATATAGACATTATCTAGTCCTATATAAATAGATATTTCTGCATATCTATAGATCCAATTTAAATAACATAATCCACAACAACCTAATAATCTATTATCATCAATTCTTTTTATAGAAAACATAATAGTAGAAGAATCATTTAACACTTTAGATTCATACCAATTGTTCTGCATATCACAATTTATTTCTCTATATTCTCTAAAGTATTTTCTAAAATCCTCTCTATTCCTCCAATTCATAAAAAGAGCTAAATCATTTCTCTCCACTGCAGCCAAATAGACTTTTTTACCTTTTAACAATTATTTTATATCCCTCCATTTAACGTAATCATCTTTTTTTACATCCCGAATTAATTTTTTCCCTATAACATCCTCTATTTTATAAGGAGGTATTCCATCTTCTTTAATTGGTCTAACGGGAAACAGATCATCTTTGCCTAAAACTGTCCCACTTTTAACATCCCTTGTAAAATACAACGCTCTTCTTTGAATTTTAACAGTATCCGCTTCATTTTTTTCTATCTTTTTCAATCCATCACCCATTGCATTCCAAAGATCTAAAGACGAGTCTACCATCTGCCTCCATGTATTGGGGTTCATTGAAAATTTATGATCCGGCCCCTTCCTATCATTATCATCTGTAAAGTGTTTTTCTATAACACATACCCCAAGCGCAATGGCACCAAGCACTGTAGTATTTCCATATGTATGATCTGATAATCCCAAAATAACGTCTGGAAATAAATCTCTATATTGCTTTAACACATTTAAATTTATATATTTAAAGTTCTCTTTATTTACAGTGTAATTTGTATTACATTGCATAAGAACTATATCTTTATTTATATTTTTAATAGAACTAACTGCTCTTTTAACATCTTCAATAGTAGATGCACCTGTAGCAATAATTATAGGTTTACCCTTTAAAGCAATATATTTTAATATATCAATCCATGTTATATCACCTGAACCAATTTTAAATGCATTTACATATGGATCAACTAAATCCACCGAATTAAAATCATAGCAGCTTGTCATATATTCTATGCCAACTTCGTCACATTTTTCTTTTAGCAATTTAGTCCATTTTCCTGGAATACTTACATCTTCATATACTTCATAAACTGATTTATTCCATGAAGATTGATGCGAAAGCTGTCCTCCAAGTGATTCAAATCCACTTTTACTTACTATATGGGCAGCATTGAAATTCTGAAATTTAGCAGCATCCGCACCACTTTTTTTTGCAAGTTCTATAAGCTTGAAAGCTCTATTTATATCACCATCATGATTAGAAGCAATATCTGCTATAAAATAAGGCTTTTCTCCTAATCCAATAATTCTATTTCCTATTTTAATTTTATGCATAGAATGCCTCCCTAAAATTATTGTAATCATGATAAAAAGACTCTAATCCATCCTCAATATTAACTGAGTATCCCGTAATTTTCTCAAGTTTTGATACATCTAATGTTGTATTTTTAGGTCTTTCAGCATTAAAATCTACATCATTTACAAATCCTTTTTTTAATAAAGTATCATCAAAATCAAATCTTCTACATAAATACTTTAAAAATTCATATTTACTAATATATTTATTTGAACCAATATGTATCAAGCCTTTATAATCAACATCAAGTAATTTTACTAATATCTCAGCAAATTGTTTTGTATATACAGGATTAAAAAATACATCATCAAATCCCGAAATCCTATTTTTTTTAGACAAATTATTTATTGCCCATTCTGCAAGAGAATTTCCCCTATTCGTGTGAAATCCATATATGTTTGTTCTAGCAACTATAGAATTTTTATTTTCTTGTAATGCAAATTTTTCTCCCTCTCTCTTAGTAAATGCATAATAATTTAAGGGATTAGTTTTATCAGTTTCTACATAATTACCTTTTTCCCCATCAAAAACTGAATCAGTAGAGATATATATGAATTTTGTTTTGGGGCTATTATAACTGGACAGGACTCTTACAGCTTCAGAATTTAATTTATAACAATAATTTTTATCAGCTTCACATTTGTCAACATTTACGTTGGCTGCACAATGAATTATTATATCAGGTCTAACACAAGTTAAAACCCTACTTAATTCTTTAAAATCAGTAAGATTACATATTATACTACGTGCCTGATCCAAATCAATATCTTGTTTCCTATTAATACCAAATACATCGAATTTATTATCTAATAAAAAAGATAATTCTATATCTTTCCCAAGCATACCATTTGAACCTGTAATTAAAATTTTTTTATAATAATCCATATCTAGTTAATCATTCTCCTCTTATTCAAATTTTTTATACTTTTAATATAATTATCATTATCAATCATATTTGCTGTTTGGGTAATAAATTCATATATGTCCATTCCAAAATACCAGGCAGAAACAATATTGAATTTTGACTTTACATATGCGGTTGCCAGTGAAGCATCAGTAAAAAAATTGATGTGTCCCAAAGGATCTAAATGTCTTATTATAGTATTGGGAGTTAGACTTTGAACTGATGTACTAAAAGATTCCCATCTTGGTACTTCAACTACAATAATAGTTTTTCTATGGTACTATGTCAAGAAAAAGCACAAATTAAAATGGGAAAATT
>NZ_JBGFFE010000034.1:0-18046 GCF_041224415.1 Clostridium lapidicellarium | reverse complement strand
TTTCCTTCTTTCTTTAATGTATTTTGTTTTGCTTACTTAATATATATTATCAAAGGAAAGTCTCTTTTTACATTTCTTATCTTAAATAACCCTACAGTAATTTTACACTAAGATTGTTAAGTCTTGTTAACTTTTTATAAGATGAAAATGAATCCAGGTGAGCAATTGACAAATTTTTTGGTTTCGGCTATACTATTATTGTTAACCATAGATATTATATATGTTGACAATTGATTTTAAGGAGATGTAAGCATGAAATTGAAATTTTCCATTAGAGAGATGTGTACTGCAGCTATTTTTACAGCTATAACGGCTATATTGGCTCAAATTTCAATACCGCTGCCTTTTACACCTGTTCCCATTACAATGCAGGTATTTGCAGTATACTTGTCAGCTATGATTTTAGGAAGCAGACTTGGGACAATGTCTCAACTTATCTATTTGCTTGTGGGTGCAATAGGTGTGCCTGTTTTTGCAAGTTTTACAGGTGGATTTCAAATTTTGGCTGGCCCAAATGGAGGATATTTGATAAGTTATCTGTTAATAGCTTATCTTATAGGTAAAATTTCAGAAAAAGGTTCCAATCATATAATTTCAATAGTGGCGCTTATGGGAACTTTGGTGATATGTTATGCTGCGGGAACAATTTGGTTTCATTTTGTGACGAATATACCTATAAAAAAAGCAATATTTTTATGTGTTTTCCCATTCATACCGCTTGATGTAATAAAAGTTGTAGTTGCCTACATAGTTGGAATTAAGGTAAGGGGAGCTCTCTTAAGAGCGAAATTGATAAAATCAAATTGATGTTTTAACGATCTTTGATATGTTATAATAACTCTATAAAATAAATCTGTATTTTATAGAGAAAGGTGGTGTACTTTTGGCTTTTGCCAAATGTATTCTATGGTAAATATAAAAATCTGTGATTGTGTGAAGAACAATTTAGGATCCCAAGTTGCCATAGGCTCTTTAGAGGCAGCTGTTAAGGTGAAGGAATCAGATCCCATGCTGACGAGGGAGATATCTTTATTATCAGGTAAAATAGCAGTCCTGTATAAGTTGTCGGATGTCTCAAAACTTGCCAACATACATGCTGCAAGGGGAGCCTATAAAAAGTTTGGAAAAGATCCCAGCAGGTATAGAGTTTCTTCTGAATCTTTAGTGAGGCGCATAGTAAAAGGAAATGAACTTTACAAAGTCAACAATATAGTGGATATAAATAATTTGATTTCCATATATTCGCTTCATTCGGTTTGTGCCTATGATATGGATAAAATAGATTCAAAAATCTACTTTACTATAGGGAAAGAAGGGGACTCATATAGAGGTATTGGAAGGGGAATGGTGAACTTATCGGATATGCCGGTATTTGAGGACAGCAGGGGCGAATTTGGAAGCACTACCTCTGATTCAAGGAGAACTATGATAGAAAATGACACCAGAAGAGTTTTGATGAATATAGTTTCTTTTAATGGGGATGAAAATTTAGACAAATATATGAATTATTCCGAAGATCTATTGATAAAGTATGCTGAGGGCAAGATTATGTCTGCCCGGATAATCAAATAGAGATAAAAATTAAGAAATGCGTTTTGACATCCAGAATGTATTTCTTAATTTTTCCTTTTCTTTATCAATGCCGCCCTGTTTATTATGGAAGATCCGTATTTTTGGCGCAGGGTATCCATGACATTTTCTATTTTTTGTTCCTTATCTGATTTACTTTTTTCAAACATGGATATCTGCTTGATTCTATAATTTTCTGTAAATCCGCTTATACTTATTCCAAGTAGACGAATTGGAAGATGGGTATTCCAGCTTTTTTCAAGCAGATCAATTCCTGCCGAATAGATGTCTCTGGATAGACATGTGGGGAAAACTGTTTTTTGCCTGGTAATGGATTTGAAATTCGAATATTTTATGCTGATTTGTACTGTGTGGCCTCTTTTACCGTATTTTCTGGAAGTCATTGCCACTTTGTCTGAAAGCTGCATCAGGATAATTCTGGCTTCTTCTATATTGGAAATATCATGAGGAACTGTAATGGACTTTCCAATTGATTTCACATTTTCCTGCAGCCGTGGTTTTAAACTTTGATCATCAATGCCGTTGGCTAGTTCATGAAGTCTTCCGCCAATTTTTCCAAATCTTTTTATAAGATAATCCCGGTTGAAAAGTGCCAGGTTTCCTATGGTTTTAATTCCCATGTCCTGTAATTTCTGAGATGTTTGCTTTCCAATTCCGTACATGGATTGTATGCTGAGAGGCCATAATTTTGATTCAATGTCCTTTCTCCAGAGTTCTGTTATTCCAAGAGGCTTTTTCATTTCAGAAGCCATTTTTGAAAGAAATTTATTTTCGGATATGCCTATGGAGCATCCTAGTCCCAGTTTGCTTCTGATGTGATGACTTATGAGCTCTGCCGACTTTAGAGGGTTGCCAAATATTCGGCCGCAGCCTGTCATGTCGAGCCATGCCTCGTCAATGCTGTTTTGCTCGATAACAGGTGTGTAGGAGGATAAAATATCCATGACCTGTCCGGATTTTTTCTTATAAAAATCTTTGTCGGGCGGAATAACAATTAAATCTGGACATAGTTTAAGTGCTTCACTTAAAATCATTGTAGTTTTAATTCCAAATTTTCTGGCCCTGTAGTTTGCTGTTAAAATAATTCCTCTCCGGTCCTTGGGATCCCCTGCAACTGCTGCCGGTTTGCCGATTATTTCCGGGTGCCTTGTTGTTTCACAGCTTATAAAAAATGCATTCATATCTACAAGAAAGATTACTTTTTGCATATTTTCACCTGCTTTTACTCCTTATAGATAATATTATATAGGATTTTTCCTGAAAGATAAATTCAAGTGCTTTATTTTATTGTTAAGTTTTATTTTTAAAAAGTCCATTTTTACAATAGCCGCAGGAAAACCAGCTGCAGACGGCACAAGTTTCCCTGAAGTTTTTAAAAGTCAGGTTTTTATTTAGGGCGTCCAGCAAATCTCTATATTTATATATGTAATTTGGCTTTATCGTTAGAGTTTTTAGCGAACTGGCATCTAAAAAGGAAATTTTGGCCTGACTGTCACAGTGATGATCCTTCAACATATGGGGACATTTACTGCAGAGGTCGTCGGCTTCTGTCACAATTTTCACCAAAGCATCGGGATTGAGTGAATTCACTACCTTATCCATGTTTTTTACAAAATCTTTACTGTAGCCCTTTCCTATGTACCCCTGAATACAAAATATATGGTGGGCTCTTAGAATTAACATTTTATCGAAACCGTCCTCAAAATATATTGTCAACAAGTATTATAATTATAGTTGACAATTATAGTATATCCATCTTCCAAAAATTTGTCAACATATATGTATATACAGCAAATAAGCACCTTGTGTCAGTGCTTATTTGTATTGACTATCTTATATATTGTCCTGGTCCGTCAGTATCTTAGGTCCGTCTTCTGTTATTGCAATGGTGTGTTCATATTGTGCGGATAAACTGCCATCAGCAGTACGTGCAGTCCAATTGTTACTGTCTACTGTGACTTCGTAGATTCCTATATTTATCATAGGTTCTATGGTAATTACCATGCCGCTTTTCAACTTTAACCCTCTTCCAGGTTTCCCGTAATGTGGTACGGCTACATCATCGTGCATTACCCTGCCTATGCCGTGTCCCGTATAATCTCTTACCACTGAATATCCAAGGGGTTCCGCGTAAGTTTGTATTTCATGTCCTATATCACCTATATGATTTCCGATTACCGCTTTTTTAATACCCCTGTAGAGGCATTCTTTTGTAACCTTCAAAAGATCCTTTGCCTCCTTGGATATATTGCCTACTGCATAGGACCATGCCGAGTCTGCCAGCCAGCCGTTTAAATTTACAACCATATCGATGGTTACGATATCTCCGTCTTTTAAAGGTTTTTTATTCGGGAATCCATGGCAAACCTCGTCATTTACAGAAGCACACGTAGCGTAGGGAAATCCCATATATCCCTTTTGCTCAGGGGTAGCGTTATGCTGCTTTAAATATTTTTCTACGAAAGAATCTATTTCCATGGTAGTTATGCCGGGTTTTATCATCTTTCTTATTTCTCTGTGGCAGGACGCAAGTATTTTTCCGGCTGCCGCCATGTAACCTATTTCTCTTTTAGTCTTTATATATATCATAATTCTCGCCTCTGTTTTTAAAATTAGTACACAAACACTTATTATTTTAACATATTTTCTTATAAAAAAACTATTGTTGGTTTGTTTTTTGTAATTTAAGGAATCTGGTGATTAAATGAATTTTTCATTATATTTTCTGCAAAGGACCTTGCCTTTGATTTTATACCTGGTATCTTGAATATGGCCCCAGGATCATTGGCAGTTTCCGTAATTATTGAATTAGGAGGCAGCCTGAAGCCCTTATTTATATTGAGGGCTCCTATCAGCTGCTTTGCTACGGAATCACTTCCTGAATTTCCGGAAACTATTACAGCAAAAATGGATTTGTTATAGAAACTTATCTTATGATATAGTACAGTCAATCTGTTTATGGTAGCAGTTAAGTTTGCTCCAATGGAATCGTTATAATTTGGACAGAGCCATACTACTGCATCCGAAGATTTTATGGAGGGAAGTATATTTTCTACCATGAACCCACCATAAAAGCAGCTGTTTTGTTTGCCGTAGTGCAGACAAAGCTTGTAGTGACAACCCTTGCAGTCAAGTATTTGCCCGTTTTCAATCTGCAGTTCTTCTATTGATATTTTTTTTAGATGTTTTGAAATCAGGTGCCATAGGTCAAGTGTGTTGGATATTTTATGGGGAGAAGAGTATAAAACCGTCATTTTTTTTATTGCTGCTGCAGATTTATATTCTGCCAACCTCTTTCCAAGCTTGGCACTTAAAATTAAACATATTTCTTCTAGAGGACGCTGGGTGGATTTTTGCCAGGTTAAAAAATTTTTCAAATTGGCAGTGGCTTCTACCAATGGGTGGCCTATAAAATTGCATCCCAGTTTATTTGCCATAAAAATTATGTCCTGGGCAGCCCTTTTTGTTCCCAGTTCTGAGCTGCTGTGAATTAAAAGGGCTGCAGTGGAGCCTTGAAAGGCATCTTTGGATTCTGAACTTAAATTGCTGAAAAAAATAAGCATGGGTATATCAAAGCAAATACTATTGTCCAATTCTAATAAAAACAGTATTTTTTTATTCCTGAAATCAGTATTATGCCAATTGAGAATGTAGTGTACAGTATCGAATTCCCTTATAAAACTGTTTAACATTTTCTTTAGTTCGGAGGATATCTTATCATTTGGACATATAACATAAAGTTCTTCCATAATTTCACCCCTATTGATCTATGGCTTGAATTTTAACAGCTGTTTATAAGTCTGGTTTAACCTGTAAAATAGAGATTCCTGCATGTTTCCGTAGTATTCTAACTGGGTACCATAAGGCAGCAGCCTGTTCCTGCATCCCATAAAAGCCCCTCCAAGGAACGTACTGCTGTAGTTCCAGCTTCCTTTTATAGTATCTATTATTGAAAAGGCACCGGAGGATATGGCAGGGGCGATATAGGGTTTAAAACCGATGCTTCTCATATACATATTGGCATTTTTAGCCTTCTCAGTTAAATAATTTGATACTTCTTCATTATAATTTTTGATGCTGTTGGCAACTACAAGACCGTCGCCGTGAGGACCGAAGGATCTTCCTTCTTCGAGAAAATTTTCCCTACTGTTTAATTTTAAAGCATAGTAATTGGCCCTGGCATTCATTACGCCTAGACCGTATCCTCTTATTTGATCCGGAAGAAGTCCCGTACTTAACGCAGATTTACAAAGCAGGTCCACCGGATCCGAAACTACTGCAAATATCCCCTTAAAATTGTAACTTTTAGCTTTGTGGGCATAGTCTTTTATCACTTTTGAATTTCCCTTAAATTGTATGAGCCTTACGTCGGATACGTTTTCCCCGATTTCAGGTACACCCTTGGAAACACAGAATATGAACATATCGCCCTTAAAAAGATCCTCTTCTTTTTTTAAAGGAAGTATTTTCGGAAATAGGGAATCAATATTGGAATCTGTGATTTGGCTGCATTCGTATTCCCATCTTTTTATCCTGTTTTCATCGCTGTCGTATATGGATATGGTATTTATATATTTTCCCCCCAATATTCTGAGACCTGCAATTAAAGTTCCACCTACATCTCCCAGACCTGCTACTGTTAGGTTCCATTTACGGAAATTACTGCTGTCGTGAAAGACCGGAAAGACATGGTCCAGTCTTTCGGCCCAGTTAGGATAAGCTGTGTTTAGGCATACCAGCCTGTTTTCTTCAATGGATTTTAAAAGCCATTTTGGCAGGGTATAGTCTGCAGAAGTTTTACACCATATGAATTCCAGGCTTTCTTGTGTTGAAAATACTTGGGAAGGATGGGTTATATAATAGCACATTCTGGAATTGTCTGTATTTTCATTTATCAATCTGTAAATATATCCACTGTAGTTGGAAGCGGCTTTTTCTTCGACAGTCCTAAAGGGAAATGATATCTCGGAAATAAGCAGCTTGTTTTTGTAAATATAATAGTGAAATTGCATTTTAACACCTCATTTTTTATTGTTCAAAAGCATGTTTCATTCGAGTTAGAATCTCCAGATCATTTTTGATATAACCTGATGCGGGAAGATTGAGATTGAAACTGATATTTTTTCCCGGATCGGGACACCTTGGTGTGGCAAATACCTGTCCTAAATAGGATAAAGTCAAATTTTTCTCGTGAATGACATGGTATTCTTCTTCTATTGTTTCCAGTATATTCAAACTGTTTTCCAGACAAGTTCTTGATAGACCGTATATGTTGGATTTGGAAGTATTTTTTATAAATGCGGGATAAGTATAAGGCAGAATTAAATTTATCGATGGAAGCAGATTTCTCTCCGGATAACTTCCCCTGTAAAGTGCATCTCCCCCTATGAATGGATAGAGAGAATTTTCGTTAAACCATAATTTTAATCTTGGAATAAAATACACGCTTTCTACAGCCCTGCCCTGCATATCCATGAGATCCTTGCCCCTTCCGGACAGTACTGCAACAATAATTTTTTTAACTTCTACATCTTCTTTTTTAAAAATGGGATCTACAGCTTTTATCCGGTACCCCTTGTGAAGCAAATTGTCCACTAATATTACAGGTCTCTGAAAAGCCTTTATCATTTTTATCTGTGTATTTAAATCCAGGTAATGGGGAAACTCACCTATTATAAATTTTTTCATGTCTGGAAAAAATAATTTTTCTGTATGCAGTGCTTTGGTGACGGTATTTGGTATGATGTACCGCTCCAGTATGTCGCCGTAAGGTACACACATGGCCTCACCTAGTTTTTTGGGCGATAAATTGTAAGTAGGTACTAAATTTTCTTTGCAGATTTTTCTTATGAGACACTGGTATACAAAATTTACGTTAAAAGAGAGTATGAGTTCTCCTGGATATAGTTTAACTACGCTTTCAATTAATTTTTTACGACACTTGTAAATAGCGTTTACAATTTTAGGATTGCTCCTGAATGGTTCTTTTATTATATTTTGAAGGTCAAAGTTTATTATACAGGGTGCATTCATGTTGACTGCGTATATTGGACTGTCATCATCGCAGAAGGGAATCTTTATAAACCCGTATAATTTCAATAGAGGGAAAATATCATTGCCATATATTTCCCTTTTGAAAGCATTTTTGTATACGGCATATTCATAATCTTTGGATACATACAGAGAAAGGGCTTCTGTAAAGAGAATCTGTGCAAGTTTTTCCTTTTTGTATTTGTTTTTGATATAAAGTCCATCTATCGATATAATCCTCCCCGTGCTGTTTTCACGTATATATTGTGATACCCCGGTATTTTTAAATTCATTGTACAGCATAGAGGGACGAATCCAGTGCATAATACAAAAACCCAATATTTCTTTTCTGACAGTATCTTTTAGGAATACGATGCAAAAAGAAGGTTTAGAAGATATTTCCCTGATTTTGTTTATAAAATTGTAGGTGCAGTCGGGTATGCACTGATTTATTCTGTTTAAGACTTCATTGCCGAAATTTTTGAATACTTCCCTGTCGAGCCACAGTGATTTTATAAAATCTTTATCCTGTGATTCCCGCTGATAAAATCCGTTTGCATATATATACTGTTCTGCCATAGGATCCACAAGGGTGGAAATGTCCCTGTTGTTGTCAATAGAATTTCTAATTTGACTGGAACTTATATTTGAATATTTTGAATTTAATCTCAATATGAGCACGCTTCCGTCTATTTTTTTTACAGCCGGTTTTAACAGATCCCTGTCCCTGCCCCTTTCAAATATTATATGAGAAAAAGTGTGAATTGAATTTTGAGTTTTAGGGGACTTGTAACTGGATGCATTCAAAATTACATCGCTTCCCACACACATATAGACCTTTGAATTGGGAAAATTTTTTTTCAGTGTTTTTAAATTTGACTCATTGGATATATTTGTAGGGTACATATCGGGGTAAAGATATATGTTTAATTCACTGGCTGTAGACATGGTGACCAAGTTTCGTCTCAGAAGGTTCGGCAAAGTTTTTTTGGACCAGGAAAATTCGTCTATAGACAGGTATACTTCAAAGCCCAGGTCGCGTATATATTTTGCTATTTCCTTGTGACTTAGTGAAAAAGGATCAAATGTTCCGGGGAAAAAAGCTACCTTTTGAGGGAATGGTATGTCTATATTACCGTAGAAAAAAGTATAGTCCGATATAAACCTGTATATGTGATTTAAACTTGCTGATCTAGTTAAAAACAGTAATTCTTGATTCTCGTTATCCGTGATCAGTGTCAATATTTTCTTTGCTGTACGCTTGAATATGAATTCTTTTTTAGTCAAATCCATGTAGTCAGTGTCAAAGATCTCCCTTCCTATAACGCTGAATGCAGATTGTTTAACTTGAAGATTGTAATCTCCCAGACCATTTAACAGTATCCCGAGCATTTTATCCAGTCTTTTGAGATAATTGGTTTCGGATTCTTCAAATCGATCTTTGTAAATCCAGTAATGGGATATAATAGTTCCTACAGTTTTAAATGTAAGGGATTTTAAATTTGAATTTGAAGTTTTGACTTTATAAATTGAATCGTCTATGAATTCATCCAGTTCTTTTGGCTGGAGCCATAAAGCAGCCTGCCCCGTATATCTTGGAATATATTCGGTAAATCTGTTTCCCTCTATTTCAAGGGCCCTTAAAAGTTCTACCGCAACTTCGTTTCTTTCAGATAATGAAAGATAGGGCATAATTTTTAGTATAGCAGCACCTGCAGTATTTCTGACAATTTCCACAGCACTTACTTTTAGTAGGTTGCAAAAATGTATAGCTGTATGTAGACCCATGGACTGCGGATTGTCGAGTGCATGGTATAGAAGAAGTTCCACCTGATTCTTTTTCCTTATCCAGTTTGTAGAAGTTTTTAAATTGCTTAAAAATATATCCGTTACTATTTTATTGGTTAGATTACAATAATATTTAAATGTGTTTGTGACGTCATTGTTTAAATTTAATTTTTTATTTATCTTGAATATGAGAAAGTTCTCGGCAGTAATCCTGCTCTTTGCAGTTATCAAGTTAAAGTGTTTTTTCATTTTTTCCATAAAATTACGGCTTTTCATAAGATCGCCCGAAAATACCAAGACTGCTTCCAGAGCTTCCATCCTTATAGTGCTGTTTCTCTTTTTTGTTTTGGAGAATATATAGTTGAATAAAATTTTTTTGTTTTCACTGGAAAGATGTTTCCAGGGAATATATTTGCAGGTCTCAAGTAAAAACACTTCACAGGCTGAATTTTTATATTTTTCCTCGCTGTAAAATGTCATGAGCACATCAATGTATTTTGGTATGAGTGATTTTCTGCAATTTTTGAAAAGAGAGTTTATCATTATGCTTATGCTGTATCCTATATTGAATTTATGTTCGGAGATCACTTTATAGCTGGGCGACAGCATGATCTCCATATATTTTTTAAGAAGGCTTGTTCCGGACGTGATTGGAGGAAGTATTTTTACGTCTTCAGGCAGTTCCTTCCTGTAATCCTCGTCGAAAGTGGCTATTAGTGTTCCCATCAGTTCTGCACAGTGTCTTCTTATATCATCTTCGGGATGAATTAGATTTTCATATAAAAATTTTAGCGTCTGAAGTTTTTGTTTTTGAGTGAGGTAAGTTGAGTATTCTTGAAATATTCTTATATATTCGCGAAAGATTTTCCAGTCGTTTTCACTTCTTGCCATTTCAAGTATGGTATCCAGAGAGTATTCGTCTCTCAGCTGATACATGAGGTTTATGTTATGGCTTATTGATAGATATTTTAAGTTCTGTACTATGCTGTTTCCCTGGAGAAGGGTATAATTTTTATGTTTTGTTTTTACGGGAGGGAAACTTTGTTTCGGTTCTACATCGATTCCAATATCCAGAAGAAAATTTTCAAAATCCTTTAATTTGGCATAAACTTTTTTGTATCTTCTGCTTTTCTGCTGATTCATGTTTTCCAGCTTGCCCGAAATTATATAGAAAGATTCACTTAGGGAGAACAGTTTCATGTAATTTTGTCCGTTTTTGAGTTCATTTTTTATTCTGAAATCGGAATATATGAGAATTAAAGATTCCAGAGAAAGATTTTCCAATTCCAAATCCCATACGGAATGATTTATGGCCACATTTCTTATGTAATTTATTCCGCACCTTTTGAACCATTGATCTGTATAGTAGTAATGCAAATGGGGAACTTTTTTGGATTCTGCACATTTACATCCGTATTTTCCGAGATCATGTCCGGCGGCGGCACCGGATACCCTTCCGAGATCCACAGGGATACCTGTGCTTTTTAACTGCCTTGCTATATAAAGGGATAGATAGTGTACGCCGCATATGTGTTCCAAGGTAGTGAAACCTGTCAGCTCGCCATTTATTTTCATCATTTCATAGGTATATTGCGATAGAAAAGCTTTTATAAATTTTCTATACTCTTCAGGATGTTCCAGTTCCGATTCTTCTTTTAAAGTTAAAAATTGCAGTGGATAACGACTTTCCCAGGTGCCGTCGCCAGAGTTTTTTTGTATGCTGCATATTGTATTGAATATGGCCAGATATAATTCACAAGGAGCGGTCAGCTGCGGTATCATTTTTACAGTTACATTTTCAGGAAAATTTTTTTTCAGAGTATATTGGTATAAATATAAAAGCCAGTTGTCAGGTGATTTGTGACCTGAAAGTGAATCCATCATGAACTGACATAGTGCCAGTGTGCTTTTGGCTGAAAAATCTTTGCTTGACAGCTGGTTTTTGAAAGCGTCCTTAAATTTAGGACCTTTTATGCTTTTGTATATCATATGTTTATTCATATTATATTTTTTGATCCATTTTGCACTTGTGATTTTTTTTAATATTTTATTGTAGTTTTCCGTGTAGGATATGGGATTCATAATTACCTCCAAATATACTATTTACAGAAATTATATACTTTTCACAAACTTTTTTCAAAAGAAAGTTTTTTGTGACAGATGTCTTGATAGATATTTATGGTATAATCAATAATATAAATATAAAAATGTCCGCGAATAGAGGTTATCATATGAGAAAATTCAAGTTTAGAATCTGGGACAATGAAGATAAGTGCTTTTATATGAATAGCAATCCTTATCCAGAAAATATGACGGGGGACAGGGAGAGATTTATAACTACGGAATTTACAGGACTTCAAGATAAAAGAGGGAAGGATATCTATGAAGGGGATATCATAGGAATAAACCGGGAGGAGAGTTCTTTAAAGCTTCCAGTAAAATTTGGAAGATATTCCTTCGACAAATTGATAGGTGAGTGTGGGGAAATCAGTGAAGCTACAGAGTTGTATGGTTTTTACGTGGAAAATGAATATCTGTATATTCAGATGCTCAATAGGAATGTAGAAGTTCTGGGGAATATATTTCAGGACAAAAATTTTTTAAAACAATAAAATTAAAAGGGAGTTGTTGCATATTTATGCAGCAACTCTCTGCATTTTAGAGATATTTTTTCTCCTCTTGAAGAAAAATATCTGTGGTTTTATTGTCATGATTGCACATGACAATGTTTTTTAAGTCTATATCGTCTCTTTTTAGGAATTCTACTGAAGTTTTGAGAAGTATTTCTGCACATTTTTCTTTTGGAAATCCAAATACGCCAGAACTTATGGCCGGTATTGATATGGAAGTTAGATTATAGGATTCCGCCAGGGTGAGCACACTTGTTACGGCTTTTCTTAATTTGTTTTCTTCATTTCCCTCTCCCATTATGGGCCCTACAGTGTGTATTACAAATTTAGCTTTCAGATTATGACCGTAAGTTATGACAGCTTTTCCTACGGGCAGAGTACCTATTCTTTTTATGAGTTCGTCGCTGTCTTTTTGTATTTTAACTCCGCCGGCCCGCACTATGGCTAAAGCCGCACCTCCGCCGTGACTTAAAGAACTGTTGGCGGGGTTTACTATTGCATCGCTTTGTTCTTTTGTTATGTCTCCTTTCTTGATTAAAATTTTTCTGTCGCCTATTTTAATCATTATCATTACCCCCTCTTAAAATATTTTAAGGCAATTAATAGTTAATGATGGATAATTGAGGCTGAAATCTTTAAAAAGTATTCATTAACTTTTAATTTTTATAATATAATTACTGGAATTTATATGAAAAAATTTACATATGTTGCCTATTTCATTTAGAGTTGCATCATTTATGGGAATTCCGTTTTTGATCTTGTCGTTGTAGGATTCCACTTCTTTTTCACCATGGGTATATATTCTAACGGCTCCCTTTGCTTTCTTTGAATTCCTAAGTTCGGATAAGTACCTGGAAAGCCTCTTTTCAATGGATTTTTTATCACCGAACATACCATAATCTACAGCACATAAAAAATGACAAGTACCTGAACCACCCTTTCCGTCTAGGTGGACATAATTTCCGGTATCACCTCCGGACAAAATGGCTGTAAATATTTCAACTGCCAGTGCAAAACCGTATCCCTTGTGGCCGCCTGTTAGTTCCTTAGAGCCTCCCAGCGGAAGTAATCCTCCTCCAAGTTTTTTAGGTACATTATATATTATATCATAGGGATCGGTGGTATCTTCTCCATCTTTATTCAGTGCAAGTCCCAGTGGCAGCGGCTCTTTTTTCTTGTTGTAAACTTCAATTTTGCCTCTTGTGACCACGCTGGTAGCCATGTCCATCAGGAAGGGGTATGGTTCGGCCGGTATGGATATGGCAATGGGATTTGTTCCAAGCATAGCTTCTTTTCCGAAAGTTGGAACTGTGACGGCTGGTGAATTTGTCATAGAAATTCCCATGAGTCCTTCTTTCTCGGCCATTTTGGCATAATAACCTGCAATGCCGTAATGATTGGAATTTCTTACAGAGACCATTCCAATTCCCGAAGTCTTGGCCTTTTTTATAGCTATATTCATAGCTTTTTTGCCTATTAATTGTCCCATACCGGCTTTACCATCTATAACTGCCGATATGGGTGTTTCACTTATGATTTGTGGATTGGAATTGACTATTATTAGACCTTGTTTTATTTCATTATAATATTTTATTAATCTCTGAACCCCATGGGATTCAGTTCCATATAAATCCGATAATAAAAGTACATCTGTAATAGTTTTACTATCCTCTCTGTTGAATCCAAATTTTTCAAAGACGATATGGCACAGCTTTTTTAAACCTTCGTATTTAACTTTTGAATAAGTCATTTTTACCTCCTTATAAGTAATTGATATCTGATTATATTTATAATAGTATATTTTGACGATTAGTTCTAGTGTATTTTATGCTATTTTGATCGAGTTGAAATAATTGACACTATCAATTATAATAATGTTGATTATTTATGAAAATTGAAATAATTGATACTATTTGGATACCAATGCTCTGAAAAGAGGTATGTTTCTATGAAGAAAAAGTATAATTATGTGAAAGTTAATCCAGCGGAGAATATGACTATATTTGTATTGGACAAGGTTAACAGAAGTGAACAGCCTGAAATGGCGGACAAATTGATGAATTATAACAGTGTTTGTGGGGAACAGGTGGGTTTTGTTGAAAGTCCTGAGACGGTGGAGGGCAAGAGAAAAAATGTTATCAGGCTTCAGATGATGGGAGGAGAATTCTGTGGTAATGCTGCTAGATCCTTTGCTGCATGTATGGCATTTTTCCATGATTCAAGTGCAAAAAAAATTAAAAAAAGATATTTTATTGATTTTGAAATGTCGGGAGCGGACGGACTGATAAGCTGTGAAGTGAGAAGAACTGAAAGAGAAAATGTTTTTTATTCCAAGGTTCAGCTTCCCATGCCCAGAAAAATGGAAAAATGTAAATTCTCAATTGAAAATAAGAACAGGGAAATAGATGCAAAAAAAATTGAGCTTTGTGGAATTACACATTTTATTGTGGATGCAGGTGAAATTGAAAATAATAAAGATTTATTTTCAACAGTAAAGAGATATATGGATGGAGAAAAATATGATGCTTTTGGAATAATGTATTATAATTTACGAGAATGTTTTTTGAAACCTTTGGTTTATGTCAAAGCTACTGACAGTCTGTTGTGGGAAAAAAGCTGCGCATCTGGAACTGCAGCTTTGGCAGTTTCACTTACTGATAATGAAGGCGAACATAATTATGCCGTAAAACAGCCCGGGGGAATATTAGAAGTTTCAACTTTAAGTAAAAATAATGAGATTAAGGATATTACTTTGAGTGGACCAGTAGAGATAGTATCAAAGGGAGTATTTTATTATTGTTTGTAAAGGAAGAAATTTTTAAATCCAATTGTTTGTTTGTGGTTGTAAAATAAAAAAGATGGAAGGTAAAAGCAGTGGATAGAATGTTAAAAATAGGCAGCAGGGATTTTAAAATTGGCAAAAAAACTTATATTATGGGTATATTAAATGTCACACCGGATTCTTTTTCTGATGGGGGAAAGTTTAACAGTATAGAAAAAGCCGTCAAGTACGCCAAGAAAATGGAAGCTGAAGGTGCGGACATAGTAGATGTAGGGGGAGAATCCACAAGACCTGGTCATGTACCGGTAAGCGAAGAAGAAGAAATTGAAAGAGTGATTCCTGTAATAAGTACACTTGTAAAATGTGTAGAAGTGCCCATTTCAGTGGATACATATAAGGGAAAGGTAGCAGAAAAAGCTATAAAGGCTGGTGCATCTTTTATAAATGATATATGGGGATTTAAAAAAGATCCCTATATATCTGAAGTGGCAGCTCATTATAAAGTACCCTGCTGTCTCATGCACAATAGAGATAATAGAAATTATAGGAATTTGATGGAGGATATTCTGAATGATTTAAGAGAAAGCATAAATATAGCTGTAAAGGCTGGAGTAGATTCTAGAAATATAATAGTGGATCCCGGTATAGGGTTTGCAAAAGATTATGAGCAAAATCTGGATGTTATGAATAACTTGGAACAGCTCTCTCAACTTGGGTGTCCAGTGCTGCTGGGAACTTCCAGAAAATCTATGATAGGAAGGGCTTTGAATCTTCCTGTGGGCCAGAGACTGGAAGGTACTATAGCAACAACGGTAATAGGTATAATGAAAAAATGTGATTTTGTGAGGGTTCATGATGTGAAAGAGAATAAAAGGGCAATAATGATGGCAGATGCAATATTTAGAAGATAATTTTGGAAGATATTATAGGAAGGGAGAATATTGGGTATTTACTACCCAATATGTGTTGTTGTTATGGATGATAATAAAATTAAAAAAGCAGTGAAGATGATTTTAGAGGCTATAGGAGAAAATCCTGACAGGGAGGGACTTGCTGAAACTCCGGATAGAATTGCCAGGATGTATGGAGAAATATTTTCCGGACTGGGACAAAGTCCTGAGAAGCATCTAAAAAAGGTGTTTACTGTGGACAGTGATGACATGGTACTGGAAAAAAATATTGTATTCTATTCCATGTGTGAACATCATCTCATGCCTTTTTACGGCAGGGTTCACATAGCATATGTTCCGAGAGGCAAAGTTGTTGGACTTAGTAAATTGGCCAGAACTGTGGAAGTTTTTGCCAGAAGGCTTCAACTCCAGGAGAGGATGACTTATGAGATTGCAGATTCAATAATGAAATATTTGAATCCGAAGGGAGTTATGGTAGTTGTTGAAGCAGAGCATATGTGCATGACTATGAGAGGTATAAAAAAACCGGGCAGTAGGACTGTCACAACTGCTATTAGGGGTATATTTGTGGATAAACGTGAATTTAGAAATGAAGTATATGAAATGATTAAAATGAAATAGGAAGTGTTCTGTTCATGGAGAAAATAAATGCCATTTTAAAAAATAATAGGTTTCGCAGATGTTTAGATGAAATAAATAAATTTGAAGAGAAGAGGGAATTTTGCAGGCATGATATTTCTCATCTTCTGGATGTAGCCAGAATTACCTATGTAATTGTATTAGAAAGAAATATATCTGAAAAGAAAGAAATTGTATATGCTGCAGCCCTTCTACATGACATAGGAAGGGGGCTGCAGTATGAAAAAGGCATATCCCATGAACTGTCAAGTGCGGAATTGGCGGAAGGTATTTTGAAAGAGTGTGGATTTAGTGAAAGAGACAGGAATAAGGTAATAGATATAATACTGAATCATAGAAAAAAAGATAATAATAATTTATTGAATGATATATTTTATTTAAGTGATAAACTTTCGAGGAATTGTTTTATATGCAGAGCTGCAGCTAAGTGTAATTGGCCGGATGAAAAGAAAAATTCCGGCATTGAATATTGAATGATTTTTGCAGGAGTAGAGGGTGCTTTTTATGGATGTAATGTATATAAATGATTTGGAGGTATATGGATATCATGGCGTGAGCCGTGGAGAAAAAGATCTAGGCCAGAAATTTTTGATATCCTTGAAATTATATCTTGACTTGAGTAAGGCCGGGAAAAATGATGATCTCAATGATACTGTAGATTATTCGGCATTGTGTAAAGAAGTAGAAGAGGAGTTTAAAAGAGAGAAGTATAATCTTATTGAGAAGGCAGCGGAAGCCTTATCGCAGTTTATACTGAAAAAATATGACAGGGTAAAACGGGTCAAGGTAAAGGTTAAGAAACCCTGGGCTCCTATAGGTAAATCCCTTAAATGGGCGGCAGTAGAAGTGGACAGGTGCTGGCACAGGGCGTATATTGCAGTTGGCTCGAATATGGGTGACAGGAGAAAAAACATAAAAAGTGCTGTAGATATTTTAGATGAATCAGCTTTTAATAAGGTTGTGAAAGTTTCTAAATTGTATAATACCCAACCTGTGGGATACCTGAATCAGGAAGATTTTTTAAATGGAGCTCTGGAATTGAAAACATTGCTGTCACCGGAGAAACTTATGGATTTTTTGCTGGATGTGGAAAAAAAGCTGAAAAGAGAGAGAAAGATAAAGTGGGGTCCCAGAACTCTGGATCTGGACGTGATTTTATATGACAATTTGGTTACCGAGAATGGGAAAGTGGTTATACCCCATCCGAGGATGCACAAAAGATTGTTTGTGTTAAAACCTCTGTGTGATATTGCACCTTTTGCTGTACATCCTATTTTGAAAAAACGTATAGTAGATCTGACTTTGGAACTGGAAAAAACGGAAAAGTTATAAGGCAATTAGGCCTTTTGAATTTATATTCTTCAGAAGGCTGTTTTTTGCTTATTTTAGAATTTGACGCAGTAATCCTAACCAGGCGTATCAATGTATGAAATTTAGAGAAAAAAATAGCTTGAGCCATGATATTGTATGATAAATTTGTATAACATATGTATATTGTGAAGAAAAAAGGGGAAAATATGATAGAATATCTACTGTTGTCGTTGATAACGTATGGTACTTAAAAATTTGTATCTAATATGTTTTTTAATTTTTTATTTAAAAAAGATATTGAAATATGTTGACAAGTAAGGCAACAGGTGATATACTATAAAAGCTGTCTCAAAGGGGCAGCGGAT
>NZ_JBGFFE010000033.1:0-18368 GCF_041224415.1 Clostridium lapidicellarium | reverse complement strand
CTAATAATTAAAACTTTTTGGGACATTTTCAAAATTAGTTGACATCAATAAAATACCTTTTCAAGGCAAAGACCTTTTGCCGGAGCAGGTTTTCCTGCTTTCGCTCTATCTCCCGATTCTAAAATATATTTCACATCTTCCGGTTTAAATCTACCCACTCCCACTTCCAAAAGAGTTCCTACCATTATTCTAACCATATTATATAAAAATCCATTTCCAGTAACACTGAACTTAATAAATTTTCCCTTTTGCACAGCTGTCATTTCACTTATGGTTCTAATAGGGGATCTAACCGTTCCTCCCTTTTTTTTAAAAGCGGAAAAATCATGCGTTCCCAAAAAATACCCGCACGCCATTTGAATTTTTTCCAAATTCAACTTCCTTCTAAAATAATAAACATACTGCCTTCCTATAGCCGGTCTGTTATCTCCCGTAATTACAGTATAAACATATCTTTTCCCTTTACTGCAAAATCTTGCATGAAAATTATCATCCACATGTTCAGATTTTAACACGACTATGTCATCTGGTAATACTCCATTCAATACCATTTCAAAGTTTGGTGCAGGTATTTTGCTGTCAGTAAAAAAATTACATACGAATTCTCTGGCATGAACCCCCGCATCCGTTCTGCCGGAACCTATAACACCCGAAAATTTGCCAGTAACTTTTTTAATTGCATTCTCCAGCTTTTCCTGGACAGCAACGGCATTTTTTTGTCTTTGCCAACCCGAATAATTAGTGCCATCATATTGTATCGTCAATTTAATATTCTTCATCAACTCCACCACAATCTGCTCAATACAGAAACAAATACCAGAGCTGCAGTACAGGTGGATGCCGTAAAATCTCTATTAGTCAATTTAAGCTGTTTCATCCTAGTCCTACCTTCTCCTCCTCTGTAACATCTGGCTTCCATAGCCATAGCCAATTCATCCGCCCGTCTAAAAGAACTTATAAAAAGCGGAACCAGTATCGGTACAAGACTTTTAGCTCTCTGAATAATATTACCCGACTGGAAATCTGCTCCTCTTGCCATCTGTGCCTTCATTATCTTATCCGTCTCATCCATCAAAGTTGGTATAAACCTAAGAGCAATAGTCATCATCATAGCCAGCTCATGAGCTGGCACACCTATTTTTTTCATTGGATTCAAAAGTTTCTCTATACCATCAGTTAACTCAATTGGAGACGTAGTTAACGTCAGAAGTGATGTTCCCACAATCAAAAATACAAGTCTGATAGTCATAAATGCGGCCATAACCAGCCCTTCTCTATATACAACTAAAAACTTCCATCTAAACAACGGTGGATTAGTCCCACTTGTCATAAACACATTCAATACTGCAGTTATAAGTACTAAAATAAATATAGGCTTAAGTCCCTTATATATATACACAAGCTTTACCTTAGATATAAGTATTGAAATAGCAGTAAATGCCACTATAAATATATACCCTTTAAAGTTGTTCACTATAAATAAATCCACGATATATATTAAAGATATCAATATTTTGATTCTGGGATCCAATTTATGAACAAAAGAATTGCCAGGTACATATTGTCCTATTGTAATATCTTTAATCATTTGCCAGCTCCCCTAACGTTTATTCAGTATTTTAAGCAACTCTTTTTTTGCCTGATCTACAGTAAATACATTTTTTGATATATTAATTCCCTTTTCTCTGAGTTTTTTTGCCATATAGGTTACTTGCGGCACTGCAAGTCCTACACTTTCCAAAACATCGATTTTATTAAAAATTTCTGCTGGCGATCCATCTAATATACATTTTCCCTTATTCATTACTATTATCCTATCTGCAAGTTTAGCTACATCCTCCATACTGTGGGATACAAGTATTATAGTCATATTGTATTCATCGTGCAAATTTTTTATCTGTCCTAGAATATCATCTCTTCCCTTGGGATCAAGGCCTGCCGTAGGTTCATCCAATATAAGCATTTTAGGTTCCATGGCAACTACTCCAGCTATGGCAACTCTTCTTTTTTGTCCGCCGCTTAATTCAAATGGAGATTTATCCTTATACTCTTCATAATCCAATCCAACCATACTCATAGCTTTCTTGACTCTACCAGATACATCCTCACTGTTTAGACCCAAATTCTTAGGTCCAAATGCAATATCTTTCTCTATAGTCTCTTCAAATAATTGATACTCCGGATATTGAAATACAAGCCCAACTTTTTTTCTTATAAAATTCAAATTGAGCTTTTTTTCAGTAATATCCACTCCATCTATTATAATTTTTCCTGATGTAGGCTTTAAAAGTCCGTTTATATGCTGGATAAGAGTTGATTTTCCTGAACCCGTATGTCCTATGAGGGCAATAAATTCCCCATCTGTAATTTCAATATTCACGTCATCTAGGGCTTTTTTTTCAAAAGGAGAACCTTCCATATATACATGAGTTAAATTTTCTATTTTAATTGACATAATGCATTCACCATCTCATCTATAGTTAGTATATCGGTTCTAATATTCACTCCATTTTTTTTCAGTTCATACGCCAGTTCAGTCATCTGCGGCACATCAAGTCCAATACTTTTCATCCTGTCTACTTGACTAAATATGCTTCTGGGGGGGCCTTCCATTATAATTCTGCCTTTATCCATAACAATTATCCTGTCTGCATCAACTGCCTCTTCCATATAATGAGTGATAAGAATTACAGTTATACCATACTTGGTATTTATTTCTTTTATGGTATTCAGTACTTCTTTCCTACCTGAAGGATCCAGCATTGCAGTGGATTCGTCAAATATTATACAATCCGGCATCATGGCAAGTACTCCCGCTATGGCTACCCTTTGTTTTTGACCTCCTGAAAGTAGATGTGGAGCATCCTTTCTGTATTCATACATATGTACTCTCTTCAAACATTCATTGACCCTAAGTCTTATCTCCTTAGGCGGTACTCCCAAATTTTCCGGTCCAAAAGCAACATCTTCTTCTACAACAGTGGCAACTATCTGATTATCTGGATTTTGAAAAACCATTCCTGCCTTATTTCTAATATTCCATGTATTTCTATCATCCGATGTATCTAAACCCTCTACATATACTTTGCCATCAGTAGGACTTAACAATGCATTCATGTGTTTTGCCATAGTGGACTTTCCGGAACCATTTCTACCTAGAATTGCAAGAAATTCTCCCTTTCTCACCCGAAGGCTAACATCGTCTATGGCAAATTTAGAACTCTTTTCATCATCATTTTCATATTTATATTTTACATTTTTACACAATATCATATTTTTTTCCATAGAAACACCTCGCTAATTAGATGAGCCATTTCGAATCTACAGCCAGATAATATTTGCCTCACATTTAATTTAAAAACTTTTGGTAGAAAAACAGGGATTAAGCCAATTTACTTAATCCCTCCATATTCCCTCCAATTATTACACTAGTTCCAGTATAACTAGTTCAGCTCCGTCGCCCCTTCTTGGACCTATCTTATACATTCTGGTGTATCCGCCATTTCTTTCAGTATATTTGGGAGCTATATCAGTAAATAAATTTTTTACAACTTCTTCTTCAGTTACAAATGAAAGTACCTGTCTTCTGGCATGAAGATCTCCTCTTTTGGCAAGGGTTATCATTTTCTCTGCTATATTTCTTGTTTCCTTTGCTCTCGTACATGTCGTCTGTATTCTTCCATGCTTTAGAAAACTAGTAACAAGATTTCTAAGCATAGCCCTTCTCTGATCAGAAGGTCTTCCTAATTTACGGTATCTCGCCATTCATATCCCTCCTCACTACTGTTTTTTATAAATATGAGCTTGCAAGAATTTATTCTGAATTTTTAATCTTCGTTTTGCTTTAATGATAATCCCAAAGCAGCAAGTTTCTGTTGAACTTCCTCCAGAGATTTTTTACCTAGATTTCTAACTTTCATCATATCATCTATAGTCCGCTCGGTCAGTTCCTGCACTGTATTTATGCCAGCCCTTTTCAGGCAATTATAACTTCTTACGGAAAGCTCTAATTCCTCTATGGCCATTTCAAGAACTTTTTCTTTCTTATCCTCTTCTTTTTCAACCATTATCTCAACATTATTAGCATGATCAGTCAAAGTCATAAAGAGCTTAAAATGTTCTATGAGAATTTTAGCAGATAAACTTACAGCTTCATTCGGCAATATGGTTCCATTAGTCCATACTTCTAATGACAGTTTATCATAATCAGTTATCTGACCAACTCTTGTATTGTCTACAGTAAAATTAACTCTTTTAATAGGTGTATATATTGAATCCACAGGTATTGTACCTATTGGCATATTTTCAGACTTATTCCTTGATTGAGAAACATATCCTCTGCCGTTGTTTACAGTAATCTCCATATAAAGTTTACCATCTTCATCCAGAGTAGCTATATGTAAATCCTTATTGACTATTTCAACGTCGCCATCTGTCTTTATATCTCCAGCTACAACCTCTCCTGGTCCCTGAGCATCTATATATATAGTTTTAGGGCCTTCTCCACTCATCTTTAAAGCTAATTCCTTTATATTTAAAATTAACTCTGATACATCTTCCTTTACCCCAGGTACAGTGGAAAATTCATGAAGCACACCATCTATTTTCACATAGTTAGCAGCAACCCCTGGAAGTGAAGAAAGAAGAATTCTTCTAAGTGCATTTCCAAGAGTAATGCCATAACCCCTTTCAAGCGGTTCCACTACAAATTTTGCATAGCTTCCATCTTCACTGGTTTCAACACATTCAATTTTGGGTTTTTCTATTTCTAACATAAATATAACCCTCCTTCTATTTATATAATAATATATCCTCGAGGGCAACTGATTCTATATTAATTATTTACTGTATAACTCTACTATCAACGTCTCATTAACAGGGACATCTATCTCATCCCTTGATGGTTCTCTAATGACTTTTCCCTGAAAATTTTCCATATCTCCCTCTAACCAAGCTGGTAAAGTCTTGGGATTTTCTGCAAAAGTCTTAAATTTTTCAGATGCCTTGCTCTTATCTCTTACAGTCACCACATCATCGGCTGACACATTGAAAGAAGGAATATTTACCTTTTTACCGTTAACCAGGAAATGACCATGAGTCACCAATTGTCTAGCCTCTGATCTTGACTGACCATATCCAAGCCTGTAAATTACATTGTCAAGTCTTGTTTCAAGCAAAGCCAATAAATTTTCGCCCGTTATACCCTTTCTTTTATCAGCTTTCTCATAATATCTTCTAAATTGTCCTTCCAACAATCCATATATTCTCTTAGCTTTCTGTTTTTCTCTCAACTGCATACCATAATTGGATATCTTCTTTCTTCCCTGGCCATGCTGTCCTGGTGCATATCCTCTTCTCGAAAATGCACATTTATCCGTATAACATCTATCTCCCTTGAGAAATAGCTTCAAACCTTCTCTTCTACAAAGTCTACATACCGACCCAGTATATCTTGCCATTAAAATTTACACCTCCTATTACTAAACTCTTCTTCTTTTTGGTGGTCTACAACCATTATGTGGTATTGGAGTAACATCCTTGATCAAGGTTACTTCAAGTCCTGCTGCCTGGAGTGACCTTATTGCAGCTTCTCTGCCTGCACCCGGTCCCTTAACATATACTTCAATACTTCTCAATCCATGTTCCATAGCTGCCTTAGCTGATGTTTCAGCTGCCATTTGTGCAGCAAATGGGGTACTCTTCCTGGAACCTTTGAATCCTAAACCGCCTGCACTGGCCCATGATAAAGTATTACCTGCAGTATCCGTAATGGTAACTATCGAGTTATTAAATGTTGATCTTATATGTGCACAGCCATGTTCAACATTTTTTTTCTCTTTTTTTCTCTTAGTTGTCTTTTTAACTTTTCCAGCTGCCATATTTTCTTACCTCCTTATTATTTTACTAATCTCTTTCTAGCTCCTACTATTTTTTTAGGTCCCTTTCTAGTTCTGGCATTCGTTTTAGTTTTCTGTCCTCTTACCGGCAGACCTTTTCTATGCCTTATTCCTCTATATGATCCTATTTCTATCAGCCTCTTTATATTAAGGGCAACTTCTCTTCTCAAATCTCCCTCAATTCTCAAATTTTTTATAGAATTTCTCAAGGAATTAATTTCTCCTTCTGTCAAGTCTTTAACCCGAGTATCGGGATTTACATTGGTTTCCTTCAGAATTTTTTGAGAAGTTGATAATCCTATACCATATATATAAGTAAGACCTATTTCCACTCTTTTCTCTTTTGGTAGGTCAATACCTGCTATTCTTGCCATTAAAATTTACACCTCCTAAGTATATAATAAACATCAATCAGCACACGCTTTTATCGATATCCTTTTTTAATTAATCTATCCCTGCTTTTGTTTATGCTTAGGGTTTTCACATATAACCATCACTCTACCCTTTCGCTTTATGATCTTGCACTTTTCGCACATACGTTTTACTGATGGTCTTACTTTCATTATAAACACTCCTCCCTAATTATTTTGCTCTCCAAGTTATTCTCCCTCTCGTCAAATCATAGGGAGAAAGTTCCACTGTAACTTTGTCACCCGGAAGTATTCTTATAAAATTCATTCTCAATTTACCCGATATATGTGCCAATATTTTATGTCCGCTTTCCAGTTTCACTTCAAACATTGCATTGGGTAAAGCTTCCAAAACAGTACCCTGCATTTCAATAACGTCATCTTTTGACATAAGGTAATCAAACCTCCTTGTTATTGCTGACTGCCAAAATATCATCAAATATCACTCTTAGTATATCATAAAAGCTCAATTATACTTTTTTAATACATTTCTTACATTTTGGAAAACCTGATCTATTTCTCCACTGCCATCAACTTTGGAAAGAACACCCTGGGCTTCATAATAACCAACTAAAGGCTCTGTCTGTCTGCCATATACCTCTAATCTGCTCTTAACCGTGGACTCAGTATCGTCTTTCCTCTGTACAATGTCACTATGGCATACATCACATTTTCCCTCTATCTTTGGTGGATTAAATTTTATATGATAACTTGCACCACAAGATGGACAAACTCTTCTTCCTGTTATTCTATCAAAAATCAACTTCTCGGGAACATCAATAAGAAGAACCACATCTATTTTCTGTCCCACACCATTTAAGTATGAATCCAAAGCTCTAGCTTGGTTTACTGTTCTTGGAAACCCATCCAGTAAAAATCCATTTTTACAGTCATCCATGTCCAATCGATTTTTCATTATACCTATGGTGATCTCATCAGGTACCAATTTTCCTGCATCCAAATACTTTTTAGCTTTAACTCCAAGAGAAGTTTTCTCTGAAATATTCTTTCTAAATATATCGCCAGTAGAAATGTGAGGTATGGAATATTCCCTACTGATAAATTTAGCTTGAGTTCCTTTTCCCGCCCCTGGAGGTCCTAATAAAATTATTTTCAAATCATCATCTCCAAAATAACTTATCAATTCAAAAATCCGTGATAATGACGCACTAACACCTGCGATTCTATTTGCCTTATAGTTTCAATAGCAACATTTACTATTATAAGTAATCCTGTTCCACCAAAATATATACCTTTAAAATTAGTGTAAGTCTCTGCTATTATAGGTGATATAGCAACTATGCCAGCGAAAGCTCCTCCTAAAAATGATACTCTAGCTAAAACTCTTTCTATAAATATAGTCGTCGGCTCTCCTGGTCTTATTCCCGGTATAAACCCAGAGGATTTATTCATATTCTCAGCCATCTCTTCCGGTTTAAGGGTAACTTCAGTATAAAACCAAGTGAAAAAAATTGTCAATAAGAAATATAATGCTGAATATTGCCAATTACTATCTTTAAATGGGCTAAATGAGCTTGCCGTTACAAATCTATTAAAAGCAGAATCAGGCCAAAATTGACCTATGGTAGCCGGAAACTGCATTACCGATATGGCAAATATTATTCCGATAACAGCCGCCCCATTCACATTAATAGGAATATGCGTTGACTGTCCTTTATACATTCTACCCCCATTTGTCTTACCTGCATATTGTATTGGAATTCTTCTTTCTGCCAAACTCATAAGCACAACTGCCGTAAACAGTACAATTATTACTACTCCAAATCCAACTAATTCCACAAAATTGATTGTTCCAACCTGCTGGAGTTTGAATATGCTATATAAGGCAGATGGAAATCTGGAAACAATATTTACAAATATTATAAGAGAAATCCCATTTCCAACACCATGCTCCGTAATTTTATCACCAAGCCACATAAGAAAAGTTGATGCTACAGTTACAGTAAATATTATCATAAATATACTCATTTTATTAGATGGATCCACCAGGGCTCCAGCTCTACTTATTATAGCATATATACTAAAACCTTGAATTACTCCAAGAGGTATTGATGCATATCTAGTATATTCCTGTATTTTTTTTCTTCCTTCTTCTCCCTCTTTAGACATTTGTTCCAAACTTGGAATTGCAACTGCAAGTAATTGAAATATAATAGAGGAATTGATGAAGGGAATAACTCCCATAGCAAATATACTAAACCTGCTAAACGCACCTCCTGATAAAAGATCATAGAACCCAAATAATGATCCATTTTGAGTTAAATTAGTCAATTTAGTGGTATCAATACCTGGAACAGGAATAAAATTACCTAATCTAAGTACTATGACCATAAGTATAGTAAATATCAATCTCTTTTTAAGTTCAGGAACCTTCCAAGCATTACGTAAGGTTGATAACACCTTATATCACCTCTACTTTTCCTCCAGCCGCTTCTATTTTCTTTGCTGCAGTTTTTGTAAATTTAGCTGCTTTAACTGTGAGTTTCTTCTTAAGATCACCATTCCCAAGTATCTTTAATCCATCTTTTGATCTCTTTATAACTCTTCTCTTCAAAAGTAATTCTGGTGTAACTTCTGTTCCATCTTCAAACATATTCAACCTATCAACGTTCAATTCAAAATATTCTTTTGCAAATATATTAGTAAAGCCTCTTTTAGGAAGTCTTCTATAGAGCGGCATCTGTCCTCCTTCAAAGCCTATCCTTACTCCACCACCGGATCTAGCTTTTTGTCCTTTTTCACCTTTCCCGGCATTTCTTCCAAAACCTGATCCAGTACCTCTTCCGATTCTTTTACGTGATTTCCTCGATCCTTCTGCCGGTTTCAATTCATGAAGTTTCATTTGTACTTACACCTCCTCTGTATTACATTTCCTCTACATCTAAAAGGTAGCTAACTTTTTTGATCATGCCTCTTATTTGAGGAGTGTCCTCTTGCTCTACGGTTTTCCCTATTTTTCTCAGTCCAAGAGCATTGACAGTATCAATGTGATCTTTTTTTCTACCTATCAAACTTTTTCTTAAAGTTATTTTAAGTTTAGCCAAGGTCATTCCCTCCTAACCTAAAATCTCTTCGACAGTTTTACCCCTCAGACTAGCTATATGTTCAGCCGTCTTCAGTCTTGACAAACCATCAATAGTAGCATTTACCATATTCATTGGATTATTAGAACCAACTGATTTTGCTCTAACATCCTTTAATCCTGCAAGTTCAAGCACTGCTCTGGAAGGTCCTCCTGCTATAATTCCAGTACCTTGAGGAGCTGTCATTATAAATACTTTTCCTGTTCCAAATTGGCCTATTATGTCATGCGGCACTGTTGTCCCCGAAATTGGAACATTAATTAAATTCTTCTTTGCATCTTCTATTCCTTTTCTAATTGCTTCAGGTATTTCTATGGATTTTCCCGCACCCACTCCAACGTGGCCATTTTCATCGCCTACTACAACTAAGGCACTAAATCTAAAATTTCTACCGCCTTTAACAACTTTAGCAACTCTATTTATAAATACAACTTTTTCTTTAAGATTTAAAGTGCTAGGATCAATTCTCATTTACTTCCCTCCTCTTTTAAAATTCTAATCCGGCCTCTCTTGCTCCTTCAGCCAAATTCTGTACTCTTCCATGGTATATATACCCGCCTCTATCAAAAACCACTTTTTTAATGCCTTTTTCCATGGCCTTTTTGGCTATGGATTCTCCAACAACTTTTGCAGCTTCCCTGTTACTTCCATTACCTTGAAAATCTTTGTCTAAACTAGAAGCAGAAACCAAAGTCGTTCCCTTTACATCATCTATTATCTGGGCATATATATTTTTATCACTTCTATACACAGAAAGTCTCGGTCTTTCAGTCGTTCCAAAAATCTTTTTACGAACTTTAAGATGACGTTTCGATCTCAGCTTTTTTTTGTCATCTTTCTTAAACATAAGATTCACTCCTTTCTACTACTTTTTACCAGTTTTACCTTCTTTACGTCTTATAATCTCATCCTCATATTTAATTCCTTTTCCTTTATAAGGCTCAGGTTTCCTCCAGGATCTTATGTTAGCCGCAACATATCCCACTAGTTCTTTATCAATACCTTTTACCACAATCTTTGTAGCAGAAGGTGTCTCAAAAGTTATACCTTCAATTGATTCTATCTCAACTGGATGAGAATATCCCACGTGCAGAACCAATTTTTTACCTTTTAATTGAGCTCTATATCCAACACCTACTAATTCCAGCGTTTTTACATATCCTTGGGTTACACCAATAACCATATTATTTATCAGTGCTCTAGTAAGTCCATGCAAAGCTTTGGTTTCTTTTTCATCATCATTTCTATTACATATTACATTATTGTCTTTTACAGTTATATTTATATCTTTTCTCATAGCTTTAACAAGTTGACCTTTAGGCCCTTTTACAGTAACGACATTATCCGGCGCTACTGTAACGGTGACACCACTTGGAACAGCTATTGGAAGCCTTCCTATTCTTGACATCATTACACCTCCTGTATTACTCATAGGTTAGTAACAATTAATTATTATTACTATTCATATTTTATTTAGACAAACTTACCATATGTAGCAGAGTACTTCTCCACCTACTCCTAACTTTCTTGCTTCCTTATCAGTAACAACTCCTTTGGAAGTGGATATCACTGCGATTCCAAGTCCATTTAACACCTTGGGGATTTCTTCTTTTCTACAATAAACTCTTAATCCCGGTTTGGATATCCTCTTCAGGCCAGTTATAACTCTTTCTTTATTTTTACCATATTTCATAGAAAATCTTATCATATTAACGGAACCATCCGTATATTCCTCTATATCCTTTATATATCCTTCTTGAAGCATTATATTCAATATTTCCTTCTTAATAGTCGAAGAAGGTACTTCCACTATTTCATGCCTAACAATATTTGCATTTCTTATACGTGTAAGTAAATCTGCTATAGGATCAGTCATTACCATTTATTGTGCCTCCTTTCAATCAATAACCATATTTTTTACCAGCTTGCTTTTTTACACCCAGGGATTTCACCTTTATAAGCCAATTTTCTAAAGCATATACGACATATGCCATATTTTTTAAGTACCGCGTGAGGCCTACCACATATTCTACATCTTGTATAAGCTCTAGTTGAGTACTTTGGCTCTTTCTTCCATTTTTCTATTAAAGCTTTACGTGCCATATCTTTCCCTCCTTATTTTTGAGCAAATGGCATTCCAAGAGATTTAAGCAATTCCCTAGCTTCTTCATCAGTATTTGCTGTAGTAACAAAAACTATATCCATGCCTCTGACTTTATCTATTTTATCATATTCTATCTCGGGAAATATTAACTGTTCTTTAATTCCCAATGAATAATTTCCCCTGCCATCAAAAGATTTATCAGAAACTCCTGAAAAATCTCTAACTCTTGGCAGTGCAACATTTATTAATTTATCTGCAAATTCATACATATATTGTTTTCTCAAAGTAACCTTACAGCCTATAGGCATATTTTGCCTTATCTTAAAATTTGCTATGGACTTCTTCGCCCTCGTCAATATCGGCTTTTGTCCTGTAATTATAGTAAGATCATTCACTGCCGACTCTAAAATTCTTGGATTATCCTTAGCTTCTCCTACACCCATGTTGATAACTATTTTCTCAAGCCTTGGCGTCTGCATTGTGTTAGTATATTTAAATTTTTTCATTAAATCAGGAACTACTTCCTTTTTATACTTTTCCTGTAACCTTGAACTCATATTTTGCCCTCCTTTCAAAGATTAGAATGTTTCTCCGCACTTTTTACATACTCTAACTTTTGTTCCATCATCCAATATCTTATGGCTTATTCTGGTCACGCTTTCGCATTTATTACAATACAGCATAACCTTGGAGCTGTATATGGGAGCCTCTTTTTGAATTATACCGCCTTCTACATTTTGCTTGTTGGGTTTTTGATGTTTTGAAACTATATTGACACCTTTTACTACAACTTTTCCAACCTTAGGCATCACTGACAAAACTTCTCCTATTTTGCCCTTGTCTTTACCGGATATCACCATAACCGTATCCTTTTTTCTAACATGTACCTTTGCCATTATAGCCACCTCCTCATTTATAAAACTTCAGGTGCTAACGATAATATTCTTGTAAAATTCTTATCTCTTAGCTCTCTCGCAACTGGTCCGAATATACGAGTTCCCCTGGGCTGCTTATCCTCTTTTATTATAACTGCAGCATTTTCATCAAATTTTATATAGGAGCCATCTGTTCTTCTAAGTCCTTTCACGGTTCTTACAATAACAGCTCTTACAATTTCTCCTTTTTTGACAACACCGCCTGGTGTTGCATTCTTAACACTAGCAATTATTTGATCACCGATATTTCCACATTTCCTATTGGAGCCTCCTAAGACCCTTATACACATAATTTCCTTTGCACCGGAATTATCTGCAACCTTCAACACTGATTGTTGTTGAATCATTGAAAATACCCTCCTTTCAGCTATTATCTATTTAGCCTTTTCAACTATCTCTACAAGTCTCCACCTTTTATCTTTAGATAGAGGTCTGGTTTCCATTATCAATACTCTGTCATTATTTTTTGCTTCATTTTTCTCATCATGAGCTTTAAATTTGCTAGTTCTATTAACTGTTTTGCCATAAAGTGGATGACGAACCTTTGTTTCAACTGCAACCACTATAGTTTTATCCATTTTATCGGAAATAACTCTTCCAATCCTGGTCTTTCTATATCCTCTTTCCACGGAATAAACCTCCTTTCAGCCTATTGTTCTAACGACCTTAGTTCTTCTTCTCTAAGAATGGTTTTAATTTGGGCTATAGATTTTTTAACTTCCTTTATTCTCATGGGATTCTCCAGCTGACCTGTAGCCAATTGGAATCTCAAATTAAACAATTCAGATTTAAGATCCATTACTTTTGCCTGCAAATCTTGAGTACTACTCTCTCTCAATTCTCGCAATTCTCTAGCCTTCATTGCTTTCACCACCCGTTTCTTCAAAATCTTTTCTTGTGACGAACTTAGTTTTTATAGGCAATTTATATGATGCAAGTCTCATAGCTGCTCTTGCTGTTTCTTCAGATACATCCGACAGTTCAAACAATACTCTGCCTGGTTTAACAACTGCTACCCAATATTCAGGTGCCCCTTTACCGGAACCCATACGTGTTTCAGCAGGTTTCTGGGTAACTGGTTTATCCGGGAAAATCTTTATCCAAAGTTTTCCTCCCCTTTTTATATATCTATTTATAGCTATTCTGGCTGCCTCTATCTGACTAGCAGTTATCCATGCACATTCTGTAGCCTGCAGGGCATAATCGCCATATGCTATAAAATTGCCTCTTGTAGCTTTGCCTTTCATTCTACCACGCTGTACTTTACGATGTTTAACTCTCTTAGGCATTAACATATCCTATTCCTCCTTCCTATGCATTAGCTTTTTTTTTGTCCTCAACTGGCTTTTTAGTTGGAAGTATCTCTCCTTTATATACCCATACTTTCACACCAATTTTTCCATATGTGGTTTTTGCTTCCGAAAATCCGTAATCTATATCAGCCCTTAATGTCTGGAGTGGAATTGTTCCTTCATGATAGGATTCGGCCCTTGCAATTTCAGCTCCGCCAAGTCTACCGGAACATGTAATTTTAACTCCTTTGATGCCAGATTTCATCGCTCTCTGTATAGTCTGCTTCATAGCCCTTCTGAAAGATATCCTCTTCTCAAGCTGAAGTGCTACATTTTCTGCCATAAGTTGTGCATCAGCTTCTGCAGATTTCACTTCAACTATATTTATAAGTATAGTTTTACCTGTCACTATTTTCTGAAGCTCAGTCTTTAAAGCATCAATTCCCTGGCCGCCTTTTCCTATTATCATTCCAGGTTTGGCTGTAAATATATTTAATTTAATTCTCTTGGCTGCTCTTTCAATCTGAATTTTTGAAACTCCGGCTGCAGCAGCTCTTTTTTTTATATAAGTTCTAATCTTATTATCCTCAACTAGATTGTCTGCAAAATTCTTCTTATCTGCATACCATTTAGCATCCCAGTCTTTAATTACACCAACTCTTAAGCCATGTGGATGTACTTTCTGTCCCAATCTATTTCCCTCCTTCTTACTCTCTTTCCTTAACTATTAAAGTTATGTGACTGCTTCTTTTATTTATTCTAAATGCTCTTCCCTGAGCATGTGCTTGAAATCTTTTTAATGTCGGGCCTTCACAAGCATATGCTTTTGAAATGTATAAATTGTCTTTATCCAAATCCAAATTGTTTTCGGCATTTGCAACTGCCGATTTCAAAAGCTTATTAACTACTGCAGCTCCGTCCTTTGGAGTGAATTTCAATATAGCAAAGGCTTCATTTACATCTTTACCTCTGATTAAATCAAGTACAATTCCAATTTTCATTGAGGACATTCTTACATATCTAGCTATAGCTTTAGCTTCCATTTATACATTACCTCCCTTCTTCCGGTACTATTGAGCAACATGAGTTGTTTTTTCAGTTTTATCGGCTGCTTTATCAGTATTGTGTCCTCTATAAGTCCTCGTCAATGCAAATTCTCCTAATTTATGTCCAACCATATCTTCTGATATATATACCGGAACATGTTTTCTCCCGTCATGAACTGCTATGGTATGACCTATCATCTGAGGAAATATCGTTGAACTTCTTGACCAAGTCTTTATAACTTTCTTTTCACCTTTTTTGTTCAATTCATTTATTTTTTTTAAAAGTGATTCTTCTACATAAGGTCCTTTTTTAACTGATCTACTCACTTTTCAGCCTCCCTTCATAAAATACATCTAACATCCTATTTACTATTTCTTCTCTTAACCATCAATTTGTCAGAATACTTATTGTGCTTCCTAGTCTTAAATCCAAGAGCAGGTTTACCCCACGGAGTAAGTGGTCCCGGATGTCCTACTGGTGCCTTTCCTTCACCACCGCCATGAGGGTGATCATTAGGATTCATTACTGAACCTCTAACTGTCGGTCTTACGCCCATATGTCTTTTTCTACCTGCCTTACCTACATTGACTATTTCATGAGTTAGATTTGAAACTGTTCCAACAGTTGCCCTACACTCTATCCTTATCTGCCTCATTTCACCACTCGGGAGTCTCAATGTAGCATATTTCCCCTCTTTAGCCATAAGTTGTGCAGAAGCTCCTGCAGATCTTACAAGCTGTGCTCCCTTTCCTGCTTGTAATTCTATATTATGAATTATCGTACCAACAGGTATATTTGAAAGTGGAAGGCAATTCCCAGCCTTTATATCTGCCTCTGGTCCTGATACTATTATATCTCCAACTTTTAAACCCGATGGAGCTAATATGTATCTCTTTTCCCCATCCACATAAACTACCAACGCTATAAATGCTGACCTGTTAGGATCATATTCTATTGTAGTCACCTTTGCTGGTATTCCATCTTTATTTCTCTTGAAATCTACTATTCTATATTTTTGTTTTGCACCGCCGCCTATATGACGAACTGTTATTTTACCGTGAGCATTTCTCCCACCACTTCTTTTCAAAGCTACAAGAAGTGACTTTTCTGGTACATTTGTAGTTATCTCTTCAAATGAATTTACTGTCATATGCCTTCTTGAAGGCGTGGTAGGCTTGAATCCTTTAATTGCCATAACGGTATTCCCTCCTTTTCTTCGCTTATCTGGATTTTTCCAATAACCGCTTCATTTATTGCTGCATTCCTTCAAAAAATTCTATAGTTTTACTATCTTTTGTAAGTTTGACAATGGCTTTTTTATAATCAGGTCGTTTTCCCATATGAACACCAACCCTCTTCTTTTTTCCCACATATTTTGCCGTATTTACAGTTTCAACAGCTACATCAAATATATCTTCAACAGCCCTTTTTATCATGGATTTATTGGCACGCATATCAACTACAAAGGTGTACTTCTTATCATTCATACAACTCATACTTTTTTCTGTAATAACAGGTCTTTTTATAATATCATAATTAGTATATTTCACTATGCATACACCTCCTCAATCTTTGATACAGCATCCTTAGTTATTATAAGTTTTTCAAACTTCAACAGATCGTACACATTCAAGTTATTTACCGGAATAGTCGATACTCCCTGTATGTTTCTAGCAGATTTATATACATTTTGATTTGACTCAGCCGTCACAATCAGTGTTTTTTTTGCATTAAAAGCTTCTAACAATTTCAATATTTTCTTTGTTTTCGGAACATCTACTTCCAAATTATCCAGAACTACCATTTCATTCTCTTCAACTTTGCTGGACAAAGCTGATTTCATAGCCAATCTTTTAACTGATTTAGGGACTGAAATTCTATAGTTTCTCGGCTTTACTGCAAAAACCATACCTCCGTGAATCCACTGGGGCGCTCTGATAGATCCCTGTCTTGCTCTACCAGTTCCTTTCTGTCTCCAAGGTTTAGCTCCACCGCCGGAAACTTCAGATCTAGTCCTTGCTGATTGTGTTCCCTGCCTTTTGTTTGCAAGCTGTGCTACTATCACCTGATGAAGAGCATACTGATTTACTTTAGCTCCAAACACTTTATCTGATAATTCAAGTTCTCCAATTTTTTGTCCTTCTTTATTAAATAATCCTACATTAGGCATTCTGCATCCTCCTTTCTACCAAAATTAGTCCTTAACAGTATTTTTTATCGTTACAAAACTTTTATTAGGCCCCGGTACTCCACCTTTTATTAGGATAATATTTTTCTCGGGGATAATTTTTGCAACTTCCAGATTCAACACTGTAACATTTTTGTTTCCCATATGACCTGGTGCTTTCATATTTTTAAAGGTTCTGGACGGATCAGAAGAAGCTCCCATTGAACCAACAGCTCTATGAAATTTTGATCCATGAGACATTGGACCTCTTTGAGCATTCCATCTTCTTATAGTGCCTTGAAATCCCTTACCTTTTGAAACACCCGACACGTCAACTTTATCGCCTTCAACAAACACATCTACCTTTATTTCCTGTCCTGCTTCATATTTATTTGCATCATCGATTCTAAATTCTTTTATAAATCTCTTTAAAGGAACACCTGATTTAGCGAAATGTCCTTTTAATGGCTTATTAACAAGCTTCTCTCTTATATCATCAAAACCAACTTGTATAGAATCATAACCATCTTTTTCTACTGTTTTTTTCTGTATAACTACACAGGGTCCTGCTTCAATAACTGTAACAGGAATTACTTTACCTTTATCATCAAATATCTGGGTCATACCAAGTTTCCTACCCAATATAGCTTTTTTCATTTACATACACCTCCCAAACATATTAGCGGATCGCATAAGCGGTCATAATAGCCAGTAATTAAAATACTAACTTACAATTTTATTTCTATGTCTACACCTGCTGGTAAGTCCAACCTCATCAATGCATCAACAGTCTTAGGTGACGGACTTATTATGTCTATAAGCCTCTTATGAGTCCTTATCTCAAATTGCTCTCTTGAATCCTTATATTTATGTGGAGCTCTCAAAATTGTAACTACATCTTTTTCAGTCGGCAGTGGTACTGGTCCCGCCACATTTGCCCCTGTAGATTTAGCAGTTTTTACTATCCTTTCAGATGATTGATCCAATATGGTGTGATCAAAAGCTTTTAGCCTTATCCTTATTTTTTGTTTTGCCATTGATATTTCCCTCCTTTTCATGCACGCTATACTTCTTACGTACAACAGCGGATGCATTCTGTAAACTGTACCAGGCGTTTCATTTAATCAACACAAAACAGCCTTTTACAAAAGCACCGTCGCCTGGTTCACGACCAAGGCATACTCAATCAAGAATTACCCGGAAGCCCGGCAACCTCTTGCTTCATCGCTGTTATAACATCACAACCTCTTAATTATACAATAAATATTTATCTATGACAAGTATAAAAATTATGAATTCATGAAGAAGGGAAAGGTACCTATTTACATACTCTTTCCCTCTCAGATAAATAACTCAAAAAATCATATATTACTCGACTATTTTAGTTACGACGCCGGAACCGACTGTTCTTC
>NZ_JBGFFE010000032.1:0-24217 GCF_041224415.1 Clostridium lapidicellarium | reverse complement strand
TGGTCGTTGCTTGCCAGTAATAATATCTGTCCTTTTGCAGCTGCTACTGGTGCTACTGAAAGGGCATCCGAGAATCCTTCTCCTCCAACAACCATTACATTGCTGGGGTCAACTCCCAATTTAACCAGTTCGTCAGCTACCTTAGCATTTGTCTCATATCTTGTAGTTCCACCCAATTCTGTCAAATTGTATTTGTCAGCTTTGAGGCCATCTCTTATGTTCTGAGAAATTGAAGCATTTCCACCTATAACATATACGTTTTCCGGTTTCAATGTATCAAGTGCCGATTTAGCGTCTGAGCTCAATGTATCAGATGCAGTCAAAAGGATTGGTGCATCCAGTTTCTTAGCCAGTGCTGAAGCACTAACCGCATCTGCATAACCTTCTCCTGATACTAATACTACATTCTTACTGCCCTGTGCCCAGTTTGTCTTAGCAACTTCAGCAGCTGTTGCATATCTAGTAGTACCACTTGTTCTTGTAACTTTTCCTTGAGCTGCTTTAACTGGACCAGCCGATAAAGCTGTAGTTAAAACCAAGGACATAAGTGCAGCACTTGCAAGTGCCTTTGTACTTTTCTTGCTCATATTGTAATACCCTCCTCGATTTAAGTGAATTTTAATTAAAATTCTTTAAAAAATATATATATATTTTAAATATATACTTTGTCAAAATGCAAACCAGATTACAGTAGTATGTCCAATTATTATTCATCTACAAACTGAAATTTTACTTTTTTATACGTATTCTACTCATCTGTAATATATCATACGCACCATACTCACAATGCTTGGTCCACATTCTTAAAACAGGTTTTATTATAACACATATAAATCGTACATTCTAGTAAGATTGTACAATTTAGCAGAATATTTCACAAAAATTTATTATCTGCCCTATATTCCTGATAATTCATACCTGATTATATCATAATAAATCCATAATTTCTATAGTCTATATATTATGATAAATAATTAATAAATTGGTAACAATCAACCCATGTATCAATTATACAACAACATTTCTAAATTTTCCATAGTCTAGCCCTAGTAATTCAAGGTTCTACAGGAAACATATTCCTCAAAATACAGTTATTTTTCATGACGGCTAGTTAATTATACTTATGCATTTCCTATATTATTCTACATAATATATAAAAATCCTTTTTTTTATCCAAGATTATGATCATTAATCATAGTCATTTTAATACTTAAATCAACTAGTTATTCTCCACTTCGCATTTCTTCCCTTGCCCGTAACAGTTATTTTATTTTCACCTTTTAATTTTGATAAAACCCTATTTATAGTTGATTCTCCAACATCCGGGCATGCCTTCCTGATATCATCTTTAGTAAATGAGCCTATAAAATGATTTATTGAATTTTCTATCCTGCTGCTTTTGCTTCCCCTTGTATTTTTTACATTTCCAACTCTGGCTTCAAATTCTCGATAGGCAGAAAGAATAACCCCAAGCAAATACTCTATCCATGGCAGCAAGACATGCTTACAATCATGCCATTCTTGTGAAGATAAATACAAGGTCCTATAATATTCTTCTTTATTTTTTTCTATTATCTTTTCCAAACTTACAAACCTTCCCACTTCATACCCAAATTTATATAGCAACAGCAGAGTCAGCAATCTCGACATCCTGCCATTACCGTCATCAAAAGGATGAATACATAAAAAATCCAATACAAAAGCGGCCGTCAAAATCAACGGATCTATTTTATTATCTTTTATACTCTCATTAGTCATACTGCACAGTTTTTCCATAAAGTCAGGTGTTTTAAAAGCGCTTACAGGTTTAAAACGAATAAATTTTCCCCCATTTGGCAATGTTTCTTGAATAAAATTATCACTGCTTTTCCAATGTCCCCCCTCTATTGAAACAAATTTATATAGATCTCTATGTAATTGAAGAATTACACTAGGCTTTATTGGAATATGAACTGCCGATGTATGTATCAAATTCAGCACTTCTTTATATCCCATTATTTCTCCCTCAGATCTATCTTCTAAATTTATAGGCTTGCCTTTATTTATAATATCGTGAAGGCGCTTATATTCTATTTTAATGCCTTCAATTTCATTAGATGCCTTAGTACTCTCTACAATTGCTACTTTTTTAAGACTTTCTAAAACCTGCGGTGACTGCTGATTATACAAATCCTGTTTCCCTTTGTATTCATTAATCTTCCCTATAAGCCGCACTATACGCATTGGGACGTCCATATACAACAGCCGATTATTTAAAAAAGAGTTCATTAATTTATTTCCTTTCTATCAAATTATATATTTTTTATTATATCCATTTTCAGATAATCATAGTCATTTACACCCCAAATGAACATATTTATTATAAAATGAACATATTTATGACCAAATTAATTATATAAAATCAGCAAAAAATTCTCAATTTCAAATAACCGGGCATAAGGTCATTTAATCAAAGTTTATAGATTAAATGATGTTAAAATAAAAAAATCCCCGAAAGAAGCGTTCACTTAGGGATTGAAGAAAAGCTAAAATGAACAGCTTCAAGCGGGGCAAAAAAGACCAGTCACAATCAGGCATGAATGCTTGAAGCGGCTGGTCTTTTTGTGTTTATTGGTAATACAAAATATGGTCATTTTATGGAATTAAGTATAGCACCTTGCGGATATAATCTGGTCAATTGAAAGTATATGACCATCTTCGCTTATCCATTCATTCCTTTCAGAGGAATATGAAAAAACATAAAGTACAGGATTTTCTAGGCACTTTGTAACAACACATAATCTGTAAGAGTCCTTATTGTTGTTCATTTTTGAAAATTCATTTGGAGTTAACTCAACAGAAACCTCTTGACCTGCTAGTCCCTTTACTTCAATTTTTAATTTAATTTTCTTATAAACTGCTTCCAAATCCCATCCTAAGTTTTCGCTTTCTACAGAAGTCACGGTAAAACCCCTTTCTGAGTATTCTCTGGTAACTTCTCTAATAGCGATATTCTCTATTTTCTTTCTTAGTTCTGCATCGGTTTGGCGGAAGATAGGAAGGCGACGCCTAATACTTTTCTTTTTTTCATATCTTTCTATATGTCTTAGAACTTCTTTCTTAAAATCCACCATTTCCGGGCTATCAGCATACCAAACATTTGATTGACCCATTCCGCCTTTTACTCTTCTTGGTATTATCGGGAATGAGAACCTTTCATCTATACTCAGTAAAGTAGCATTGTCAGCATTAGCAACAGCATAATATCCGATATATTCATTTCTAAATTTTCTTTCTGAAAGATTAGTGTTCTGGTAATCTTTAAAAAACCTGGCATTCTTATACCATCCAACTATATACGTTCCGCCATTCTTGTGGGTTGCAGTGAAAATGACTAAAACATCATCTATGAATTCATCATCTTCACTCGCTCCTAATCTTTGTAGGTTGTTATACCCGCTTGGCTGAGCATAACCATATACCTTACCGCTAATTTTTTTGAAATTGAATATTTCGTGTCCATAACCATATTCTTCAACATAGGAGCCACCGCCATGTATTTCTTTATCATTTCCCAATAAACCTTCATATCTTTCCATCCAAGCTGTGTTTAAGAATATCATAGCTTTCATTGATTTACCTCCTTTCAGCTAGAAATTCACACAAATCACTCTGCCAATACTTCCTTAATAATCTGAGCCATCTGTTTGTTGTTTAACTGATCACGGAAATAAACAGTGTATCCATCTTTCGAGAGCATATCAAAGAAAACACGAGCACAATCAATTTTTGCTTTTTCTGTACCACGTAAGTCGGATTTATTTTCTACGTCTTTTGTTTCGACTACAATGTTAAGCTCTTTCTCACCGGAAGCCTTTCTTACAACATACATGAAGTCTGGACTGTACATTCCACCGGTAATAGTTGGTATGGCAATGCTGCTACGTGGGATTTTACCGTATACAACTACTTCCTCAATGTCCGACATAATGTTCTTTTGTTCCAACGGTGAGTCATAAACGAAAGCATCGTATAAATATTTATCACTTGGAGTTCCGGGCGCGATTTTTGTACCAATGCGTCCCTGCGCAATATCTTCACGAGGAGAACCGTCTGCATATGAGAGTGCTGTTGCACCAACAGGCGTATTACTTTTCGCATAATGGAATCGGCCTTGCAAATTATTGTTTTTCCACTCCTGAAATTGTTGGATAAACATACTGACAGAATTTTCATTAATGTGTTCAGGGTTAATAGCACCATGCCTATTTACATACTCACACAATGCTTCATGCAATACTTTGATTGGAATATTTGTAGCTCGCATAATCCTCTTAAGGAATTCATTGTAGGGAATAGGCTTGGATACTATGTATTGAGCACCTGTATCTGAAAGAATCATCATCTGTGAGCCATCGCTCTTTACAATATCTCTGGAGCTGGTCATAACAACGTCTGTGAAAACGCTAGGTTTTTCTAGCAATGATACTACCACGTTGGTCATATCGGAATCCAAATCCGCATCGTAAAATAGCAAGTACCGCTGATTAATTGTCTCCCAGAGTTTTCGTATCTCGCTGTACACAGCCTTACGGATTTTAACAGGCTTTGGCTTAGCAACATTTCTGTCTTTTACTTTACCTGAAGACAACCCTGTGGAAAAGTCTGGATATTCTGCAAAGAAAGCATCCCTGGTATCCGGTTTTATATTCATTCGTCTGTCGATATAATGATTATCATATAATGCATCAAAGAGCTCATCAGAAGTCATGCCGAGTTTCTTGGCCACTTGTTCCAATCTTTCTTCGCTAATAGAAGAAGCTTGTGGAATTTCTCCGTTTATTTGGTCTATTAATCGTTTAGCAAAGTCTGCCTCTGTGAAGTCAACAATATAATTAAGCTGGAATTCTTCATTGGAGATTCTATTACCATTCTCATCTACAGGTAGTCGTAAACCTCGTCCAACCTCTTGCAGTTTACTGTTTTCACTTCCACTAGAACGAAGCTTAGCTATCGTAAATACATTAGGGTTATCCCAGCCCTCTTTAAGTGTCCATTTTGAAAATAGAAAACGTAAAGTGTTATAACTGCCGTCTTTATTCTTAAAAGAAAGAAGCTGTTTTTTTTCATGAAGGATGGTTTCTACTTCTTTTGCTATTTCTTCATCCGAATCGCTATTGTCCTGTGAAAAATAGCCTGCATGGCAAGCAGAAATATCTGCAAGACTTGCTTCCAGATATGCCCGATATTCTGTATCATGCTCACTGAGGGTAGATAGCACCGATTCTATCCGTTCCTTAAGTAATCTCTCAAAAGCTTGTAATAGATAAGGGGTTTTACCTTCCTCGTTTGGTCGGTATGATGATATATCATCGATAAAGAATAATGCCAATGTCTTGATCTTGAAATTGCGACCACAGAAGTTTGCTTTTTCAGTTTCAAAATGACGTTCAAGAGCAAGACGCATCATCTGCTCTTGATAAGAGGTCATATAGATATCCACATCCAATTCCTCACCAGTTGACTTTTGAATACCATTAGAAAACTCAACTGTTGATTTACCAATAGCTTGAATAGTAATTCCCTCGAAAGCTTCATTGATAATGGATAGTGAATCTCCAGTTTTAAGGGTAAATGTTTTAGTTGCTTCATCACGCTTTTTATACTGAAAGGTAACAGAATCCTTACTTGTGACGGAAGTGATTTTTACCTTTTCTTCACGCTTAGAAACTGGTTCAAAATGCTCCTTCGCTACTCCTTTTATTAAATTCTGATTAAAAGATTCACAGGCATTTAAATCATAGAGCAGGTTTTGATAGTCTTTTATCGTTATTTTGTTCTTTCCACGTCCGCTTGTGGTTTCAGGGAAGGTAGCACCAAAACGTATAATACACTGTGGTTTTATTTCATCAGCGATCACCTTGAAAGCCTTCTGGTCACGAGAAAATCTGTGTGGCTCATCAATAATAACAATAGGGTGTGTTGCACGAATAGCATCAAGTGGTCTATAAAAACCTTCTACACCATAATCATAATCATCACGACTGAGTAGACCATTTTTACGAACAACGAGCAGTTGCATATTAACTAACAGCACATATATTTTCTTCGTGTTTTGGCAAGAACCTTTTACAAAGTCGCTTACAACACTCGGAAAATATGTACGTCCCTTTTTCTTGCTTTTCGGCGCTTCTAGTACACCAACCTCAATTTCTGTACCATATCCGCAAACATCGGAAAAATGTCGCCTTACATATTCATCACGCAAAAACTGTGCTGTCCCCGCTTTAATCGCAAGTGAAGGTACAGCGATAATAAACTTATTGATTCCGTATTGTTTATGAAGCTCATACATAGTGTGTGTATAAACATACGTCTTACCTGTTCCTGTTTCCATCTTTATATCAAGATTCAAGCAATCTCCAACTGGCCTACTGCTTCGATACTCTGCAGGGATATTTTTTTGAATTTCTCTGATATTAGCAGTTAACTGAGAATCAGAAAGATCAACTATCGGGTTTTCATAAAATTGTCTAGGTTGAGCAATATGCACCCTATCTAGCACTTTACTTATAGCGTCTACTGCTTTTTGTTGGTGTGGTAATCCTCGTTGTAGGATAAGTTCCATGACATACCCTCCAATCAATAACGGATATCGAAGTTGATACGCAAGTTTTTCTCTGTATCCTTCAACCGTTTCAAATTAATTTTCAAAGCTTCCATTTCCGTCCAAGTAAAACTATATCCGAATAGCACCACATTTTCTGGATTAAAGTTTCCGTCTGTTTCGTATTTTACTACAATGGCTTCAATAGCCTTATTTGACAGTTCCGAATCAATAAGGTAAAGGTGTTTTCCGGTATAATAGCCCTTGTACCCTGCAAAATCTAACTCTTCAGCATTAGCAGTTAGACCATAACCATCCCTTACAAGCCATGTTGAAAGTATGGTAGGCTTTCCAAAATCGTCAAGCAGAGATTTCTCCGCAAATAGCTTATTTTCATCTGGGTCAAACTTCTCTAGCTTGTCTATAGTATCAGTAGCTGGTTCTTTAAGAGTAAAGTGTTTAAAACCAAGGTCGGCTGTTGTATCTGGATATTCTTCCTTTATAGATTTTGCTGCTCTAATAATGCGTTCCATACCGATTTGGTCTATAGTTAAGTAACCTGCTTTTTCAGCAACACTACCTTCTTTAACTTTTTCTGGTAACTGTACCATTATAAATTTACGATTTCCCCCATCTTCTGCATTTAGTTGCATTACAGAGTGAGCTGTAGTTCCTGAACCAGAGAAAAAATCAAGGATTATATCATCCTCATTCATTCCAACTTTAATTAAATCGGAAATCAGAGAAACAGGTTTAGGAAAGGAGAAAATTTTACCTTTTAATAATTCTTCCACCTCAGCAGTTCCACGTCTACTAGAATACTTTGTGTCAGATAAAATACTACGAATTAATTTTTCTGAATGTCTCATCTTTTGTACTATGCGATATTCATTTGAATTTGTTTGGTATCCAATAATCTCTTGATTAATAAATTTTCTTGCTTTTTCTTTTCCCCATCTCCAAACAAATTGAACATTATTTTTTAATGACTTTGGTGGATATATTTCAATAGAATTAGCCTTTTTTTCTAATCCGATTTTAAAGAATCCATCCTTACAAGGTTCATCAAGATATAAATAAAATGGATAAAATAAGTTAGGACGATTTTCTTTATGAAAAGCTTCATTACTATTATATAGAGGATGAATATTAAATCCTCCTTTGTCATCTTCATATTTAAAGTTCTTATCGTTGTCTGGTAACATATTAGTTTTCGTTTCATCATTATTCTTTGCGTAAAAAAAACAGTATTCATGCATTTTCCCAATATGCCCGTAGTCACGTGCATTTGGTGCAGAATTAATTATAAAGTTCCCAATAAAGTTTTCTTCACCAAAAACATCGTCACAAATTAGTTTTAAATTTGCTTGTTCATTATCATCTATTGAGATAAATATAACTCCATCTTTTTTAAGCAAATCCCTGGCAAGCAAAAGACGTGGATACATAAACATCAACCATGCTGAATGAGATGCTGAACCCCGCTTAGTTAAATCTAAAATACGTTGTGCCTGCTCTTCACTAATACTTAACTTTTCAGATAATTCCTCAACAGTAAAGTTAAAGCTGTCATTATAAACAAACCCATCTGTCCCAGTGTTGTAGGGTGGGTCAATATATATCATTTTCACCTTATTTGAATAAGATTTCAAAAGATGCTTCAATCCGTCAAGGTTATCTCCGCTTATGTAGACATTTTCGCTGTTTGCATTTTCTGGTTTTGAGTTATGTTCCTCGTCTGGCACGACAACTGTTGTAGTATCAATTGAAGCCAGCAATCGGGCATAGTTTTTACCCAAAAACTTAAGTTCATAACCTTCTCCAGTTACAGCAATCTTATCACTTAAAAATTCCTTAAACCGTTCAATATCAAAGGACCCATCTGCCCTAAAGCATGAGGGAAAATTTTCTTTTAGTATAGCTATTTCTCGACTGTTCGGTGTTGCACTATCATTGGCATTCATAATATCCTTAATCATTGTTATCATTCACCTTGCCTTTCTCAATTTTATCTGGTACAAACTCTAAAATATCACAGATGTCACATTCTAAAGCTGTGCATATTTTTTGAAGTATTTCTGTATTTACATTTTCATTTCTGCCAAGCTTTGTAATAGTTGCCGAGCTAACACCGGAAAGGCGTTGCAAATCTTTCTTTTTCATATTCTTATCAATTAGCAGCTTCCATAGCTTGTTATAATGTATTGCCATTTTTTGCACCTCCCACAAATATTAATAATTATATCACAAAAACACGATATAAACAGCATAAATTTTTAATCCCACATTATTTTTCATCTGTTTCAATCACAATTTTCTGTTTGCGCATTTAATTAATGGTGCTCAAATAAATACTTTTAGACAAAAAAGTCGGAAAGTCTAATTGAAAAATCCAAAACTACAGCATTAAGCCTTCTTAAATTTAATACCACTTTCGCTCAAATTTGAGCAAAAGCATAAACATTACAGCCGTCTTTTCTGGAAAAAAGACAGGCTATTTTTTATTTTAGGGGTTCGAATCAATAGAATTCTTCGCTTATGGATGAGGAAGAAAAAATATTTTTAGAAAATCCTCAACTAATGTGCCCTACCAAGGCTATAAGGTGAGAGGAAAAAAATCCCCCAATGAAAGCATAGTTTTTCTCTCACTGCTCCTTGACAACTGAATACCCCGAAATGCAAGAGATACTTCAAGCAGAATATGCCATGACGATAATTCCGAGCGTATTCCTTAAAAGATAACGAGGTTGTGTCAAACAAGGCAAACCCTCTGGAACCGTAGCGTTTCGGGTCATTTATAACAGGCAAGGAGGTGAAATAACTGAATACACAATATTATAACTTGCCGCAGATTCTTAAAGATAAGCCACAGTTTTGCTGTTGGAAATATGAAGAGCGAAGTGGCAGAAAAACCAAAGTTCCCTATAACCCAGTAACAAGAAAAAGGGCAAAACCAAATAAACGTGGTACATTTAAAGATTTTAGTTCGGCTGTAGCTGCTTTAAGTGATTATGATGGTATCGGCTTTATGGTGGGTAATGACATTTGTGTTATCGACTTAGATAATTGCTTCGACAGTAGTGGTAAGCTTAAGCCTATTGCCCAAAGTGTTGTAGAGGCTTTTAGTGGTTGCTATATGGAACACAGTCCATCTGGGAAAGGGCTGCATATTTTCTTTAAGGCCACTGGCTATGACTTTGACAAAACAAAATATTATATCAACAACAGAAAGCTGGGAGTTGAGGTCTATGTGGCTGGAGCAACAAATCGCTTTGTTACCGTAACAGGCAATGTATATGCAGATGGTGATATACCGGAGAAATCGAATGAACTACAGATGATACTAGACAAGTATATGCTACGTCCTAACCCTGTGAAGCAACTACCGGATATGGACAGCCAGTCCTATCTGTCTGATAAATCTGTTATTGAGAAGGCTTTAAAATCAATAAATGGAGAAAGGTTCAAAGCATTATGGCAGGGAGATACATCTGGCTATGCTTCCCACAGTGAAGCTGATTTGGCACTTTGTGGTATGCTGGCATTTTGGTGTGGCAGGGATATTGGACAGATGGACAGACTTTTCCGGCAGAGCGGTCTAATGCGAGATAAGTGGAATAGACAGCAGTCCGGCAGTACTTATGGAATGCTAACCATACAAAAAGCAATCACAAGCGTTACGGAGATATACAAACCAGGTGGTAAGCGTTCATCGGCTACAGAAGATTTTGGCGAATATTCCCTTACTACTTTAAAGCCTGAAAACAATGAGCGTTACCCTTGGACAGATATTGGGGCAAGCAGGCTGTTTGCTGATTATTATAAATCTTTTGCCCGCTATGTTCCCGAAAGGAAGATGTGGTTTTGCTATGAAAACGGCATATGGACTCCCGATATTGGTAATCTCAAAGTGATGGAAATGTGTAAATCATTGGCTAATCAACTGCTAACCTATGCTTTGACTATTCAAGATGAACATCAAAGAAAGGCATACATTGACTATTGCCGAAAGTGGCAGTCAAGAAGATACCGAGAAACGGTACTTAAAGATGCACAGAGTGTATATCCCATATCAATGGCTGAATTCGACCAAGACCCGCAGGTACTCAACTGTGCCAATGGAACATTGTTTTTAACATCCATGGATTTTCATCCCCACAACAGCGAGGACAGACTTACAAAGATATCTGGCGTTAAATATGATCCAGAAGCAAAAAGTGAGCGATGGGATAGATTTATTTATGAGATTATGAGCGGAGATGAGGAAAAGGCAAAATTCCTCCAAAAGGCCTTTGGTTACAGTATCAGCGGAGACACTCGGTATGAATGCCTGTTTGTTCTCTATGGTGCTACAACTCGAAACGGTAAAGGTACGCTATGTGAGAGCATTCTTAAGGTATTAGGCAGTTATGGCTGTACCGCAAGGCCGGAGACTATCAGTCTGAAAAAGAACAATAACAGTTCAAGTCCAAGTGAAGATATTGCCCGGCTTGCAGGAGTACGCTTTGTGAATATCTCCGAACCTAGCAGAGGACTTGTCCTAAATGCTGCACAGGTAAAAAGCATGACGGGTGGTGACACCATTAACGCAAGGTTTCTACATGAGAATTCCTTTGATTTTTCGCCAAAGTTTAAGCTGTATATCAACACCAATTATCTGCCCGTTATTACGGATATGACACTGTTTTCCAGTGGCAGAGTGGTAATCATCCCTTTTGAACGACACTTTGATGAAAGCGAGCAGGATAAAAACTTAAAACGTGAATTCGCCAAACCAAAGAATCAAAGTGCTATCCTCAACTGGCTAATTGAAGGCTATCAGCTGTTAAAGAAAGAAGGCTTGACTTTACCTGATTCCGTTAAGACAGCAACGGAGGCTTATAAACGTGACAGCGACAAAATAGCATTATTTTTCGAGGATGCCTTGGAGGAAAGTCCTAATAGTGAGGTGCGGACATCCGAAGTGTATGCCCGGTATCAGCGTTGGTGCAGTGCCAATGGATGTTATTCGGAGAATGCAAGAAACTTCAAACAAGCATTAACAGCTATCGCCCGTGTAGAACGGAAACGACCACGTTCTGGTGGTGGGATGACCACAATGCTTATCGGATATAAGCTGACAGAAGAAGAATTTTTTCTTATTTAAACACAGTGTAGCAGCTTGTAGCAAGAAAAACAGGTTATATAAAAAATCGCTCTCGTATAGAGAGTTTAGTTTTTACCTGCTACATCTTGCTACAAAGCTTAAAACCAGTGAAAACAATGGATACAACTCCATGTGTTAATACCTGCCCCTAGGGGAGGTCAAATCTCCACACTTTTTCATCTGGACAACGGGCGTGGGGCAACGCGTAAAAAAACGCGGTTTCAAACGGGGTATATACCCCACAATCAATTTTAATTTAGGAGGTAAACGATTATGGCAACATCAACAACTTATAATAGAGCGTTTTGGAATGTTATGAAAGGAAAAGAAGAAAATAATCAAAATCTAAGAGAGGGTTTTGATAATGCAGGAGCCTATGTCGCACCAGACGAGTTCCGAGAAGGCTTTAACACTGCTTTGGCAAAGGAGAATATACTCCGCAGATTTGCTACTGTTATCAATCTATCTTCTGCAGAAGGTAAAATTCAAGCGGTATCCTCAACAGGGACAGCAGATTGGGTTGAAGACGGAGATCCAATCCCCGAAAGTGCCGATACATTTACACAGTTTCTGGTGAAATCATACAAGCTGGCATCTCTTGTCAAGCTAAACCGCTCATTCGTCACCGATATGAACTTTAATCTTGAAAAATATCTGATGGGTGATTTTGCGAAGCGTTTTGGCAAGGCTGAGGAAAATGCATTGCTTAATGGAAATGGCACAACTCAGCCAACAGGTATACTTACGGCAGACGCAGATGTAACTACAGCAGACAATAGTACCATCTCTTTTGATGAGATTATCTCTCTGTATTTTTCATTAAAAGATGAATATCGCAATAACGCTGTGTTTATTATGCACGATAATACAGCCATGCTTCTTAGAACCCTTAAGGATACAAGCGGCAGTTATCTGTGGAATTCTTCAGACAACACCATCTTCGGAAAGCCTGTAGTTACCTCTCCATATATGCCTACAGTATCAGCAGGAGCGAAAAGCATTGTATTTGGAGATTTATCATACTACTGGCTGATTGAACGTCAACCAATAACGATAAAAAAATTAAGTGAGTTATATGCATTGCAGGGGCAAATTGGATTTTCTGCTTACGAGAGATTGGATGGCAAGCTAATTCAACCGGATGCTCTGAAAATATTACAAATAAAAGCTTAAATAATGGATTAGGCACTGGGTAATCAATTCGGCTCAGTGCCAGTCCCTTCAAAACATCGGACAGGAGGTCACGATATGGAGAATCAAAGTAACAGCCGCACAACCAAATCCGATATCGGAGGTACGGTCTATGTGGTGGAATCACGAGTAAGTGATTCAGCAAAGGAAAGTGCATATTCCAAGCTGAAACGACTGATTACGGTCAACGCAAAAAGCCTTTCAAAGTTATCAAATAGTTCAAATAAACCCACGGAAATCAACTCGACTTCTTCAAGGTAGTACGGTAATATACATAGTGCTAAACCGCTTGAAGACTGTCGGAAATGGAGGAGAAAAATGAATAGACAGTCAACATTTAGCACTATACGTAAATCAACATTAGCATTTGAAGAAGCGAAAATTACTGCTCTTTACTGCAGGCTTTCCCGTGATGATGAGCTTGCAGGAGACAGCAACAGTATAGTAAACCAGAAGGCAATTCTAAAAAAATATGCTGAGGACAACGGTTTTCGTAACATCGAATTTTATGTGGATGATGGGGTCAGCGGTACAACTTTTGATAGACCAGACTTTAACCGCATGATTGCAGATGTAGAGTCCGGTAGAATTGGAACGATTATCATCAAGGATATGTCCCGATTCGGCAGGGATTACCTTAAAGTAGGATATTATACCGAGATTATGTTTCCTGAAGCAGATGTACGATTCATTGCTATTAACAACTGTATTGATAGTGCAAACCAAGCAGACAGTGACTTTACACCGTTTCTTAACATTATAAATGAATGGTACGCTAAGGATACTAGCAAGAAAATCCGTGCTGTGTTCAAATCCAAGGGACAGTCCGGTAAGCCGCTCTGCACCAATCCGCCTTACGGTTATATTAAAGACCCTGAAGATAAGTTGCACTGGATTATAGATGAGAAAGCCGACGAGGTGGTCAGAGATATTTTCCGACTGTGTATGGCTGGTTTTGGACCCACGCAGATAGCAAAGCAACTTGAAAAGCGATGCATTGATACACCTACGGTTCATCTTCGCAAAATGGGTATTAACACTCCAGCAAGACCACCTGAAAACCCATATGCTTGGTCGGCTCGTACCGTAGCAGATATTCTGGCTAAAATGGAATATCTAGGCCACACAGTGAATTTCAAGACTTCTAAAAAGTCATATAAGAGCAAAGTCAAGATAATGAACAATCCAGAAGATTGGCTGGTTTTCAAAAATACCCATGAAGCAATTATTGATGAGGGGACTTGGGAAACAGTGCAGAAAATCAGAGATGGCAAGCGAAGACCATCACGATTAGGTGAAATGGGAATGCTTTCTGGCATGATGTTTTGTGCCGACTGTGGGGCAAAGCTGTATCAGGTTAGAGGCAAGGGATGGACACACGATAAGGAATATTTCGTTTGTGCTACTTACCGCAAGAAAAAGGGTATGTGCAGTTCACATCAGATACGTAATGTTGTAGTGGAACAGCTTTTGCTAGAAGACTTAAGATGTGTAACCTCCTTTGCCAAAGACCATGAACAGGAATTCATCCGTATAGTTATGAATAATTCAGAAAAGGAACTTGCCAAAGAACTCCGCCAAAGTCAAAAGGAATACGAACAAGCACAGACTCGCATTGCTGACATAGACAAAATCATTAGAAAGCTATATGAAGATAATGTGATGGGCAAAATTCCCGAAGAGCGTTTTTACAAGATGTCGGCTGAATATGAATCCGAGCAGAAAGCTCTGGAAGAAAGGATAACCAAATTAAAACATACCATTGATACAGCAAATGAACAGTACCTCAATACCGACCGCTTTTTGGCACTGGTTAAAAAGTACACAGAAATTACAGAATTGGATGCAGAGATTATCCGAGAGTTCATTGACAAAATTATAGTATTTAAGGCTGAAAAGGTAGATGGACGCAGAACCCAGCGGATTCAAATTTTTTATAACTGCATTGGCGCTATCGACTTACCAAAATAAACGAAAAAACGGCATAGCCGAATATCAACGACTATGCCGAATTTTTCAGGAATTATAAATCCCTATCTGACCGCTCCAAAAGGGGATCTTTTTTTATTCAATGCCTATAACTTCGAAATCTTCACCATTTTCAAGGGTTGTCTGTATTTCCTGTGAAACAGAAGCTGTTCCTCCAACTATTACAGCTTTGGAGCTGCTGTCTGCATTACCCAATATATAAGCATTGGCATCTATTATCTGATCTTCACCTGCACCAACTCCGCTGAGCACTACAGGGGAATCGGTCTTTGCTGCTGCTGCAGAAGCTACCAGGGCATCTGCAAACTGATCATCGGATGCACCGCCTGCTGCCACATATACAGTATTGAAATCAAGACTGCTCTTAAAATGATTCAATATTGCCAGGTTGGTGGCAAATCTATTTGCCATGTTGGAATCGTCGGTAATCTTGGATGCATTCACAGAATCAACCACGACTTCGGGAAGCACTCCGCTTCCACCTGCAGCCTGTATATTGCTCAAGCTGTTGGAAGTTATTACATCCTTGACTACAGAAGGCACTTCCTGTTTATTTGCAAACAAAACGGGATATCCATTCTGGGCGGCGATGGAAGCTACTGAAAGAGAATCAGCATATCCATCCTGTCCATTTACAAGAACTGCGGATTTTTTACCGCCCATATCAAGCACTTTCTGGGCAACTGCCGCATTTGTACCCATTCTGGTAGTGTCAGTAGTACCTTGTATACGCTGAACTTTTTCATCACCGTATTTAGTTTTCAAATTATCTTCCATGGATTGAGATACAACTCCGGTTCCGCCTATTATATATACATTAGCTGCTCCAAGCTGGTCCATGGTTGAAGATACTTCAGATTCCAGAGTATCCTCCCCGTGGGTTAAAAGTATAGGGGCGTCGAGCTGCTTTGCCAGAGGAGTGGCACTTACAGCATCTGCATAACCGTAGCCATTTACAAGCACTACATTCTTGGAAGTTTTAAACTGCTCTATGGCCAGCTGGTCAGCAGTACCTATTCTGTCACCCTCGCCAATCCTGGTTGTCGGTATTTGGTCTGTCGCTGCTTGTACACCTGCAGTCGGAATTCCAAGTGCCAGGGTTACTGCCAGCGCAGTTAAAAGGGGGCTTAGAAATTTTTTCTTATTCACCATATAATTTACCTCTCTTTCCTTTTATCATGAAATATACATAACTTATTATATAACAACAAAAAAAATTTTTATAGAGGCCCGAAAGAAATTTATACAATTGACAATGGACAATTGACAGTTGGCGGTGGGCAAACAAATAAATAATTGTAACCTTTTAAACTTTTTCAAATAAAATAGTATTGTAAATAAAATATGGAGGTGAAAGCCTATGGCTTTTTCAGACAGGGAACTTCTTGCCAGAATCATAAAATGCGAGGCCGGCGGGGAGGGAGACACCGGAATGAGGGCTGTAGCTACCACTATTATGAACAGAGTCAGGGTTCCATACGGGGAATACCACAGAATAGGCCAGGGAGATTTAAGACGCATACTTTTCCAGACCGGCCAGTTCGACTGCATGCGCACTGAAATAAACGGCGTACCCAATAACCAAAATGTCTGGTCCACTCCCCCCGATCAAATACACTATGACATAGCAGACTGGGCACTTGCGGGCAACAGACTATTTAACATAGGCTATTCTCTATGGTACTTCAATCCCTATGCTCCATGTCCCAACATGTTTCCTCCAAACGGAGTAGGGATTTTCCAGATAAAGATACTGAACCACTGCTTTTACGATCCGACAGAACTCTATGCACAAACTTAGGCAATGGACAATTAACAATGGACAATATGTAAATTTTAAATTAATTAATATATCACGGAGGTATTTTAATGATATCAAATTATCCTGACTATTTCAGGACTATGCCGATGGCACCAGAGATAATGCCAGAAGTGGAGATGCCGGAAACTGCATCTTTAAATTCCGATAAGACAGATAAGGCAAGACAAACCCAGACGCCTTCACAGGCACAGCAGCACATCACGCCTACACCTACCAGTTTTGAAATGGCACCGGGTTCACCAGTGCAGCAGGACATAAATTATGTTCAAGGTTACTTAAGGACCCAGATAGGGAAAAGAGTGAGAGTCACATTTCTGCTTGGTACCGGGACCCTCCAGGACCGAACAGGTATACTGGAAAACGTGGGAATAAGCTATATAATACTGAGGGAGGACGGTACAAATTCAAGAGAACTGGCAGACATATATTCCATAAAATTTGTAGTTATATTTGACAGCTAACTTATCCAATTCAGATTTTCGGCCGGCGCCGGAAATCTCTATTTTATTTTTTGACGCCGCGCCCTTTTCTCCGCTTTTTCGCATTAATTTCCTCTATGACAAATTTATCAAAGGGAAATCTGTCTATAAAATTATCCTGGTTGAAGGTAGTCTTTCTTCTCCTGTTGTACTCATCGAGGTTAGTGGGAAGCCAGTAGGGTTTTTCAATGTCAAATTCACTGCAGATCTTGATTATGCAGTTCTTCAAGTCCTCCTGGTAATCTTCTCCACTGTCCAGGGTGATCACCTTATCCTTAACTATCCTATTATTCTTTATGAGTTTTCCCCACAACTTCGTCATTTTTTACCCTGCCCCTCGTCCCTATCGTAGTTTTCCAGGAAAGAATGTCTTTCTCCACCCTGTTTCCAGGCCAGTATGCCGTCCAAATTCACATTTTCGGCCGCATGAAAGATGGAGTTGTCTATATCTTTGTATTTTTTCTTGAGTTCCGCTATAAGATCCTTTATCTCATACCTCTTATTGCCCGTTCTTTCCGCTTCCACCATGCAGGCACAGTTAAGGGGCCATATGCCGCTGCCCTGTATAAAGCGTTTGATATAAATTTCCTTTACATAATAAAGAGGCCTTATGAGTTCCAGTCCCTCGAAATTTTTGGACTTCAATTTAGGGAGCATGGTTTTAAAACTTCCGGAATACAGAAGATTAAGAAGGGTCGTCTCTATCACATCGTTGAAATGGTGGCCCAAAGCAAGTTTATTGCACCCAAGTTCCCGGGCTTTTGTATAAAGTGCCCCTCTTCTCATCTTTGCACACATGTAACAGGGATAATCCCTGGCGATTTTATCCACAACATGGAAAATATTGGACTCAAAAATGTGCACAGGAATATTCAGATAACTGCAGTTGCTTTCCAGAAGTTTCCGGATACTCTCGTGATACCCCGGATCCATGGAAATAAATTCCAGATCGAAGTCCACCCTCCAGTGTTTTTTAAGTTCCTGAAACAATTTGGCCATAAGAAGGCTGTCCTTGCCCCCGGACACCGCCACTGCAACTCTATCCCCCTCTTCTACCAGGTGATAGTCGTTTATGGCTTTTACAAATTTCGACCATATATGAGTCCTGTACCTTTTTGTAATGCTGTGTTCTATTTCCTTCAACGGTTTTCTCTCACTAAAGGGAACCAATATGTCACATCCGGTTCCTTCAATTTTGCTCATGCCATCACCCCGCTTTTACCAAAACATTATATCACTTATAAAAGCGGAAATAAAATCTACATACAGTTGATTTTATTTATAGTATATATCCGATATATCCGGAAATTCCATGCCTATCTGCTCTTTTCTGTTTCCGCAGTCATCATCTATACATTTTTCTTCGTCTATAACCTTTACAGGAAGTTTTATCGTAAATTCGCTTCCTACATTCAGAGTGCTCTTTACACTTATTTCTCCACCGTGGAGCTCCACAAAAGATTTAACCAGGTAAAGGCCTATGCCGCTGCCTTTGCTGTTGTTGATATTATTCCCACCCACCTGCCCAAATCTTTCAAATATTACTTTAAGTTTGTCCTCCGGTATTCCGACACCAGTGTCTCTTACTTTGATATATACATTATCCCCTTCATCTTCGACATTTACATATATTTCACCATTCTTAGGGGTAAATTTTACTGCATTTGAAAGTAAATTCAAGATTATTCTCTCTATTTTATCAGAATCAACTGCCATTATCTTTTCCTCCACATTGGTGTCAAAAACCAGGTTGATTCCCTTGTCTTCCACATAAGGCGCCAATGAAGAGGTAATGTCCTCAACCACACTCACTATGTTCCTATTATGAAGATTCAATTTTATAAATCCGGAGTCCAGTTTACTTACATCCAGTAGATTATTTATAAGCCTCATAAGTCTGTAACAGTTCTGTTTCATAATCGTAAGATACTGACTTTGCTTGTTAACATAATTTTCATCCGTATAATCCTTATATAGTCCCAATACCTGTATTGCAGAAAAAATAACGTTGAGAGGTGTTTTTAGTTCATGAGAAATATTAGATATGAATTCTGTAATTTTTTTGTTAAGTTCCTTGCTTTCATTTAAAAGTTCAGTATTTTTTTCTACGTCATTTTTAAGCTGTTGAACTTGCATTTCCAGAGTTTCATCACCAAAAATGTCTAATACAGAAGGTTCCTGTAATTTATTGTATTTATCGTTGTTTTGTTGATTAAAACTATTCATATTCTCACACCCGTTTCCATATCATAATAAAATTATATTTTTATTGTACAAACTGCTCTACACATAAATTATATTGATAATTATTGCATTATATGAACTGTTTATAAAAAAATATAAGTTAACCATCAATTACGCATTGTGGGAACTAAAATTAAGCACTTATGAAAATGTTTTAAATTGTAATTAAAATGTAACTTAATTCATAAATATGTAATATATAGTTCAAGGTAATTATATCACCTCTTTTTCTAAAAATAAACCTATAATTAAGAAGATTTTTGTAATTTTTATTTTTTATGTATAAAAATTACATTAGAATTGTCTAATATTTTGCAATTTTTAAAATAATAAAACAACAAGCGCACTTTAAAAGGTCTTAAAAACCTAATCAAAGTGCGCTTTACCATATATATGGATTCAAATTTATCCTAAAATTTCCCTGACAACCCTCATTATATTTTTATATGAGATTTTTTTCAGTTCTTCTTCATTATAACCTCTTTTTTTAAGTACTCTCAAAAAATTTGGAATCTCAGAGGCATTTTCAATTTCCGGAGTTGCAGTCAGGGCTGTTTCCTGAAAGCTCTGGGTGGATCCGGAATCCAAAAAGTCGCAAAAGTCAAATCCCAGGCTAATATGGTCAATTCCCACAAGTTCTACAATATGGTCCACATGATCCGCAAATTTTTCAAGGGTGGGTTTCCCGTCGCTGCTTATAAAATCAGGCCAAGCGTTCATTCCCATTACTCCGCCCCTCCCTGCCAGTGCCTTTATCTGATCATCCTTCAGATTTCTGGCATTTGGACAAACAGCATAGCAGTTGGAGTGGGACGCTATAAAAGGTTTCTCCGTATTCTCATATACATCCCAGAAGGTCTTTTCGTTTGCATGGGACACATCTACTATCATTCCCAGCTTCTCCATCTTTTCAAGAGCCTGTATCCCAAGATCCGTGACTCCCCTGTCCTTGTTGGGGCTTGAAACTCCAGTTGCAAACTCATTTTCTTCATTCCACGTAAGCATTGCATGCCTTATGCCAAGGGCGTAAAGTGCATTTAAAAAGCTTACATTTTTACCGAGCCCGCTCAAACCTTCAAATCCCAAGATTATAGCCAATTTGCCCTGTTTCTGGATATTTTCAATGTCCTCCGCATTATAGGCTACAGCAGCACAGTCTCCCATCTCTCCGATTTCTTCGAAGGTGGCACCTAAAATCTGGACCATCCTGTCCATAGGGTTTTTGTCATAGGGAGGATCCACCCAATTTACAAGTATGGTGGCCGCCACGCCGCCTTTTTTGAGCCTGTCAATATGATATTTCCTTAATACATTTCTTTCACCTTTTGATCTTTTTATAGTAACATCAGTTAAAATATCAGAATGTCCGTCAAATATCTTCATTAGTTATCAACAGCCCAGAGACAATTTTTTACTTTAGGCTGTCAAAATTCACTCCCTTTCTAGATTTCATTTTTCATCAATTTTTCATATCTTCTATAGAGCATTAGTGCAATAAGTGCAAACACAGCAGGCCCTGCTATAATCCAGAGCGTCGTACTTAAATCGCCTTCCACAGCCGGCTGTATTATGGAAAAGAAATTTGCAAAACCAACCGTCAGTGTAGAAAGTACCGACCAGAGCATGACACTTCTACGCGTCTTGAACATGCTGAAGGATTTCTTAATGGACTTGTTTTTCTTAAACCTCGGAAATGCCCCGGTTATGAACACATAGGGCAGTGTCATGGCTACATTGGTCATCAGAACAAGTTTGTTGAAAAATTTATTTGCGCCCTCACCTCCAAAGCTTACAAGTGCAAGAATTATAACTATAATTATGCACTGGGCCCACATGGCATTTTTAGGCATATCGTCGGAAAGTTCGCCTAATTTCCCGGGCCATAATTTTTTAGGCACCCCTTCTATCATCTGCTTGAGCGGCGAATAGGATACATTTATGAGAGACCCCACATAGGTGAGAAACATGGATAATCCTGCAAACCTGGCCACCCATCTTCCAAAGTTAAGGCAGCCGGCCTGGTCCAGTCCCAACCCGGATCCAATCTGATACCCCAAATTGTTCATTACAATTATAACTGCATTTACGGTATTTATATTTTTCCCGGACAGCACCTGTGACCAGTTGGTAAATATGCCTACTGCAAATATACCCACCGCATAGGCAATGGCAATGAAAGAAGCTCCTATAATTATCCCTTTTGGAAACGTTCTTTCCGGATCCTCGGTCTGGTCCACCACACCTCCCATGACTTCTATGCCTCCATAGGCGACTATGGAAAAAGTGACAAAGGACAATATCGAAATGGTACTGCCGTACGCCGGGTTCGGTGAGCTGACAAAGGAGTGCAGGTTTATGGCCTGTGCTATATGGCCGTGGTTAAGTACAAGCACAACTATGGCTCCCACATAGGCCACGATATTTATAAACCCGACGGAAATACCCCCAAGAGAGGTTATTTTAATTATTTTGTCAAGCCCTCTCGTTGCAATGAAAGTAAGAGAGACAATAAAGATTATTGCCAATATGCCCACACTTTTGGTGGAATCCATCCCGAGAAAACTCCAGGTGGATGTAGTGTCCCTTCCAAACAAGATGGTTGAAAAGTGAACCCATATGGACGTGCAGGTCAAAACCACCCATACAAGCCAGCCCACATACCACATTATTATTCCTATGAAAGCATATTTGGGACCTACCGACTTTTCAAGCCAGGAATATATCCCTCCTTTTTCATTTTTAAAAGCCGCACCATATTCTGCTATCATAAATGCGAAGGGTACAAAGAAAGCAACTGCCGATAAAATATACCAGGGAATTGCAGAATACCCCATAAGCAAAAATGATCTTGGAATATTAGTGAACATGAATACGGTTGTAACACACATTAAAGACAACGAAACTAATGTCAATTTCTTTTTTTTAACGTTTTCTGTCATTCCTTTCACCTCTTACAACTATATATAATAATTCATTATATTAAATATTTTTATGTATATATATAATATTCTTCACTAACTTGAATATTCCTGCTATATTTTAAAAAAATTTTGTATTTAGAATAATAAAAGCTCGAAATATTTATTAACAATGGACAAGTCACAATTGACAATGGACAAGGGGCGGTGGACAAGCATAATAAGCATTGGGCAATAGCTAATCGTCAGTAGACAAGTTAACAGTTTAAAGCTGACAATTCACAGCTGGCAGTGGATAAACAGTGGTGGACAAGTCATAACAGGCATTTGGCAGGTGTGTAAACGTCAGCGGACAAACTACCGATTAATTACAAAATTGGTTATAAAACAATCACATAATAATCTAACTTGCAGGATAATTGAAACGAACGGTTAAATCAAATGGTTAACTATCATAATCTTTAAGTAAATTGGAAAATAAGTAATTAATAACCAGTAAAGAGCAGGGAGATTTAGAAATTGACAAGCTGGATACAGAGTTATAATCATAGCGCAGATTAGAGTGTGGACAGGATAATATAAACCGGAACTATATATAACAGGATTAGAGTTCCAAGGATGGACAGGTTATCAAATACGATATTTCACAATTTATGATAAATAGCTTATATTTTAGTATAATCAATTTTCAATACAATTATCAATTAAATAAAAAAGAAAATTTTCGGCATCTGCCGAAAATCCACCACATATAACCACTTGATTTTACCACGTATTCTCTCTGAACGCTTCTTCCGTATAAATACCACACTGACTTGAATAGTTTTTCCCACAGCCTTCTGTAGAAATACCACTCTTATAGAGCATTTGCCCGTCAGTTTCTTCTAAAAGCTCGGCGGAGTCATTGCCCATACGGAAATCACAGTATCTTCACCTACATTTATGTACCTGTGGGGAACATTGCTGTCAAGATATATGCTGTCGCCTTCTTCCAATACATATTCCTTGCTTCCCCACTTCACCTTCATGGTTCCCTTGACTACATATCCGCACTCTTCACCCTCATGGGAAATCTGTTCATAAGAAGTGCACATGCCAGGTTCAATTTTTACCAGAAGGAACTCAATTTTTTTCTTTAAATTAGGGCTCAAAAGCTCATATGTAACATTAGAATTGGGAAGAGTTATAGTTTTCCTGCTATTTTTTTTCACAATCGGAAGCGACTTATCATATTCATCAAAAAAATAATTTATACGCACATCAAGAGCCTTGGCTACTTCCCAAAGAGACCACACTGAAGGGGTGGTTATATTTCTCTCCATCTGACTTATAAGCCCCATACTAAGACCGGATATTTTTGAAAGCTGCTCAATACTCATTTTTTTGGATTTTCTTAAATTTCTTATTTTTTCACCTAAATTCATAAATTCACCACGCTAAAAGCCTCATTTTTTTCATTATAACATATCACTGTAGAAAAGTTCAAAGAAAGAAGATAATTTTCAATTTCAGCTGAAAATCAAGCAATCTGAACATCAATCCCCAAAAATTTATCATTTTTACCCACTCTGCAAATATTTATCCGTCTGAAAAAATTGTAAGAGATGTGAAAACAGCTATGTAGGCAATTATCTCGGTTGAAACAGCTGGTTTAGAGACAGTCGCTTGTCTACTTGCTGAGCTGACTGAACTTGCCGGGACTGGTTGCTTGTCCTGCTTGTGTTCCTGGAACTGATTGCTTGTCTTGCTTGTCCAATCATTTACACTTTATTCACAACATTTGCGGCAGCCTGACTTTTTTCAATTCAGATTGATCCCCGTTAACTGCTGTGATACCAAGGT
>NZ_JBGFFE010000031.1:0-27332 GCF_041224415.1 Clostridium lapidicellarium | reverse complement strand
ACCATTTTTCACACCAATCAATTTAATTTACCTCTCTTCCAACTTTTTGAAAGTCATTTTACTTTTTATTTCACCATATATATTGAATTCAAAACAACACATATTTCTAAAGCACATATACTGTCAAATACGACTTTCAAATACTTTTTTGAATTTTAAAAAATAATCTACAATTGCAAGTTTTATTTTATTTCCACCAAGTGAAAATAACTTTCACTAAATTATGTTTAGTATAGCATACTACTTTTGAATTTTCAACTTCATTTACAGTATTTTTATGGGAAAATACAAGTTTTAAATCATAATTTCACTGCATTACATAAAAAATGATTGATATTCCTTCATTTTTCTGATTAAATTCATAACTACAAAATTTATTGCCAATTCTTGAATTTTCTTTTACATACATTTATAATTTAAGCTATGCAACACATATAAAGAGGAGGGAAAAATGAATTTAACAGAGCTATCCGTAAAGAGGCCGGCTGCCATAACCATGGTAATACTTTTTCTACTGGGCCTTGGTGTGTTCGGCTATACTCACATCGGGGCAGATCTTATGCCATCCGTCGACGTACCTGTAATTTCCATATCCACTACATATGCAGGCGCCAGTTCCGAGGATATCAAGGAAGACATAGTAAAACCCATTGAAAATGCCATATCAGGTATAAGCGGCATCGAAAAAATCCAATCCACATCCAAAGAAGGTGTTGGACAAACTATTATAACGTTTAAGAGCAATGTAAACATGAACACGGCTTTTTTAGATGTACAGAAAGCTGTAGACAACGCCCAGGCTAAGCTTCCCAAAAATGCAGATAAACCGGTTTTATTCAAAATAGATACAAATTCCATGTCTGTCTTGATGTTGTCCTTATCAGGAAATGTATCACAAGATGAACTTTACAATGAAGCAAATAATATAGTAGAAAACCTTCAAAAAGTACAGGGTGTCGGAAATGTAACCCTGCAGGGCATACAAAAAAAACAGCTTACAATAAAGTTGAATAAAGCTGCCCTGGAATTCAATGGAGTAAATGTAAACACCCTGATTTCAAAACTGCAGGCTGAAAATATAAATATACCGGCAGGACAGATAAAACAGGAGAACTTAAATCAGCCTGTAAGAGTTACAAGTGAATTTCAAAATCTAGATGAAGTCAGGAACTTAATAATACCTGCCAAAGATGAAAGTACGGTCCGCCTGTCTGACATAGCAGATATAAATCTGGAATACCCCGAAGAGAATCAACGCATGAGGATAAATGGTAAAAAAACTATTGGAATAAGCGTCCAGAAACAAAGTGATGCAAATGTAGTAGAAGCCGTGAACAACATAAAATCAGAACTTGAAAAAATCAAAAAGCAGCTCCCAAGCGGTATTAAACTTGAAACCGCCTATGACAGCACTACATTTATAAACTCCTCTCTTTCCCAGATAAAACATACTTTAATGGAAGGCATAATTACAACTGCCATAGTATTGCTTATATTTTTAAGGAGCTGGAAATCATCGCTTATTGTCCTGATAGCAATACCTACTTCCCTAATATCAACTTTCTTTATAATGTACATATTTAAATTTACCATGAATATGATGTCTCTCATGGCACTGTCATTGTGCATAGGTATTCTAGTAGATGATTCAATCGTCGTACTCGACAACATACAGCGCCACCTTGCCATGAAAAAGGATCCCAAATCCGCTGCCATAGACGGCCGCATGGAAATAGGTCTTGCAGCTATTGCAATAACTCTCTGCGACGTGGTCGTATACACTCCAGTAGCATTTATATCAGGCATGGTAGGAAAATTTTTTAAGGAATTCGGACTTACCATAACTGCTGCTTCGCTGTTTTCTCTGTTTGTATCCTTTACAATAACTCCCATGCTGGCTTCCAGATTCTTTAAGGGAAAAGAAGATTCCAAAAATAAAATATCTTCCGGAAAGATGGAAAGATTTAAGAAAAGTTGGCTTTACAAAATATTCAATACGATTTCGTCTTCCATAGACAATGTGACAATAACATATAAAAAGGTCCTCATATGGTCGCTGGATCACAGAAAAAGGGTGCTTTTACTCAGCATAGCAGGATTAATAGCCGTCATCCTGCTTATACCGGCCGGCGCCATCGGCACAGAATTTATACCAACTACCGATCAAAGCATGTTTAATGTGAATATGACCTTTGATTCAGGTTCCAGCTTAAACCAAATGGATAAAACTGTGAAACAGGTTGAAAATCATCTACATAAAATGCCTGAAATCTCTAGCTACTATTCTTCAGTGGGAGCTGACAATGCCAGCCTGATGGGTGGAAATTCAAATTCCGCAAGTATATATGTAAAACTTAAGCCCAAAAAAGAAAGGAAGAAATCTCAATCGAATATAGCAAAAGGACTCCGAAGATGGGCTAATCTTTCCCTATCCGGTACGGATTTTTCCGTAGTTGAGTCCGATGTTGGAAGCGGAAGTTCCAAGCCCATATCAATTCAAATATTGGGCAGCGATACTCACACAATAAATGAAATATCAAACAAGGTAGAAAATATAGTGAAAAACGTTCCCGGGGTCATAGATGTGGATAATTCTTCAAAAATAAGCGAAAGTGAATTCAGGGTGCAGATAGACAAGCTAGCTGCTTCACAATATGGTATAACCACACAGGATGTATCTTCGGTTCTTAGGCTGGCAATCGAAGGTTCCCCCGGAGGCATATACAGGACGAATGGAAATGACTATGACATAATGGTCAAATTCCAGGATGGAGATATAAAAACTCCATCGGATATAGGCTCCGTAAATATACTCAATCAATCGGGCGAATCAATTCCCTTAAATGAAATTGCCACCATATCAAGGGCGGACAGCCCGCAGTCCATATCAAGACAAAACAGACAGGATGCGGTCACTATTTCTGCCAACATTCAGGGTAAAACACTTGGAGAAATAAATAAAGTTTTATCTAAAAAATTAAAATCATTTTCCCTGCCGGAGGGATATGAAATAAAATTTGGTGGAAATCAAGAGGACATGAAAGACAGTTTTACCTCCCTTATAGAAGCACTGATCATTTCATTGGTTTTAATTTACATGATACTTGTTGTGCTCTATGAATCATTCCTCACACCTTTTATAAGAATGATATCTTTGCCTTGTGCCCTAATCGGGGCTTTTGGTATACTGGCCATCACCGGGAAAACTTTAAATATAATGTCCATGATAGGACTTATAATGCTGGATGGACTGGCATCTAAAAACGGCACTCTTCTGATTGACTACACAAATACGCTCATGAAACGTGGGAAGAATTTGAGAGAAGCCCTGATAGAATCCGGCGAGAGAAGGTTAAGACCCATAATAATGACATCTGCCACCATGATTGTAGGTATGCTCCCTTCCGCCCTTTCCATAGGGGAAGGCAGTGAATTGAAATCGAGCATGTCTGTTATAGTTATCGGTGGAATGATTGCTTCCACTATTTTTACTCCTATAATATTGCCTATAGTTTACACATTAATGGACGATTTGAAAAAACACATCTTTAAAAAGAAAAAACATGTAGAAATTCAGGAGGTATAAAAATGAATCCCAATGCTTTGAAATTCAAAAAAATTATATGGAAAATAGTACTGATCATATTAGCAGCCTTAATGGTTTTTGCCATAGTACACAATATAATTAAGAATAAAAAAACAGAATCCCAAAATCAGATTAAAAATGTAAAAGTAACACAGGCAAAGCTGGGTTCTATAGCCACGACCGTAGATTACCCCGGAGAACTGGACATAGATAAAGAAATCTCTATATCTCCTAAATCACCTGGTAAAATACAGAGTTTAAATGTAAAAGCAGGCAGTTCAGTCAAAAAGGACGACATACTTTTTACCCTCGATTCAACTTCATTGAAAGCCCAATTGGAACAGCAGCAGGCAAGCGTTGATTCCGCCAACGCCAATTTAAACAAAACCAGAAGTTCCGGAGTAGAACAGCCGGTGCTTCAGGCCCAGCAGTCCCTTGAAACAGCACAGATAAACTACAACGATGCCAAAACCAGCTATGACAGAATTCAGAACCTGTACTCCGCCGGTGCCGCGGCAAAACAAGATCTGGACAGTGCCAGTACAAAATTAAAGACCTCCTCTGCTGCACTGTCTGCAGCACAGCAAAATCTAGACCTGCTAAAACAAAAAATCGGTCCTGAATCCGTTGAAGTTGCACAAGCCCAGGTAGCTCAGGCTGAAGCCGGAACAAAATCAATTCAATCCCAAATTGACGACACCACAGTCAGATCACCTGTTTCCGGAGTTGTATCTGCCGTCAATATCCACGAGGGGGAGATTTCCCCGACAACACAGCCTTCCGTAATCATACTGGATTTAAGTTCACTTATTGCAAAGGTAAATTTACCTGACAACATGCTCTCCAAAATTAAAGTAGGACAATCTGTGGATATAACTATTCCCTCTGCAAAAAATAAAAAAATCACCGGTACTGTAGACAACATAGCTGCCGATATAGATAGCAAGACTCAGAAATACCCAGTTAAAATAAAAATAAACAGCTCCGACGGCAGTTTGAAACCGGGTATGTTTTCCAAAATATCTCTTGCCGACAAAAAGAAGGATAACATACTCACAGTTCCCAATGAAGCTATAAAGATTGAAAACGGCGTCTCATACCTGTATGTGGTAAAAAATAATAAAATAAGGAAAATATCCGTAGATACAGGACTTTCAAATGACAAAAGAACTGAAATATTGTCTTCAAAAATAAATTCGGGAGATAATATAGTATCGACGGGATTGACCTTCTTAAATGAAGGAAACAAAGTTAAAATTTTGAATTGATTTTAATGTCACAAATTGACTCTGCATCATATTATAAATTAGGGTTAGATTCCTGTATCTACATTACTACGAAAAGGAGTTGAGTATATGAGCAGACACCACAGAAGCCATTCTAGGAGGCACCCTTCGAATATCACAACAGGCATCAACGACGAAAGTTATTACATTGACGATGAAAGATCATCTTCAGATTATGATCCTGTAGACATAGATGAAAACCATGAAGAAAACAGGGAGATAGGTTCCAATAACTGTAACAGTATAAGATCTCTTAATTTCATAGATAATCTAAAAAAATATATAGGAAACAAGGTAACTGTATATACAACAGGCGGAAATTCCTGCGGATATAATTTTACTGGAACGCTGCTTGGGGTAAACAAATATTTTATAAGGCTTGAAGAAGAACCGTCGAAACAGCCAAGGATTATTACCGATGATCCATATTCCCTGGCAAATAATTGCAATTTGGAATCCGACTCCTGTTCTGAAAATACGGATAAGAATACTTTGGTGGATATACCTATTGATAAAATTGCCGCTTTTCTTCGCGGTAATATCTAAAAAATATGCTGGCATAAACAACTGCCAGCATATTTTTATTTTAAAGCACCAGAGACATTGAATGTTTTCAATACCGCTAACTTGGCCATATCAAATATTGAATTTCTCTCCTCTTCTATGGTTATTTCCTCCTCTATATATTTTCCATTTTCACTTAAAGCAAACAATGAAGCCAAATTCTTTTTAAAGGAATTTTTTATTAGATTTTCAAATATAGATTTTGTCTCATCTTTAGAATTAAGTACTTCATACAATTTTTCAACAGTCCTGTCCATTTGAGGTATGTATTTGTCCTTCAGCAGTTTTTCCCTCTTCATTTCATTCAATGCCAGTATAGACAGTTTCATTATATCAGGTCTTACTTCAAAATCTATTCTGTCATAATTTTTACATATGAATGCCGCTGCCTTGTTCAATTGATTTGTATATATATCCACTCTCTCACTTCCAGTAACAAAAGCAAGTATAACCATGGAAGTGGTCTCTATCTTATCTTCCATGCTGCTGTCTTCATAGTCTACAAAAGCACCGTCCGCAAATTGATTTTTGGCAATAATTCGAAGAAGTTTTCCTCTCGGATATCTTTCATCCAGATACCTGTTGTCATCCATATATTCTTTCTCATTTTCCCCGGAACCAAAGCTTCTGTACCAGAATCCAGATTCCACATTTCCGTCTATCTTCTCACCCAATGTAGTTTCATTCACTTTTATAGGTATTATGTTTTTAAGTTGAATTCCAAGTACCGGTTCCTCTCTAAGTTCCATAAATATAAAAGTCGTTTCAGGACTTATAAAACCGTTTTGTTTAGAGAGTTCTATAAGTTCCCTTCTCATTTTCTCCTTTTCTTCCCCACGCTGGAATTTCATGTTTATCTTCAAGGATCTTATTTTTTTCCTCGCCCATACCTTTTTCAACAGATTGGCATTTTCTTCCGTATTGAAATTGTCTATGTCTATATTCCTTATATACTCTTTTCCGTGAACTTCACCGCTTAAAGTAATTTTCCCGCATACATCCCCGGAAACATCTGCAAATATTGAAAACGGTTCTCTGTCGTACATGTAGTCAATGGTTCTTGGGTAAGAAGAGCTCACCTGCAGCTTTCCCCAATCAATCTTTATATTGTCCACCTGTGGATTCTGGATTCTGTTGAATTGTCTGAGAACCACATCTTCAATTCTCTGCTGTGTATCTATAAATTCAGCTTTTCCATAACTTTCATGGGCCAGTTTATTCAAGAAATAATTGTTCGCAGATGAATCTATACCAAATGTAAATATCCTGTTGTCACCTATATTTTCCTTTACATACCCGAGTATTTCTTCCTCTTCATCCACCTGATCGTCTGTAAAAAGCAATATGGTATTCTGAGAACCTTCTCTTTCCAGGCTGTATTTTATACCGTCGAATATGGCAGCATCCTCTTCTATATCGAGGTCATCTATCCATTTGGAGGCTTCCCTCAATGAATCCGCATCAAATCTTATCAATCCATTTTTAGAAAAGCTGTTCAATTTAACCCCCAATGCTATAATGTCAAAAGTATCCCCCTCGGATAAATTCCTCAGACACAACTGAAGTGCATTTTTTGCCTGTTCCAGCTTTTCTCCCTCCATCGTGTCGGAAACATCAATCAAAAATACATAATTTTCTCTTATTTCATCTTCATATGGATCAAGTTTCGGTATCATCCTTATATAGACTATTCCTTTTTTCTCATCACTTTTATCGTATTCATATATCATTCCATCTGCTTCAAGAGTTTCCCTCTCGTCTATAAAGAGCACAAAATCCCTGTCAATAAAATGATGATTTTCATTTAAGCTTATCTTGGCTACTGTATCACCCTCCCTTTCCACATTTATGGTATGATAAGGACATCTAAAATCAACTCTGCTTAAAGATTCAACTATTATGTTGATCTTGAACTCAAAATCCCCTCCTACTGTCTTTCTGCCAAATTCGCCTGTAAAACTGTCCCTTAAAGTTTCAAACCCGGATTTATTTTTTATTATCTTAGGTACTGAAACTGCCGGGATAGTGAGTTTAAAGCTGCTGTCTTTATAATCAAGCTCCTCAACATAGGATAATTTTATCTTTACAGTTTCTCCCGATATTATCTTTCCTATTCCTATCTTGAAATAATGCGGGCTGAACTCCTCAAGAGGGAAGATGCTCTCGCCTCGGGCCCTGGCATTTTCATAAATTTTAAGTGCCTTATCCTTCTCTTCCACCATAGCCTTCAAAGTCCTGCCGCCTATTTCCGCTTCAAACCCTGAAATAACTGCCGTAGTTGGCAATGGAAACACATATACCCCTTCTATGTCTTCATGACTGCAGTTCTGGTACAATTGGTTCACCACAATTTCTCCATATCCAGCACATAAGTTTCCTACAATATTTACTTTTTTAAGCAGGATACCCTCATCTTTCCCTTTATTTTTTTCAGTATATTGAAACACTATACGCCGACCCCCTTTTAAATTTATTCTATTTTACTGCAGATGCAGTTATACACTTCTCAATATCAGTTACTGTATATAATATCCAACTTTGTCTATATTATTATATCATATTTGCCATATTTATTTTAAAGCACCATCAAAATGAAATCGGTTTAAAAGGAGGATCACATGTTAAATATTGTCCGCTATAGGGTACTTTCCATAAGTTCTGGCAGCATCCATAAGAAATTCTATATTTTCCCTAGAAGTGGCCATAGGAACTTTGCAGCCGGTGCTTAAAATAAATCCCCTGGGATTGTCATAAGCTTTTTTGATACATTCTCTTGATTCCTTAAAAATATCATCTTTCGTACCATTGCACATTGTCTCTATGGGTTTTACATTTCCCATTATGCCAACTCTGTCACCAATGGATTTTTTAACCTCTGCCAGATCCACCACATTATCCACACTAAAAACTTGAATTCCGGTATCCGCTATGTCTTTTAATATTCCCCTGGTGTTCCCACATATATGAACCGTCGGCGCACTTCCGAATTTTTCTATTATCCTGTCAACACATTTTTTCAAATAGGGTTTGACAAAAGTTCTGAATTGTCTAGGACTTATAACCGTAAGAGAAGCCACCGGTTCGGAAATACATGGCTTTACACCTATTCTGCAAACTGCATCTATATAATTGAAAATGCTCTCGGTAGCCAGATTTAAAAGCTTATGCACCCATTCGGGGTTTCTCAACGTATCTCTCAGAAAGACATCTACGCCCCTCAAAGATGCCGCCGTAGTGAAAGGTCCTCCAAAATCACTCGAAATATCAACCTCACTGCCTATTTCCTGTTTTATAAATTTTGCAGCCTCTAAAAACAGCGGCAGCCTTCCATCTTTATATGGATTTACAGGTTCAAGCTTATCTATATCCTCATATTTTTTTACCACCGGTACATCCACATAGGGCATGTCATTGTCAGGATATGCCAGAACCGTACCCATAGCCTCTGCAATACCAAATAGGTTAGGACCCCCTCCGGCAGAATCAAAGCCAAATGTTCTATAAAGATTTATTTCATTTTTAGCCAGCAGCTTATAATCATGGCATAATTCGGATACCTTAACTCCGATAAATTTTGCTCCCACTTCACCTACAAAGGGACAGCATTGAATACGATCTGCTTCTTCCCCGGCACTTATGGCCTCTGCCCTTTCCCTCGGTGTCATTTCATCCTTATGACATATATTTTCCATTATTTTCTCCACCCCACACTAATTTGATTTGTCACACAGTTCACATTATATTCTAGTTATAAGTTAAAATTCAAACAACAAAAATAAATAAATCTTATTCTTTGTATCTATCCTATAATATTTACAAATCAGCAAGTGCACAGTCAAAAAGGGAAGTCACTGTCCGTCCTGATTCCCAACCCCACGTTTTTTCCACTTTACAAAATAGTCTTCCAATATGCTGTGAATAACTTCTCCTATCTGTGAATAGGATTCATCATTTAAATTTGCAAGAGATATTCTTACAGACCACTCAGGACCGTGAAAGCCGCTTCCACCTAAAAGTACTATGGAAGATTTTTCTGCCAGCTTCAATAGGATATCCACAGGTTTATAATTGTCTTTTAAATAACTGGCAAATTCTTCTTCATAGTTGTTTTGAGCCCATTTTAAAAGGTCAAACTGGGCATAATAGGAAGCATCAAAGGGATCCTCATTTAATTTAAGTCCAAGTCCGTCAAACAACAGCTTTTTACGTCTGTGACATATTAAATTTGTCAAATCCTTATATCTGTTTTTTTTATCAGCCAAAGCAAACAGTGCGAAAAAAGACATTTGAACCTGCTGGGGTGTGGATAATCCTGATGTATGATTAAGAGCCACCTGCCTGCTGTCGGCTACTATCCTATCTATAAAAGGTATTTTTTCGGGTTTTATTGAAAGTGCCGCATATCTTCTCCTCGCCCTCTCCTTTTTATCGTCATCCTGCTGGCTCAGCAATTTGTCAAATACATTGTCTTCATAAAGTGCAATGGTTCCAAGCCTGCATCCTGTCGCTCCAAAATATTTTGAAAAAGAATAGACCCCTATGGTATTGTAAGGCAAATCAGCCATCAATGAATGAAAATTCTCTACAAACGTTCCATACACGTCATCTGATATAATCATCAAATCAGGGTTATCCTCTTCCACGATTTTTTTCAGCCCATCTACTATAACAGGTTTCATGGCGATAGAAGGGGGATTGCTTGGATTCACTACAAACAGTGCTTTTATATCAGGATCTGAAAGTTTTTTCAGCTCTTCATAAGAATACTGTCCCGTAGTTTCATCCGCCACCAATTCCACAACTTCAAAATCATACCTCGGCAAATGTGGGATCTCAAGGTACGGCGTAAAAATAGGTGCCATAATTGCTATTTTATCCTTTTTGGACAATATATTATTTGCTATAAGGCTGTCAAAAATATAGCACATGCCCGCGGTGGCCCCTTCTACTGCAAACAGATCAAATTTCCTTTCCAATGGCTCATTATAACACAATTCCTGAATGAGATAATCGTGCACCACGCTTTCCACGTGCTTGAGCATTCTGTCCGGCTGCGGATAATTATCTCCAATTATACCATCTGCAAGTTCATATATCCATTCATCCTTATCAAATCTCTTTATTGTAATACCGTAATTTATCATTTTTTCAAGGAGTTCTATCCCCGGCATATTTTTATTTTTTCTTATGAAATTTAAAAATCTAACAGCGATTCCACTCCTTTGCGGCATGCCTCCAAGATCATTTTCACTCCATACCCTTCTGCTCTCCTGCAGTGCAAACTGGCCAAAGGTAAAAAAAGCTTCCCGCGGTGCAGCCGCAATCCAATTCGGGTTTCCTCTCCCTGCATCTAAAAGGGAATGTGCCCCCGCTTCCTTAGATTCCTCGGCCAGGCTCAACAATTTATTTTTAAGCTCAAAAGGGCTCACTTTTCCATATATGGCTTCTATTTCTTTACGTTGAATATTATAATTATCCATAATCTACTCTCCTATTAATTCATTGTCTCAATTAGAACGAAAGTCTATTTTTTCCTTTACCACAGATGAAAGTATTATAAATGTCTCTGTATTGCCAAATCTCTGTATCCTTTGAATAAGCCTCTCCAGGCTCTGAATATCATTCAGCCGGGCCTTCATGATTTTACAATATGGACCTGTAACATGATGGCACTCAACTATAGAATCCTCTTTGCTTATAAATTTCATGAACTTCTCTGTATTCTCCACTTTCATGTCCAGATTTATAAGTACATTTATATTTTTCCCAAGTTTTCCATAGTCTATAACAGCCTTGTATCCCGATATAATTTGAGAATCTTCCAGCCTTTTCACCCTTTCCGCCGCTGCCGGAGGGCTAAGGGACACCTTCCGAGCCAATTCCTTCATAGATATTCTTCCATCTTCAACAAGAATTTGAATTATTTTATAATCTGTAGCATCCATTCACATTCCACCTATCCAAAAGTTCTTTCCGATCAACTTTATTTTATCATAATAATCTGTCTAAGTATATGTATATAATATTGTAATAAATATATTTTGCTTATTTTAATTAATCATTTCAGGTAAATTTAATAATTTAAAACTGTTTTCAAAAAAAAGGATTTGACTGCTGTCAAATCCTTTTTTAACATGTACGGCTATATGTTTAGAACATCTTTCATACCATAGGCTCCAGGTTTTTTCCCTTTTAAAAAAAGTGCAGCCCTGCAGGCTCCTCTTGCAAAACACTCCCAGTTGTATGCATGGTGTGTAATTTCAAGTCTTTCTCCCATAAGCCCAAACATAACCTTGTGGCTGCTGGATATGTCTCCGGCTCTTACAGAATGAAAGCCTACAGTTCCCTTAACTCTTTCACCTTCCCCTCTTCTGCCAAAAACAGCTATATCCTTTAGATTTTTTCCAAGTGTATTGGCCATAATTTCTCCCATTTCCTCAGCGGTTCCACTGGGAGCATCTTTTTTATACTTCAATGCTTTTCTTATAACCTCCATGGAAAATTCAGGTATAGTATAGTCTATTATAACGTCACACTTTTCTATAACGGCCTCTAAATTATCATCCACTTCAATCCCCACGGATCTGCCTAACCCTGATACCAACCCAACATCTTTTCCTATATAATCTCTTCCAGTTGGAGCCACAGCTGAAACCACATTCAACCCATCAGTATTGATGACCATTTTCACAATAAACCTTCCCATTTTTCCTCTAGGTCCTGTTACCAGCACATTCATCCATAATTCAACTCCCATCCTCATTTACTTTTAATTCAACTTTATAGCATATTTCTACTAAAAGCAATACATGGGAGCTAAAATTTTCTTTAAATTCTCACTATTTCGGCCTTTTCCAGTGCACTATAATGAGTGTATCCTGCTATATGCAGGGGTGTATCTCCCAGTTCGGCATCCACATGCATGTCTCCAAGGCAGGGATAACTGTGCCAGTATTTGGCCAGAGCCCTTCTAGCCTCATCCCCAAGCTTTTTGTTCTCAAGGTGTCTGGCTATATTATAGCCATTTCCACAGGGGGCAGATATAACAACTTCCGCCCTTTCTATTACGTCTCTACAATTCACAAACAGCCTGAACTGCGGTTTTCCCATCTTAAAAGTATCTATAAATTCATTTATAACTGGAAATTTTCCATAATCCAACGTACAAAAGGGCTTTGGAAATGCATACTGCAAATGATTTCTTTTACATTCCTCCGCCAGTCTCTCTCTTGTCCACTTAGACATCCAGCTTCCACTTTCACAGGCTGCAATGAGTGCTTTTCCTCCACTATCATGCAGTAATTTTGGAATCTCAAGCACTATATCCTCATGTATTCCGAGCAACACGGCTAAATCATGTTTCTTAAATTTATCGGGAAGGTAATCCAATGGAAAATCCTCGAACTTTCTATACAGATCAGGAAGTTTCACTATTTCACTTATATTTTCCCTAAAGTTCAGTTTATACCTTCCCCTGCACCAGATGCACTCCTTTCCGCATACTGTACATACTTTCCTGGAATCATCTATATTTGGTATAAATTTTGAATTTGCAAATCTGCTGTCGGTTTTTATATAAAATTCATTTTCGGGCAATTTATTACTTTTTTCAGAACAGACTACAAGTATCCTTATCGTCTTTTCCCCCTTTATTTTCTTCAGTCTTGAAATATGTTCCCGCAAGCATCACAGCATTTCTATAAATGCAGACACTCTGGTCTTTATCTGTCCTATGTCAGTCTGTGAATAATCCGTTTCAATGCTCATATATGGAACATTTTTTTCCTCTGTAACAAATTTTTTTATTCCATAAGACTCCACACTGTACGTATGACAGGCCTGCAGTATCACATCAATCACACCATCAACCTTGTACTCATCAACAAGCTCCGATATGAGTCTTTTCCTATTGTCATTTGGAGTCATACAGGAACAACCTATATTGAGATATTTTTCAGTAAGAGCATCTATGGGATCTTTACTCTCGTCTACCAACCTGCTTGTCTCTTTTATGCCCGTGCAGTTTTCATAACAGACAACTACTCCTCCATTTTTCTCTATGGCATTTATTATCTTTTCAGTTGATTCTCCCAAAGGACACCCAGTTACAAGTATTCTTTTCGCGTTTTTGGAAACCTTTTCTTTGCCGCTATTTTGTTCTTCTATGACATCATCTATCAATTTATGAATTTCATCTATTTCCGCACTCTTATCCCACTTGAAAGAAGCACCATTTAAAACTTTAAACATTTCAATTCCCGTTATAGGAGGCGGATCCATTTTTCCCAGTGCGGAAAACTCCATAAGAGCTTTTCTCTCCCTATTTCTGGTTCTTATGGATTTTTGAATATCCTGCTCTGTTATATTGACACCAAATTCTCCCTCCAATTTGGCTTTAAGCTTCAATATCTCATTTTTCCACAGCTTAAAGGAATCTTCACCCATATTGGTTTGAGGCAGCTGCATGACATGTACATTTTTTATTTTGGACAAATACTCATACATTTTCTTTTTTCCATCACAGGTAGTTTCCCCCACTATTAAATCTGAAAAATAAAAATAGGGACATTTGTCGGTTATTGCAAATCCATAGCTGGATTTTATAAGCGGGCACAAATTTCTGGGAAGATATTTCTCTGCATCCTCTATGGTTTCATCACTTTTAGCACAGAGGGATACAGCTACTGCACCGGAGGCATTTATGATCTCCCATGGAGTAAATGTACAGAAAGTGCCCACAACTTTTTTGCCCTCATCTTTTAAATTTTTTATTCTTATAAATCCTTTTTTTCTGGAATCACTGAAATCATCAAACACTTTTGGCAAATCATTCATAATCAAAATCTCCTTTATAATTATATTTACAGTTCAATTTTATCATGAATTATTGTACAGTTTCAATAATTCCGCCGCCAATTAAAATATCACCGTCGTAAAATACCACAGATTGACCCTCTGTAATAGCCCTCTGTCCCTTTAAAAACTCAACCTTCACTTTTTTATCGCCTTCCATGGATATGTTTGCTTCCGCAGGTACGGCAGAATATCTTATTTTAGCTTGAACTCTCATAGGTTTTTCCAGTTTTTCAAAGGGAATAAAGTTTATGTCTGCGGCAATCAGACTTTTTTTGAATATGTCCTCTTCTTTTCCAAGTACAACTTCATTTGCAGTCGGGTTTATGCCTATAACGTACATTGGAGTCCCAAAAGCTATACCAAGACCTTTCCTCTGACCTATCGTATAATATACTATTCCTCTGTGTTTTCCAAGTACATTTCCCCGTTTATCAACAAAGTTTCCTTCTTTCACTGCTCCGGGCACAGTCCTCTTTATATATGAACCATGGTCATTGTCAGGGATAAAACATATCTCCTCGCTGTCCTTTTTATCATGAACCGACAGGCCTATTTCCTTGGCTATTTTACGCACTTCCCTTTTAGTATATATCCCACACGGCATAAGAGTGTGGGACAGCTGAAATTGAGTCAGATTATAAAGGGCATAGGTCTGATCTTTTCTCACATCTTTTGACTTTATAAGCAGATATCTTCCATCCACCTTTTTCACCGTAGCATAATGACCTGTGGCAACATAATCTGCCCCCAATTCCATTGCTCTTTTTAAAAGTTCCTCAAATTTTATATATTTGTTGCAAGCCACACAGGGATTGGGAGTTCTGCCTTTTATATATTCATCTACAAAATAATCTATCACATTTTTCTTAAATACATCCTTGAAATTCATAACATAATACGGAATATGAAGGTGATACGCCACGTTTCTGGCATCCTCCACTGCACTTAAAGAACAGCATCCACCTTCCATGCCCTGATAATAATCATCATCCTGCCATACCTGCATAGTCACTCCTATGACTTCATATCCTTGCTTCTTTAAAAGGTACGCAGCAACGGAACTGTCTACACCGCCGCTCATGCCCACTACTACTTTGTTACCCATATTATCACCTATCTATGTTCTTCCTTCCATTTTTCATTGTTTTTTCTCAAATTTGAAACCGTATTTTCCAGAACGTCCCCTACATAATCCACATCATCTTCAGTAGTTCTGGCCCCCAATGTAAGTCTTATAGAACTCTTAGCACTGCTCCCGGGAAGTCCTATAGCTGTAAGTACGTGGGAAGGTTCTACCGCTCCCGCCGAACATGCACTTCCCGTAGAGGCGTATATGCCCATGCTGTCTAAGGTCATCACCAAAATTTCCCCATCTACAAAGTCAAAAGTCACATTCACATTTCCCGGGAGTCTGTTGGTCCTGTGCCCATTTAACCTGGAACGGGGTATTTTCAAAATTCTACTTATAAGTCTATCCCGTAAATGTATCAGTCTTCTGTTTTCATCATCTCTATTTTGAGCTGCAATTTTCAATGCCTTGGACATGCCAACTATACCTGCAATATTTTCCGTTCCAGCCCTTTTACCTCTTTCCTGGGATCCCCCATGAATTAGGCTGTCTATTTTAGTCCCCTTCCTTATATATAATACTCCCACGCCCTTGGGTCCATAAAATTTATGAGATGACATGGAAAGCAAATCTATATTCATATCCTGCACATCTATTGGAATATTTCCAACTGCCTGAACTGCATCTGTATGGAACAGCATGCCTCTTTCCCTGCACAATTTTCCTATATCCTTTATGGGTTCTATAGTTCCTATTTCATTATTTGCAAACATCACGGACACAAGTACAGTATCTTTTCTTATAGCTTTATTCAGCTCCTGCAGACTGACCGTACCATACTCATCCACCGGCAGATAACTTATTTCAAATCCATGTTTTTCTAAATATTTGCATGTATTTAAAATAGCATGATGCTCTATTTCCGTAGTTATTATATGTTTTCCTTTTTTTCCATTGGCCATTGCGATTCCCTTTAGAGCCCAGTTATCCGACTCAGAACCTCCACTTGTAAAAAATATCTCGTCTTTATCAGCATTTATGATCTCTGCTATACCTTCCCTTGCCCTGTCTATTGCCATTTTAGTTTTTCTTGATATATAATAAATCGAAGAAGGATTGCCAAAATACTCAGTAAAATATGGATTCATTTCCTCTAAAACCTCCGGTTTAACGAAGGTTGTAGCTGCATAATCCATATACACTTCTCTCTTCATCGATTGTCCCTCCTTTTGTGGTAAAAAATTTTTAAACAATATTCTGCTGTAATGCTGTAATATAATAATTTTATTTGTGAACTGCCGCCACTTACAGAAGTGGATGGCTTCTTAGTCAATATTCCTAACGAAACAAGTTTACCTAAGCTTTAAAGGTCGAACCAACCTCAGTGATTTTCTATATATTTTTTAACTACAGCTATTAGAGCACCACATAACTAATACTAGATGATAATTCAGTAAAGAATACTGAATGATTATTGCTGTCAAATTTCATTGATTATAGTCTATCACGTTTATTGCCTATCGGCAAATGCTATTCATTTTCTGCCTCTGGAGGTAGGAGAATTCCACACATTATGTTAAAATATAATTAGTTCACGAAAGGATTTTATGATATGAAAATAGAAATAATAATATATGGAAATAAAAACTCCATTTTATCAGGAATCAACTACTGCAGCTGTGGAAATTCAAGTTGTTTCAAATGCCCGATTTCTTCAAGTTGTAAATCCGCCAGAGATGGAAATTCGGCGGGAAAGTTGATTTCGAGGAAAACCTGTGATCTATACCGGAACTTAAAAAATTTTCTAGAAATAAGCGATGTGGCACAAAACATAGAGTTGAAATTCATAGAATTAAAAAATTTCGTCTTTTCAACCGAAGAGGAGCTTAGAGTAAAAAGCACCATAGAAAAAGGATTTTCTCCGCCCATAACTGTAATAGACGGCATAATAAGATACTACGGTGGAATTTCCAATATACTCATTTACAGGGACGTAAAAGAACTTTTAAGCTAAGCCATAATGCGCAGGGCGGCGGTTTTATGTCATTCTATGAGTGACTTCAACTTAGTAGGCACACTTGATATAAAAATTTTAATATGCTAAAGTGGAATGACGGGCCGAAGTGGAGGCCTCACTGTGCATGGATTGCAGAATGTGAGGCACCAGCTTTTGGGCGGCAATCGGTGCATCCAACTGGACGGCGGTATACTTCCGAATTTCCCTCAGGTCATTCGCCGCTTCCGGGGAAACACGGAGTTCAGCCATTTTCCTTCTATACCCTTATTCTTCGTAAAATTCAACGTAAAATTTAACGCACTCCGAAATGATACCTAAACACGGTATTTCCCATCCGCCTATCTTATATCCATCCGGATATTTCCCCTTTTACAGACAGAGCATACGGACACAAAAATACCCGAAACAACACATGAAATTCCTCTATCCATCTCTATCGTTTCAACCGATAAAAGGACGTACGGCTAATCGCCGTCAACGACAACAAGATAGAAATCATCTACAACAACATCGGTACGATCAACCCGCAGGAATAGCAGAAAACCGGTTCACAAAACTGAATAATTAAGCCGAATGCCGTTACAATAACGCCGCCCACCATGAAAAAAGCTACTTCCTTTCAGATCTTGCACGAAAGCCCAAAGTTTAAACAACATTATGATGTCTTTGGGCTACTTTATGTTTTAAAAAACAGATTGATTTTATATGTCAAATTATTAATTTTCCCGTTATCATCATGCAAAAAGTTATAACTCCGACAATTATGAGTATTACTGCTATAATATTTTCAATTTTTGTAAAAACAATTGTATTTTTTTCTTTTTTTGCTTTATAAAATACAAAAATTCCTACTGAAAAAAGTATACTAAGAAGTAATATATATTTTAAGCCAGCTGCGTACATTAACCATATTGCATATATAACTGAGATTATTGATATAAACATATCTCTTTTTCTTATTTTATTATCCCTTATAGTGTATGTTTCCCTAGTTATAGTTAATTTTAATGAATATAAGGCACTAAAAAAATACGGGACTAATACTGCAGCACTTGCAATAGAATACAGCACTTGATAAGTACTATTTGAAAAAAAAGCACATATTAAAAAAAGTTGAATTAATAAACTCGTCATGAAAAGCGAACTTGATGGTGTACCATATTTATTTTCTTTTTTGAAAAATTCAGGGAAAGCTCCTCCCTGAGCTCCTGAATATGCTAATTCAGCACATATTAGAGTCCATCCGAGATATACACCTAATAAGGATATTATCAAACCTAAATTTACAACTACAGCACCCCATTTACCAACTATAAATTCTAAGGCATATGCCATAGAAGGACTTTTTAATTGAGCCAGCTGAGACTGCTTCATTGTACCAAGTGCCAACAATGATATTAAAACATATATGATAAGAGTTCCTAAAAGTCCTATTATCGTTGCTTTACTTACATCTTTTTTTACTTTAGCCTTGTCAGAACATATCACTGCACTTTCTATCCCAATAAATGCCCATAATGTTATAAGCATCGTTCCTTTTACCTGTTTCAATACACTTCCTAGATTTGTGTTCATATTTCCCCAAAAATCCAAAGTAAATATATTAACTTTAAACATAATTAAAGATATTATTATAAACACAATTATTGGTATTAATTTGCCAATAGTCGCTAAAACATTTACAAATGCAGCTGTCTTTACACCCTTCAGTATAAGCGCATTAATACTCCATATTAATACAGAGGCACATACAATGGAAAGTAAATTATTCCCATTGCCAAATATAGGCATAAAATATCCTATTGTACAAAAAAGCATAACCATATACGAAACATTTCCCAGAATTGAACTAATCCAATGACCCCATGCACAATTAAACCCCGCATAATTTCCAAAGCCTTCTTTGGCATAACTATAAATACCACAGTCTAAGTCAGGCCTTCTGTTAGATAAATTTTGAAATACAAAGCCAAGAGTCAGCATTCCAATTCCTGTAATAATCCAAGCTATGATAATTGCACCTGGACTTGCAACTTTTGCCATATCTCCGGGAAATGAAAAAGCTCCCCCGCCAATTATAGATCCTATAACCAATCCAGTTAATGGAATAAATCCTAATTTATTTTCCTCTTTAACTTCCAAAACAATACACTCCTTTCTCATACTTCTACTTCAATCAATTCAAGTCTTTTTATAATATTACTGCCAGATAATTATCTGGCAGTAATACCTTTATGCAAACCTGGCATTTATATTATAGATAGTTGTTCCAGCTGTTCCTTCTATAGCTTCTCTTGCTTTTTCAAGCGAAGTAATAATTGTTTTCCTTCCGGGCTTCTTTTCTACGAATGCAAGTGCTGCTTTAATTTTGGGTAACATTGATCCTGGTGCAAAATGTCCTTTTTCAATATAATTTCTAGCTTGAAGCGATGTCATATTGGTTATATTTTTTTGATCAGGTTTTCCAAAATTAACTGCTACCTGTTCAACTGCCGTTAAAATAAGCAATATATCTGCATTCAGCATTTCAGCTACTTTTTCAGAAGCAAAATCTTTATCGATTACTGCTGGAACCCCCTTGAGAATTCCATCTCCCTCATCAATCACGGGTACGCCACCTCCGCCTACTGTAATAACTACACACCCAGATCCAACCAAAGTCTTAATTTCAGATTCTTCAATTATAGCTTCAGGAATGGGTGAAGGCACTACTCTTCTCCACCCTCTATTGGAATCTTCCTTCATGACATATCCCTTTTCATCCATAAGCTCTCTTGCCTGTTCCTTTGTAAAAAACGAGCCTACAGGTTTGGTTGGATTCTTAAATCCTGGATCATTCTCATCTACCAAAACTTGAGTAATTAATGTGGCAACTTCCTTTTTCAACCCTCTTCTCTGCATTTCTCCCTTTATTGATTGTTGAAGCTGATAACCTATATAACCCTGGCTCATAGCCCCACATTCAGGAAAGGGCATGATTATATTTTTATCACTAATTGATGCTGCAGCCTCATATGTGGCAACCAACTGCCCAACCTGTGGGCCATTGCCATGCGCTATTACAACCTCATGCCCTTTTTCTATAAGATCAACAATGAATTTTGAGGTTTTCTTACATGCCTTAAGTTGTGCTTCAGCCGACTTATTTTCAGGATCTGACTGCAGTGCATTTCCTCCAAGAGCTACTACTATTCTTGACATATCAACTTTTCCCTCCCGACTTAATCTCCAAGTGTAGCAACCATAATTGCCTTTATAGTATGCAGCCTGTTTTCCGCTTCATCAAATACTACTGAATGCTCGCTTTCAAATACTTCATCCGTAACTTCCATTGAATCAAGTCCAAACTTATCATGGATTTCTTCTCCTATTTTTGTATTTAAATCATGAAAAGAAGGCAGGCAGTGTTCAAAAATTACTTTTCTATTTCCCGTTTTCCTTATCATTTCCATATTTATCTGATAGGGTTTCAAAAGCCTTATTCTATCTGTCCACACTTTGTCGGATTCTCCCATAGAAGCCCACACATCTGTATAAAGGACATCCGCATTTTTTACTCCTTCATCAATATCATCAGTTACAGTTATTTCAGCTCCCGTTTTATTCGCCACATTTTTGCATTTAGCCACTAATTCTTCTGATGGGAACAATTCTTTAGGACTAACTATTCTAAAATCCATACCCATTTTTGAAGCACCAATCATAAGTGCATTTGCTACATTATTTCTACCATCTCCAGCATATATAAACACCATCTTGTTATAAGGCTTGTTTAAATGCTCTTTTGCAGTGAGAAAATCCGCCAATACTTGAGTGGGATGATCGGCATCTGTAAGCCCATTCCATACCGGAACTCCTGAATATTTAGCCAAGTCTTCAACTGTTTTCTGTGCAAATCCTCGATATTCTATCCCGTCATACATTCTTCCAAGTACCCTTGCAGTATCTGTTACAGATTCTTTTTTACCCATATGACTTCCTGTAGGTCCCAGATAAGTTATATTCGCACCTTGATCCTTTGCTCCCACTTCAAATGCACATCTTGTTCTAGTGGAGTCCTTTTCAAATAGCAAAACTATATTTTTACCTTTAAGTTTTTGTTGTTCTGTCCCCGCATATTTAGCTTTTTTAAGTTCTGCAGCAAGATCAAGCATAAAACTTATTTCTTTAGTTGAAAAATCCATTAAAGTCAGAAAACTCCTGTTTTTTAAATTATACATTTCCAATGCCTCCTAAAATTAATTTCAATTTATTCTAGAATGTTACTCTCAAGATAATTCACGATAATTCAAAAAAGCTTTTAAAATAAATTAAAAGCTTTTTTATCAAATTTTTATACTTTTTAATTATCTTGACATCTAAGTATAAGGCCTTCAAAAAATTTATTTATAGAGATCTTCCCTTCTGACTTTCTCTTGCCATTTATGAAATCCATTTCAGCTTTCACATTAGTGAAGTCAAAAAGTACATTTGCATAGGTATGAAAAATATCATCAGTATAATCTTCTATGCCCATATTAGCTATATTCCTAAGTCCAACTTTTATAGCCCTCCTTATTCTCTGCTTTATAACACGAGAATTATTCCCCAAATAATTCTTAAGTTTATCTAAATTACATTCCTTAAAACTTTTATTATTTTCAATAAGATATAAACATAATTTTATTATATCTTTGCTCCCTTTTTCCCCTAACATTCCAAGCATTGATAAAATCCGTTTTACTTTAATCTCGTTTTGGTTTTCGTTCTCATCCCTATTACATTCATTTTGATTCTTAAACATCTTTTTTATATTATAAAGCATATTTTCCATTTTAACTTTTTCCGCTACCTTTAAAATAACCTTTTCAACTTCAATTTTATTTATGGGCTTGTTTATAAAAAATTCTATTCCAGCTTCATAAGAATCTGATCTCAACTTACTATCCATTACTTGAGATATCATAATAAAGTAAATATTATCTTTTAATTCTTTTAGCTGTTTCACAAGAGTATTACCATCCATTACAGGCATAAGAAGATCTACACATACAATATCAGGTTTAAGTAAAAGTATCTCATTAAAGGCTTCTTTACCATTGCATGAACTTCCAATGACTTCAAAATTTACAGTTTCTTCTACTATGCTAGTCAATATTTTTACTATATTTATGTCATCATCTGCAATATAAAAATTCATTTCAATTATCCCCCTATCTTGTCCTCTTTTATCTTTATAGTAAATTTAGTACCTTTTCCTTCTCTGGATACAACCGATATAGCTCCTGAGAAAATGTCAGTTACTATACCTTTTACATGAGTAAGACCTAGTCCTCTATATATATCCCCAGTTTTTCGGTCAAACTTCGTTGAAAACCCCGGGTTAAAAATATAGCTTAAATTCTCATTTTTTATTCCCGAGCCATTATCCAAAATTGTGAAAATACATTTCCCTTTCTCTTTTCTGATTATAATTCTTATACAACCATTTCTTCTTCCATCCATGGCTTCAATACTGTTATATATTAGATTCCTTATAACAGAAACTAGATAAAAATGCTTTTCTACATTAAAGTTGTCATACACTTTAAAATCTAAACATATGTCCAACTTATTTCTTCTTATATATTCTTTTACATCGGCTTCAATAAACCGTACAATATCTTTGATATTCATTTTAGTATTATCACTCCTTTCATCCAACATTTCTTCTAACCCTTTTATAACATTTATATAGTCTTTTTTTATCTCATGCACATCTTTCGCTACATCCAAAGATACATTCTCAAATTCAGTTGGATAGTCATTTTTAGATAGAATTTTATAAAGATAAAATGCTTTCTTCATAACATCTTCAATATCTCTTTTATTTTTTTCCATAAAATACACCTCACTCTTAACTTTTGAAGTAATAAGTACAAGTTTCCTGTATCTCTTTTCATGTTCTTCTTTTGTAAGTAAAAAATTATAATATCTAAACAACAATATTACACTTGTTACAATCGCGGATCTTATAAAAGCTATAATGGCTAAAGTTTGAAATATGTTATATTTATATCCTTTAAAATTCATAAGTACACTTATTTCTAAAACATTGGAAACAAAGTCACTTGTAACAATAGAAACAAAAAAATTGGTTAAATTAGTATCTGTCCTTTTCCAATACAAAAAATAGTACACTATTCCATAAGTGAAATAAAATAAAACATCGCTAAATACAGAATATATTACTTGATTTAGAGCAATATCGCTTATATAGAGCATAAATCCTCTATATAGAGGTGAAACTATTCCAACTATAAAAGTGAGATAAATTGGATTAAACTCTCTATTAAAATAGAGAAGAGTGGGTAGTATAATTACAGATAACGTTATTGTAAAATAGGGAACAAATAAATTTACATATACCTGCGAACCAAGAGCAATACAAGTAGCAACAATGAAAATAGTCTTAAATTTTTTCATATCACAATTCCCTCCTTTTATTATAATTTCAATATCACTATAGATATTATCTATTATAAAAGGTTGTTCATATTTTCTATATCAACGCTATAAAAGAGTTACTACATTATTAAACTATCTTCAATTAAAAATTTAAAATGCACGTTTCAAAATAAATCACTATAATTCAAAAAAACTTATAATAATATAAATACACCGAAAAAAAATTTACACTTTCTAGATGTAAATCATAATAAATATATGGACAACAGTCCTACTATTTTATATAATTAAATATAGGTAGCAGAGTAAATATTATGCATTAAGTGTTAGAGAATGGGAGGTTGTCTCTAAACGAAAAGCTTGAATATTTTATACTATTGATTTAAAGCTTATGATATGATATTGCTTCCGCTGTTACATTAAAGGGGATTTTGTATTTTACCTCTTCTCTCTTTAATGTGACTACATTAAAGAGGAAAGAGGTGTTTCTATGAAAAGTTCAATTAGCCTTGTGTAAAATAATTTCAAATACGTACACGGGAGGTAACGAACATGAAAAATAGGATGAATACAAAATTTCTTGTCACTACTGCCGTATTTATCGCAATTGCGCTGGTCTTGAGATCTTTTTCCATATTGATAGCTGCAGGCGGTATACTCACTATGAGGATAAGTTTCAGTGCTATATTTTATGTAATGCCCGGTCTTTTGTTCGGTCCGCTCTATGGAGGTATTGCAGGGGGACTGGTAGATATTCTTGGATATATGATAGCTCCGATGGGGGCATACATTCCCCTGCTTACCATAACCAACATAATTGCCGGGTTTTTGCCAGCTGTTTTATGGAAACGTATAAAAAATACTGATGAACGTAAAATCGCAAATTCCTATAATGTGTTTTTTATAATACTGTTTTCGATAGGTTTCATAAACTTTGCAGTTACACAATTTATGCCCCAGTCCGCTCTGGCAAAATCACTTACATCACTGGGTCCGAAATCCAAATATCTCAGTTTGGGCTTTATGATCATCGGTGCCATAGCCATCATGCTGTTTTTCATAAATATACTCATCAAAAAGAACAGTGGAAAAGCCCAGGATTTTGTAAACAGCAACTATTTCAAACTGGTAATATCTTTAGGACTTTCAGGTATCCTTGTATCTACTGCAAACACCTTTATTTTAATGATATTCACTCCGGCCCTCATGTCCAAAGGATTTGTATTTTTATGGGCACCTAGAATAGCACAGGCCCTGGTTATGACTATAATCAGTTCCTACATAATATGTATATTGCTATACTCTTACGAGTTATTTGAGGGCAGAATAACAAAAAAGGCCTGAAATAAAAGGAACTGTCCCATGAATGTTTATGGGACAATTCCTTTTTTCAGTCTACTTTATGATTTCCGTTATAGCAGCACCTGGAGGAACAATTGGGTGAACTCTTTCATTCCTGTTTATGTTGCATTCCACTATGACGGGCTTATTTAAGTTCAGTGCCTTCATCAAGACTTTCTCAACTTGCTCGTTAGATTCTATTTCAAAGGTTTCTATACCATAGGCCTCCCCCAATTTCATAAAATCAACTTCTTGTCCAAGCTCTGTACTTGAAAATCTCCTGTTATAAAACATGTCCTGCCATTGATATACCATGCCTAGAGCATGGTTATTCAAAAGCAATTGCACAATAGGCAATTTATATTTTGCAACAGTGGCAAGTTCCACCGAATTCATTTTAAAGCTGCCGTCTCCCGCCACATTTATTACCTTTTTCCCGGGATTTCCTATAGACGCCCCTATAGATGCCCCCAATCCATAACCCATAGTTCCGAGCCCGCCTGAAGATACGAACTTTCTTGGTTTTAAAAATTTAAAATATTGGGCAGTCCAAATTTGGTTTTGTCCTACTTCTGTAGTTATTATGCAGTCTCCCTTGGTGATTTTATAGAGGCAGTCCATTATATGCTTGGGACTTAATTTGCAGTCTTCTCCAAAAGGATCACTTTCCCCATCTTTCCACTGTTTTATCCTATTCATCCACTTCTTATGGCTATTATATTTTACCTTTTTATTTATTATTTCAAGTACTTCTTTCACATCCCCTTTTATGGAAATATCTTCACTTATATTTTTGCCAAATTCTCTTGAATCTATGTCTATATGAACTATTTTAGCCTTTGGGGCAAATTCCTCCACTTTGCCTATGACCCTGTCACTGAACCTCGCTCCTATAGCTACAAGCAAATCGCAATTGTTCACGGCATAGTTCGAACATGGACTGCCGTGCATACCTACCATTCCCATGTAATTTTTATGATTTCCCGGAAAGGCACCAATTCCCATAAGAGAACAGGTAATAGGCGAATCTATTTTTTCAACCAGTTTTACAAGTTCTTTGTATGCTCCTGATATGACCGAGCCGCCCCCTGAATATATAACCGGTTTTTTACTGCTATCTATCATTTCAACTGCTTCATCAATCTTGTCTATAAATCCTTCCTGACTAAAGTTTGTCTTATTTCTAGATACAGTTAAGGTACTCATTTTGGGTTTATATTCAACTTCCGATTTTTGTATATCTTTAGGTATATCCACGACCACAGGCCCTGGTCTTCCACTAACGGCTACCTGAAATGCTTCTCTTACAATATTTACTAAATTATTCACATCTTTAACTATATAGTTCTTTTTAGTTATAGATGAAGTGATGTTTCTGATGTCTACTTCCTGAAAGGAATCCTTCCCCAATAAATTCAGCGGCACCTGACCGGTAAATACCACAATGGGGACAGAATCCCTGTAAGCTGTGGCAATTCCAGTTACCGTATTAGTTGCACCTGGACCTGAAGTCACGATTACCACCCCCACCTTTCCTGTAGATCTGGCATATCCATCTGCAGCATGAGTAGCCCCTTGCTCATGAGCAGTCATTATATGAGTTATACCCTTTGAATCATATAGTGCATCATATATCGGAAGGACGGTACCTCCAGGATATCCAAAGACAGTATCTACTCCTTGTTCTTTCATACATTCCAGCAGCACTTCTGCACCTTTTAATTTCATAATAAATAGCCCCCTAATTGTTAATTTTTTAACATAGTTATTTTAACTTCTATCAAACTAACTGATAATTCTGTAAATTTTTAATACCATTTTTTAAAAACTTTTAAAATAAAGTATAAAAAAAGCCACACTACTCACCCGGGGCGAGAGTCTGGTTCGCGGTACCACCCAATTTTTACTTGATTCAAATAACGACCTTGCCGGCGCAGCTTACTATTGTTCATATTCAGCTTACAACTCAAGGGTGATTTTCAATAATCCACAATTCATGGGCTTTCACCTTTTCCCACTCTCTTTGGAAATTTGAATCATTTACTCTTCCCTATCATAGTCTTTATGTTTAAAATTTTATTATATATGATAATAATACCTATTGATTAAAATGTCAATAGCTTTTTTCAATTTTAATAATATAATATGATTTAATTGTGATAATGTCTTAGTATACCGCATTTGATT
>NZ_JBGFFE010000030.1:0-31624 GCF_041224415.1 Clostridium lapidicellarium | reverse complement strand
ATAAAGTTCTATGAGAAGCTGGCAAAGGTTGAAGTAACAAAATAATTAAAACTGGAAAACAAGTCTGGTTTTATTTAATGGGGCTGCTGTAAAAATTCCTATTTTACTGCAGCTTTATTTTTCTGTTTTATAATAAGGAGGAAGTTTAACAGTTATTTTTGTGCCGCAGTTTATCTTGCTTTTTACACTGATAGTTCCATGGTGGGCAGTAATAATCTGTTTTACAATGGTCATGCCCAGTCCTGTACTTCCTGTTGGAGAATCCGTAGAGGTACCTCTGTAGTAGCGGTCAAACATGTGATTTATATCATACTTATTCATTCCGCTGCCATTATCACAGATTTCTACTTCAATATAAGATTCACGGCTTAATTTCACAGTGACTGATGTATCTTCCGGGTTGTGCACTACTGCATTTACTAACAGATTTGAAAATGCCCTTTTCAGTAATTCAGTATCGCCCGAAACGAATAACTTTTTTCCTTCCCCTATCATTTCAAAATGATTTTTCTTTGCAATGGGCATATTTGCCGTTTCTGCCGTCACTCTTCGAACCAATTCCGACAATTCTATCTTTTGGAGATTCATCTTTATGCCTGTAAATTCATCCATACGGAATGCCATACCCAGATCGTTGATAAGTTCCTCTATATGAGCAGATTTCTCGCTGATAATCTGTAGAAACTCTTTCTTTTCTTCCAGACTCCATTTGTGTTTATCGGATAAAAGCATATCCGTATACCCTGAAATATAGGATAGCGGTGTTTTTAAGTCATGTGTAATTCCAGCCGCCCAGGTTCGGCGCATTTCATCAAATTCTTTTCGCTTTTTCTCGTTATGCTGTAAAATATCAGACAATGTTTTCAGATTATCATACACTTCTCTGTAAAGTCTTTTTGAGAAGAAACTCAAACGTATTTTCTTTCCGGGTAAGCCCAGATATTCACCCCTTGACAGTCTTTGTATATTCATTAAAATATCCACTAGAGGGCGTGCAACATAATAACCATAGAACAGACAGTAAGACAATCCGATAAAAATTGTCATCCAGGCAAGAATTGCAATTTCTGTCTCATTCTGCGACTGGTGTTTTAGTACCAACATCCAGTAAATCCCCGGGATCCCCATTAATAACCACAGAAGAATCTGATGTACTATGAAATTGATGGTAAAACGGACTGTCAAACGTCCATTGGTAAGATTTACTTTCATATTTGCCCACCCTCCGAAAATGAGAATTTATATCCGATTCCACGGATATTTATAATGTAAGAGGGATTCTTCAAGTCTGGTTCCACTTTTTTACGTAATCGGTTAATATGCACTTTTACAGTTTGTTCATCTCCCATACTTTCATACCCCCATACATTTTCATATAACTGTCCGGCAGTAAACACCTGATTTGGGTGTTCCACTAAAAACAGCAGCAATTCAAATTCTTTCGCCGGACAGCTTATTTCCCTGTTATCCACAAGAAGTTTTGCTTCTTTCTTATTTACAGTGACAGTGCCGAAATGATAGATTTCCTGGTTCATTGAATTTTGCCGGTACTGTTCCATCCTCCTGAACTGTACGTTGATTCTTGCAACAACTTCTAGAGGATTGAAGGGCTTAGTAATATAATCATCTCCGCCTATACCGAGGCCTGTTAATTTGTCTAAATCACCGGTTCGGGCAGTGAGAAAGAGAATTGGCACAAATGTATGCTGGCGGATTTTCTGACACAGCTTGAAGCCATCAATATCCGGCAGCATAACATCCAGTACAATTAAATCATAGGTATTTTTCATGATTTTTGTCATAGTTTCTTTCCCTGTTGAAGCACTGTCGATGTTTGTGTAACCTTCTTTGTGCAAGATGGTTTTCAGCATTTTTATGATTCCAAGTTCATCATCAACAAGTAGTATTCTCTGCATAGTCACCTGTTATATCCCCTTTCTGCATTTCCTGCACTTTAATTTTCATTATATAACAGATTGAAAAAGCAGTCATTAGATAGATACATCCCGTTTTTTAAATATTGCAAAGCTGGCACCAAATAAAACAATTATATATATCAGCAATACAGATACCGAAAAGCCTATTGTCATTTCTTCCCGCGGCTGTAAATGAAAGATATACAAACTCATGTCGCTGTTTGCAAAGGGAAGAAATTTCAGCCATGCCAGCTTTGATGTGGCTTCAATCATTGAATTTCCTAAAATCATAAGCAGAAGAGAGCTGCCAACCGCTACTGCACTGCTTTTCAAAATGGTTGAGACAGCAAAGGAAATGGTCACATAGCTCATAATTGGGAAAATATCCAGACAATACATTTTTACACACTGCCTGAAAATATTTAATGATTCTATCTGTCCTTGTGAATTGATAAAAAGCTCTGCCGCTCCAAGAGTGCGTATTCCGTTTCCAAAGCCATATAAGATATCAATGGTTATATATGCTGCCCCTATGGTGAGTATCAGTGAAAATACAGCATATATGACAACTGCTGCGTATTTTGAAAATAGAACTGCACCCCGGCCGTGTGGGCGAATCAATAACAGCTTCATTGTTCCATCCGTATATTCTCTTGCAACGATGTTGGCAGCAATAATAATTGTAAAAATGACAACCCATTCAAACAACCCCGATGAGTGCAGTAACGTATACCAGAGGTTATTTTCTTGTGGGGCTATATTGTTTTTTAAACGGTACTCGGCAATTGCCACTTTATTTTTCGCCTCTGCCTGCAACTGTGGTGATAGATCTGCAACCTGTAAACGTCCATTATTTTTTTCTATAATTTGCTCCTGTCCCGTTCTCCAATTCCCTGCAGTTTCCTTATTTATTGCGATTTTTGCAAAGACTGAAAAACTGACAGCGACAATAATCAGTAAAAGGAAAAGGATTTTTGTCAATCGGCCGCTGAATATTTTCATTAACTCATTTTTCACTAAATTGATCATTTCTGTTCCTCCGTAATTTCCAAAAATTTGTCTTCCAGAGTTTCTTCTTTAATCTGAATACTATAAATTTCAATTCCGCATTTCATTAAATGTTTGTTCACTGACGGAATTTCCTCTTTTGTCATCTGAATTATAATATGTCCGGCTGGACTGGAAGAAAGTACATTTTTCCGCATGGTGTGAAGTAAATTTTTCGTCTGTGCAATTTGTGAGGTACTTACAATAAGTTCCACCTGTATTGAACCGTCGGATTTGACAAAATCATCTATACGCTGGATAGTTACTAACTTTCCGTGCTGCAAAACACCCACTCTGTCACACATCAACTGCATTTCTGAGAGCAAATGGCTTGATACCATAACTGCAGCACCTTCCTCATGAGCTATTTTCTTTAGATAGTTACGCAGCTCGTGGATTCCCTCCGGATCAAGTCCGTTTGTTGGTTCATCCAGTATCACGAGAGATGGACGGTGTAATAGTGCCTGTGCAAGCCCAAGCCTCTGACGCATACCAAGTGAATAAGTTCGTACTTTGTCCTGCATTTTGTCTTTGAGTCCGACAATTTCAGCCATTTCATAAATACGTTTTTTGCTGATGCCGGGTGACATTCTGGCATAGTGCTTTAAATTTTGATAACCCGTAAGATATCTATATAAATCTGGATTTTCAACAATACCGCCAACATTCTGAATTGCTTTTTTAAAGTCGGTTGTAATGCTGTATCCTTTAATAAAAATATCTCCTTCGGTTATTTTTATCAGTCCCGTAATCATACGGATAGTGGTAGTTTTGCCTGCTCCATTGGGCCCTAGAAATCCGAATATTTCTCCGGCTGGAATTGTAAACGACAGGTCATGAATAATTTCCTTTTTGCCGATTTTTTTTGATACGTGTTTTAATTCCACAACTGTTTTTTTATTCATATATATAACTGTCCTTTCTGTGCCAAATTCAAAATACCTTATCTGTATTTTAATAAGATTATAAAAAGCGAAAGTAAACAGAAGGTAAATGGACAGTAAATGGAGCTTAAACTCTTAAAAATCATTTTCTGATGGTTATAGTTGAAGCCTTAAAAAATTTTATATGCTAAATTTCTGGAAGATTGAAGTGCATATTGACTAAACATTTATTTTTTGTTAGTATTTTTATATAAATAAAATATTAAAACCGCTTTAAGTTTTATAAGGTTCCGCAGTTTGAAATTTATAACTGGTCAGGTCTAAGATGAAACACACAGTTTACTGTGTTCACGGAGGGATAAAAGCCCGGGAGATATTTCATAATATCGACCGTGGCTTTTTTATTTTTTATATTTATGGGGAGAGTGAAAATTATGAAATGGCTAATGTTATTAATTGCAGGTTTATTAGAAATTTGGTGGGCGATAGCGTTGAAATATTCGCAGGGATTTACAAAACCTATACCAAGTATGTTTACAGCAGCAGGTATGATAGGAAGTTTCTATTTTTTATCATTGGCACTAAAGAGCCTTCCACTGGGTACAGCATATGCAATTTGGACAGGAATTGGAACTATTGGTACTGTACTCTTAGGTATAATATTATTTAAAGAGCCCATTGATATGATTAGGATAATTTGTATTGGATTTATAATGGTGGGTATACTGGGATTAAAGCTTGTATCTTCATAACTATAGAGAACTTCTCCTGAAGTGCCGCCTGGCAATGGCAATGGCTTCTTTCCATGAATGCTGAACTGATATGGCTTTTACAGGACAATTTTGTATACACAAACTGCAGTGTATACAGTCCATCGCGTTGATGACTGTAGATTTGCCATCTTTCATGGGGCATGTTTCTGTGCACTTACCACAGCCAATGCATTCAGATGCCCTGACTTCCACATATTTTCCATTTTTCACTGTCCCGGTGTCTTTGTAATATTGAGGGAACAATTTAGCTGCAAAGATACTTGCACGTCTCTGATCACTTTCATTTGGCTTTCCTTTGTTTCCGCCGCCGCAGAGAATATACGGTCCTGTACAGTCATAACCGGGACAGGAAAATTCACCGATTATTTCAATAGTATGCATTTTCAGCACATTTTTCAGACTGTTATGGTATTTTCCGAGAAACGGTGAACCGTGGGTAGAAAATAAAAACACTTTTTGCCAGGACTCTATTTGTCTGGCAAGTTCTATTAATTTGGGATGATGGGATGTAAAATAAATACCCGAACCCAATCCTATAAATTTATATTCTTGAAGATTCAACTTTTCAGCCTGTTTCATCGTTACTGTATTACAATTCAGCGTTTTTCCCACGGCCCATGCAATCTTTGCAGTATTGCCATGATAGATGCAGGAATAGAATTAATTAATGAAAAGGGAGCTGATGGGTTTTCGCTTCGCAAGGTTGCCGAAAGGTGTGGAGTCAGCCATTCAGCACCTTATAAGCATTTTAAAAATAAGGATGATTTTGATTGCAGCCATGCAGGCACATGTTACCAATTCTCTGGCTGAATACTTGCAGAATGCCAGATCACGATGTGGAAACAAGAATGAGGTATTGATTGAGTTGGGGAAAAGTTATATATGTTACTTTGTGGAAAATCCAGCATATCATCATTTCCTTTTTTCACAGCCCAGCTTTCATATGCGAATTACTGATACAAAAATATTATGTGATGACTTTCTGCCTTTTTCAATTCTGCAGGCTGCCGCAAGAGAGAAATTGACAGATAATCATGTTTCATCTGACGATTATGGTATTGACATATTTGTTATGTGGTCTGTGGTGGAAGGTTTGGCATCAATACTGGTGTCCAATAACGTGGTTTTTGAAGGAGATTATCTGTCTGCTGTAGAACGAATATTGAAAGAAAAAATCAATTTATAAAATAGGTTGATATTTTTACAGCGGTTTTACTTTTTATCCAGCTTATTATTTCAGCTTTTATGGTACGAAATTTAAAAAACCAGTCACTGATAGAAAAAATTGAAAGTGAAATTTAGTGACATGAGGTGAAGATCTCTGCTCAGAGCATATTTTATTGACGGATATATCATTTAATGATATAGTTTAATCAATGATTGAGAATAACGTAAATGATTAAAATTGTCGGAAAAGTATTTAATGGTGAGGAGATTTTATAAAATATGTTTAATACGAAGTATGTCATGAGCAAAAGTTTGGCTTCGGCAGAAAATGAGGATATGGAAATGCTGTCGTCTTATGCCAGGAAAGGATGGATTCTGTATAAATTTGGTATTTGGGGATATAAACTAAAAAAATCTGAACCACAGCAGTTAAAATATTCTCTTGATTATAGAGACAACCCGGATAAAGAATATTTTTTGTACTTTAAAGAAGCTGGATGGTCTTATGTATGTTCTATAGGAAATACAGGTCATATATTTAGTGCATCTGAAGGGACAAAACCAATATATACCGACAATGATACTGAATCGGAAAAATATATGGGTCAGTATGAAATGATGAAAAAGATTGCGATACCATCGTCGCTATGTACTATCTTATTTTTTATTTTAGCATCACTTTCCAAATATGGCTATATACCTGATATATATAAAAGGATCTTTGTTGCTTTTTTAATACCATCGATTATAATTACTGTTTATACAGTGATTCCGTGTATGTCTTTTTATTCTAAGATAAACAAATTAAAGACAAACGGAGATACGGAAAACAAGAATGGGAATTATAAGATTGCCCATGCATTATTGACAGTTATGACATTATTGTTAGTGGGTCTATTTTTATTAAGTAAATTTAAATTTTTACATATAGCTAATGCTGTATTCTATATACTTTGTTTCATATGTATTTTGTTAGTGATGTCCATCTGTCTTGTGAAATAAAAACTGATTAAAAAAGGTATACGCAAAAAAGCACAGAGATTGTTATTTACTGTGCTTTTCATTATTCTATTTTTTTATGTATTATATAATAAGTGCGAAGACGAAAACTGAAGATGATAATATAGAAATTACTTTAATACACAGTTGTTTACTCCAACATTCATTGATTTCCCGTCTACAACTCCCTGTATCTTTACAGTATCACCTTTTTTAAAATTTGCTATCTTATCAATTTCTGATTTTTCCTTGAAGAAACATTGAATATCCGTTACTGCAATATCCTTTCCTGATGAAAGTACAATAAAAGTTTGTCCATTAATGACACCAATATTTTTTATTGTACCATTTGTTAAAATTGTTTTTCCTTTGTAAACCTTATCAGCATTTACTTCATTGTTTTCATAGGCATCGGCTAAATCGACGGCGGAAACATTAATTGCTTCTACTTTTTTCTCCTCTGTTTTTTTCGTTTGAGTAGAGTCTGGAGCAGCTGTGCTGTTTTTATTTCCACCTATTGCAGAACTGATGCTGCCTAATATTGCAACTGCTAAAATAAGAGTTACTATTTTGTGTTTCATAAAAAAATTTCTCTGATCTTTACCACAATGAGGACATTTTTTTACACCTTTTGCTATTTCTTTACCACATGCTTTACAATTTACCATTTTTCCCATTTATTAATATCCCTCCACTTTTTTAAAATCATTATGAATATACATTAGTTTTACGGATAATTCAATATAATACTTTTGGTTTAGGTACTAGTTATTGGTATTTATTTTTTATTCTATAAACCTGAGACTTCATGTGACTAAAGTCAGTAAGTTCTTAGATCCAGGCGGAGTTTGCCTATAAGAAATACTTTTCTTCACCTGAACCTTATTAACGGTATTCTTAGTGTCCTCATCACTTAGAATATGTTATCCTTCAAGATTGACAGTGAATTCAAAAAGTAGTAGCATATCAATATAGTACGAATAACGTATTTTATTAATATGGTACTAAAATGGGAGGAATTTATATGCCGTACAATAAAGATGTTTTTAAAGAAAACTCCAGGAAAAATTTTAATAAACAGGCAGAGTACTATGATCAGAGTTCTGATGGAAGATTTGTAAGCAAAATGTATGATAAGGTTGTCGAAATGTTAAATGAATTTGGAGGTGGAATTTTGTTGGAAGCGGGTTGTGGAACCGGAAATATACTGTCACGGTTATATGAAAATAAAAAATTTCAGCTGTGTGGACTTGATATTTCAGATAAAATGATTCAGGTGGCCAGAAGAAATCTTCCCGAGGACGTTTTACTAAAAGTGGGGGATGTAGAATTTATACCCTGGCCGGATAATTGTTTTGATATAGTATTGTGCAATGCCTCATTTCATCATTATCCCAACCCTGAGAAAGTGCTTCTGGAAATGAAGAGAGTTTTGAAACCAGCTGGAAAACTGGTCATAGGAGATCCTACTGCTCCCCCTTTGATAAGGCAGGTATTGAATTCTATGCTGCATATATGTAATAATGGAGATTATAGAATATATTCTCCAAAAGAGATGAAAAAACTTTTGGAGACATGTGGGTTCAAACCTTTTAAATTTAGAAAGATAAATTATAAAAGTTTTGTCATAAGTGCATCTGCCTAAATAATTGTGGGGTGATTGTTTGGATAAAAAATATAAGAAGCAGGTTGAAGAACTGAGCAGAATATGGCACTCCATGATAATGGAGCCTGGCTATAAAAGTGTAGAATCTCAGTTTTCAAGGATACACGGATTGAGCACTGTTGAAATAGGAGTTTTGAGAATTATCTCGGAAAAAGAGGATGTCATTATAAAGGACATAGTTGATATTTTAAAAATACCTAAAAGTACCCTCACAAGTGTGATAAACAGACTGGAAAAACGAAGGCTCATTGAAAGGACCATAAGCAGCAGGGACAAGCGCTCCTACAAATTGGTGCTTACCAGGGAGGGAATATTGGCACAAAAAGAACATGTTGAATTTGAGAAAAAATTTTATGCTAAAATAATGGAATGCCTGGATACCTGGGAGGAAAGGGAAGAGCTGCTGAAACTTATAAAGAAAATAGTGAATAATCTAAAAAGAAAAGGTATATCCCAATAAGATCAGACAATTATAGTTAAATTTGCATTTTTAAGCGCTTCCCTGAGAATGTGTTCCATTTCTTCAGGGCTTTTTTGAGCACCTTCCTCTATCCATTTCAAAAGTACATTCCAAAGTCCTCCTGAGCTGAAATATAAGGCATACTCTAGGTGCTCCTTGTTTTTGAACAAATGAAGGTGTCCTTTAAAATGGTTGTATATCAGCGGCAGGTATTCATTGAATTTCTGAAGCATGAGGTACAGTAAATCACTTTTATCCAGTGCCAGTAAAAAATCCAGGTGATCCTTCCAGAATTTAAAGTATATGTGTATGATATTTTTGTAGGATAGATCTTGTTCACCGCTGAAGTATGAAATATATTCCCTGTATATATATTCCATTTTCAATGACAGCACTTCATCTTTTGAATTGAAGTTGCGGTAGAATGTCCTCCTGGAAAGGAGTGCTCTGTCTGATATCTCCTTGATAGTTATTTTATTGTAGGGTTTATTCTTCATGATTTCAAAAAGTGCATCTATTATCCATCTCTTGGATTTTTCTGCTATGGGGTTTTCCTTTTTTAAGGCCATAATTCACTCTCCCAATATGTCACAAATCAGCTGCAAATGTAGCGTTTGAGCCATTTCTATTGGCATGATAATTTTAGATTATTATACTCTAGATTAGAACAAGGCACAAGTGTGACATATAGAGAGGAGAAGATTTATGTATGATATAAAAGCAATTGTGTGGATGCTGCCTGTATTGTTTATGATTCATGATTTTGAAGAAATTGTAATGGCTGAAGCCTGGAGCAAAAGATTTAAAAGGGAACTTGAGGAGAATACTTCTGTAATGAGAAAGAAACCCTTCGGCTTGAATGGTACAAACTATTGGAGCACTTCGGCAATGTCAGTTGGAGTGGAAATCGAATTTGTAATTCTTTCACTTGTTTCTCTGTTGTCCTGCATATTCAGCAGTTATTTTATTTGGTATGGATTTTTATTTGCTGTTACACTGCACTTCATTTTGGCACATTTTTATCTGTGTATTGAATTCAAGCACTATGTTCCCGGAGTGGTTACCTCCGTCCTGTTTCTGCCCGTATGTGTTTATATCATGTATGTCTTCCAGTTGCTTTTAAAATACAGTTTTGTGAAAGTATTTCTTTCCTGTATTCTTGGAATTGTATTGATGATTGTTGTGCTTGTCACACTGCACGATGCTATAGGAAAATTCAGCAGATTGTTGGCAGAGTATTCTCTATAACATGAGCTTATTCTTGTATGATTAAATCCATCACATCACGACGCATGCTTTGTGGAACTTCTTTTGAGGGTCTACCTAAGCGAAAGAGCATTTGAATAGTCTTTCCATTTGGGGCATAATCATGGTGAATGCTGCTGTAGGGATTTTTCATCTCGGGGTATTCTTCCAGGACCTGACTTAGAGGCTGTGCAGTCAACCCCAGCTGATGGGCTGTCAATATTAATTTACTATAAAGCATACCGCTTCTGACTTGGCTGGAGCGGCTGTTGTCTCCGGTGATAATCATGGCGTAGGCGGGGGTGTTTTCCACTGATGTGCGGGTGGACTGAATGAACCTGTCAGATGAAGCCTTTCCGCTGTTCATTGATGGAAAAACCGTGACCAGCCCCTGCATGAGATGCATCATGATTCCCGAGGTACCCTGCCCTTCCATAGAAAAGCCGTAGCGATATTTATTTTTTTGATACTCGTTGGAACGAAAGATATTTTCCGATTCCGTCATAACCCGATTTACGCCTGCTTCAGTGTCCGCTCCCTGCATTGCATAGTCATTGAGTTTGCCGGTGTTTTTCTTATCCTGAAAAATTTTTATCGAGATGTCACTATCCATATTGACATTTTCCAATTTCATGATCTGCCCGGAAGTTAACCTGGTTGGAAGATATTTTTCTCTGTTTGTATCCGGTAAAAACATAAAATTGTAAAGAGGGTCGTTTTGAGAATTGGTTTTTGTGAGTATGATTTTTGCTGCAGGTTTTGTTTTCATGCTTTCTGATAATTCCTGTTCGTTATAATCACCTTCGGGGAATAAGTGTATCGTGGTTTGATACCCCAATTTATCTCCGGCTATTTTCAGATATTCAAGGAAGGTTCCCTGTGTAACCATCATCTGTCGTGCATTGGGATCCACTTCAGGTGTTAGTCGTCTGCTGTCGGTATATAAATAAAATATCATTGGGTTGTTCTTATCAAGTTTTATTTTCCAAGGCTGCATGTTATGACCATTCGAGGACAATAGACCATGGGATACAAGACGTACCCTCGGATCGTCAAATTTTTGCGAATAAGTTTTTTGCCAGGGCTTCAAATACTCTGGCTGTTCAAAAATACCGCTTATAAGAAATAGAGATGTAAAAGCAATAATAAATAGCACTCCAATGCATGAGAATATTATGATTATTTTTTTATTTGACTTTCTCCTATTTATTTACAATTCTCCTCATTTACAAATTGTATTGATGTGATCATGTGATGATTCTCAATATAGCTTTTCTTTTTGTTGATTGTATTATACACTCCAGGTTTTTATATTCCATAAGTGCTTGAAATGAAATAGACATATAGCATTTTTTTGATGATTTTAGGACACTGGAAAATTGTATGGCGATTGGATACTTAGACGGAATGTTTATAATTACTGCAGTGATTATAACTTTTGAAGAAAATTATTAGATATGATAAGGGATACTATTATACAGCATTTTCCTGTAATAGTATCCTTGTTACGGTATCGTAAATTTGACCCCAGTTAAAAACTCTTTTTATATTTCCCTCTGTTGGAAATTGGTTGTAATTTGTGTCTACAAGCAGGACTTTGAAGCCATTTCTTGACAATTCAATAGCATTGTCAAAACTATCTTCTATAAACAGATCACAGTTTAAATCCCTGGCTGTATCCACTTTGTGATAAGTTCCCAGGACATAGACTCCGTCGTAAGGTACATTATTTCTGTTTAAATATTCCCGTGTCAGTATTTCAAGTCCTTTTTCCCGGGCAGTTACAAAATAGATGTTATTTAGTTTTATAAGCTCCTGAATTACATTTACGGCTTCTTTATTTATCTTTTCTCTTTGATGTAAAGTGAATTTATTTTTATTGTAGAAGTCGGTGTAGTCTTTTCTGGGTACTTTAAGAACTTTGTTGACTTCGTATTGTGTTACCTCATCTGAAGTTATATTTTTATTGAAATATCTGTTGGCACTGTCCAGCCAAAAATATGGATCCGTAATAGTTCCATCGATGTCGATACATATATTCAGTATCTTCAAATTCAATCACCTCCTCACGTATTAATGATAATATATTATTATTAAGTAAGTATTAAAATGAAGTTAAGTAAGTATGTATTCATTGATTTATGGAATATACAGGAAATAAATGGTATAATAAATATATTGTGGAAATAAGATGAGGTGGTGATGTTATGAAAATCAAAAGCAGAAAAAATTTTGTGCTTTTTTATGTATTTTTTACCTTGATAATGCTTGCTTTGGGCAAGTATATCAAAATATTAAATATGGGCAATTCGCTCAATATAACTACTACACCTATTTCTAAGTCAATTTATAAGCAGAATTCTGGCAGCAGGTATATTCCACTTAAGAAATATTATATAGTAATTGATCCTGGCCACGGAGGCATAGATAAAGGTACAAGCTATGGAAATATGTATGAAAAGGATCTGACTTTGAAAATAGCCAGGTATGCTGCATCATATTTGAAAAGCAAGGGGAATGTGGTTTTTCTTACTCGAAATAAAGACAAGCTGTTGGGGCTTGATCAAATAGGTGACAAGGTAAATTCCTCTTGTGCGGATGTATTTGTCTCAATACATATAAATTCTTTAAATGATAAAAATTTCAACGGTATAACTACATTGTACTATGATGTTGATGGATACCAGAAAGATGAAAGAATTAAGCTGGCAAAATCAGTGGAAGGAGAAGCTGTAAAAAATGACAATTGGGAAAACAGGGGAATAAAGAGGCAAAATTTGGCTGTGCTGAGATACAGCAAAATACCCGGGGTTTTAGTTGAGTGCGGTTTTATAACTAATTCACAGGATAGAGCGAGACTGTCAAGGGAAGACGTCCTGAAAAGACTTGGAGAAAATATATCCAACGGGGTAATTAGCTATCTGAATGAAAGTGAGATAAACTAGTTATGATATTGACTTTTTATGATAATTATAATATGTTATATCTGTGTGTTTTTTGCTGTTAAGCAAAGTAGAAAGTTGGAGGCGAAAATAAAATTGAGCTTGAATATAGTGCTATTTGAACCTGAAATACCGCAGAATACTGGAAACATCGGGAGGACATGCGTGCTTACAGGTTCTAAACTTCATCTCATAAAGCCCTTGGGATTTAGTCTGGATGAAAAGCATTTAAGAAGGGCTGGAATGGATTATTGGAAATATCTAGATTTAAGTTTATATGATTCTTATAAGGAACTCAGAGAAAAATATAAAGATAATACTTTTTATTTTTCTACTACCCACGGCAAAAATTATTATCATCATGCCAAATTCAAGGATGGGGATTTTATAGTATTTGGGAGAGAAAGCTGTGGACTTCCGGATGAAATAAGAAACAACAATCTTGAAAGGTGTATCAGGGTACCGATGATAAAGACAAGCACTCGATCCCTAAATTTGTCCAATACTGTGGCCATAGTTGTCTATGAGGCCTTAAGACAATTAAACTTTCCAAATATGAAATAAAAAAAGATAAAGAATAGAATCCGATTGCTGTGAATTCAAGGGTTTAATACTAAATGCAAATCTTAGTATTAAACCCTTTTTTTATAGGTACTGACAAAAAACTTTTAATAAAGCTTTTATTAATTTTACAACTTCATGATATAATAAAAGTAATAAATATGATTTCAAATACAATAATTGTGGATGGGGGTGTATAAAAGTGAATATAGATTTTAGCCTTAATTTAACTCAAGAACAAAAATTGGTTATGACTCAGGAAATGCAGTTGTCTGTAAAACTGCTTCAGATGTCAAGTTTTGAACTTCAGGAATATGTAGAAAGGGAAATTCAGGAGAATCCGGTGATTGATGTTAAAGAATCCAATGCAAATGCTAACGATACGGAAGATGACAAATTGGACTATAGGGGAATTATAAAAGATCTTGATTTTAATAATTACAGCCATCACAGTTATGGAAAGAATGATGATGAGGAAGTATCTCCATTTAATTTTATCTCTGAAAAGAAATCCCTGAGGGAATATCTAAAAGATCAAGTAAGAGATCTTAATGAGAGCAATTATATAAAGGCAATATGTTTATATATAATAGAGAATATAGATAATAAAGGATATTTGATACTTGAAGATGAAGAGATAGGGGAGGAACTTAAGATCCCCAAAAATCTGGCGGTGTATTGTGTAAACGTAATACAAAGTCTTGAACCCTCTGGAATAGGGGCGAGGAATTTAGCGGAATGCCTGAAGATACAGATAAGGCAAAGGGGAATAGAAGATAAAAAGATATTTGTAATAGTAGATAGATATCTCGAGATGATAGCAGAGAACAGATATAATGTTATAGCAGATGATCTTGACATAGATGTAAAACAAGCTCAGGAATACGGGGATCTGATAAAGACGCTTGATCCTAAGCCTTCTAGGGGATTTTATACTGGTGAAGATGTGAGATATATAGTGCCTGATGCATATATAAAAAAAATTGGCGGCGAATATTATATAATCATGAATGACGATTTGACTCCAAGATTGACTATAAACTCAACGTATAGGAATATAATCAATAGTGGAAATGACAAGAATGCGGTGGATTATGTAAAGGAAAAATTAAACAGTGCAATGTTTTTAATAAAAAGTATACAACATAGGAAGAGCACTATATACAGGGTACTTGAAAAGATATTGGAAATACAGAGAGATTATTTTGATTATGGAGAAAGGTATTTAAAACCCATGACTCTGAGAGAGATAGCAGACAGCATGAATATGCATGAGTCCACTATTAGTAGAGCTATAAGAGACAAGTATATATATACCAGCAAAGGCACGATAAAAATAAAATCTTTATTCACTACAGGTATAACAAGTGGTTTTGGAGGAGAAAACATATCAGTTCTTATTATTAAAAATAAGATTAAAAAAATGATAGATGAGGAAGATAAAAAGAAACCTCTGTCAGATCAAAAAATATGTGATTTGATAAATGGGCACGGCATAAATATTTCAAGGAGAACTGTGGCAAAATATAGAGAAGAAATGTGTATAAAATCATCCAAAGGGAGAAAAAGATTCTAATTCTCCCTTTAAAAAAATTACAAGGTGTTTTATAATATAAGTGGGACAATTAATGAAACAGTGGGGTAATTTATGACCCGGAGGTGCAATATTGAAGAATATACTTGAATTTCAACAGAAAATAGTACCTGAATTGATGGAGCTGTTAAAGAAAAGATATGATATTTTAAGGACTATATATTATAATCAGCCCATTGGGAGAAGAGTGTTGGCCAATAGTTTGGGTATGGGAGAGAGAATAGTTAGAACGGAAATAAGGTTTTTAAGAAATCAGGGGTTTATTAAAATAAATACTTCCGGGATGACGGTTACCAGAGAGGGCGAAAAGATTGTCGATGGACTTAAAAATTTCATACATGAATTAAAAGGATTGTCTGAAATTGAAAAATATATAAAAGATAATCTTAAATTGAGGGATATTGTAATAGTCCCGGGAGATTGCGATAAAGATGAAACTGTAAAAAACGAGATAGGAAGAAATGCTGCAAATTATTTTAAAAATATAGCCAAGGATGATGACATAATTGCACTTACAGGTGGTTCTACTGTGAAATCGGTAATTGACAGTATTTCTGAAGCGCCCAATTTTAAGAATATATTGGTGGTTCCTGCCAGGGGCGGCATAGGAAGGAATATGGAAACTCAGGCCAATACTTTGGCTGCAAGACTGGCACACAAGGTTGGAGGTACTTATAAGCTGCTCCATGTACCTGATAATTTAAGTGAAGAGGCAATAAAAACTATTGTAAAGGAAAAGGATGTAAAAGATATAGTAAAAAATATATACAGTGCAGATGTACTTATATATGGGATAGGCAGAGCCTGTAAAATGGCCCAGAGAAGGGAAATGCCCCAGGATAAGATAGATGAAATACAATCGGAGGGTGCAGTTGGAGAGGCTTTTGGATATTATTTTGACAAACAGGGAAAAATAATATACTCCACTCCAAGTATAGGAATCAAAAATGAGAGGATAGGGAAAATTAAGACACTGATAGCTGTGGCAGGAGGAAGCAGCAAGGGGGAGGCAATACTGTCCGTTGAGAGAAATAATTACAATAGCATTTTGATTACCGACGAAGGAGCTGCCAGACAAATCATGAAATTTATAAAGTGATCTTTGAATTTGAAATAAATCAGCTGCTAAAAATTAATATTAATTATAGATATTTAATTATTATAGGAGGAATTATGAATGGTCAAAGTTGGAATTAATGGTTTTGGAAGAATAGGGAGAAATGTATTCAAGGCATTGGTTAAGCACTATTCAGGTGAATTGGAAGTTGTAGGCATCAACGATTTGACCAGTGCAAAGACACTGGCGCACCTTCTGAAATACGATTCATTGTACGGGAGATTTGATGGGACTGTAGAAGCAAAGGAAAATTCAATAGTTGTAAATGGAAATGAAATAAAGATATTTGCAGAGAGGGATCCTAAAAATATAGATTGGAATTCACTGGGGGCTGAAATAGTTATAGAGTCAACCGGACTGTTTACCGACGCTGTAAAAGCCAGGGTTCATCTTGGCGGAACGGTTAAGAAAGTTTTAATATCAGCACCTGCCAAAAATGAGGATATCACAATAGTCATGGGAGTTAATGAAGAAAAATACGATCCTGCCAAACACAATATAATTTCAAATGCTTCCTGCACTACGAATTGTTTGGCACCTTTTGCAAAAGTTGTGGATAGGGAATTTAAGATAGTAAAGGGATTGATGACTACAGTTCATTCCTATACAGGAGATCAGAGATTGCTTGATGCTCCCCATAAGGATTTGAGGAGGGCGAGAGCTGCCTGTGAATCCATGATCCCGACAACTACGGGTGCAGCAAAGGCCGTTGCACTTGTGCTTCCTCAATTGAAGGGGAAGTTAAATGGATTTGCACTTAGAGTACCTACACCTACGGTATCCTGTACGGATTTAGTGGCAGAGGTATCCAGAGATGTTACGGTCGAAGAGATAAATGGCGCATTTAAAAAAGCTTCAGAAACTGATATGAAGGGAATACTGGGTTACAGCGAGGAACCTCTTGTATCTGTTGACTACAGGGGAGATGAAAGATCTTCCATAGTAGATGGTTTGTCTACAATGGTTATAGGCGGGAACATGGTGAAAGTGATTTCCTGGTATGACAATGAATTTGGATACTCGAATAGACTGGCGGATTTAACTAAATATGTAGCTGATAGATTATAATTGTTATTGGGCCTGGTTTTGTAGTTTTGACTATGAGGCCGGGCTTATTTACTATGTACTTGATGTTGAATATAAGGTAGAATCTTAATGAAGGGAGTTGATCAAATAATGGCTTTTAATAAGAAGACAATAGAGGATATAGATGTAAGCGGGAAGAAGGTGCTGGTAAGGTGTGATTTCAATGTCCCATTAAAGGATGGACATATAACCGATGAAAACAGGTTGATTGGGGCTCTTCCAACTATAAAATATTTAATACAAAACGATGCAAGGGTTATACTTTGTTCTCATCTTGGAAAACCCAAAGGGGAGCCCAAACCTGAATTATCACTGGAGCCAGTTGCAGAGAGACTTTCAGAAATGCTTAAAAGAAAAGTTGTATTTGCTGCAGATGACAACGTAGTTGGAGAAAATGCAAAGCGGGCCGTTCGCAATATGAAGGATGGAGACGTGATACTGCTGCAGAACACACGATATAGAATAGAAGAGACAAAAAATGAGGACAGTTTTTCCAAAGAATTGGCATCTCTTGCTGAAATCTTTGTAAATGACGCTTTTGGAACGGCCCACAGGGCTCACTGCTCTACAGTTGGAGTTACCAAATTTTTAAGTACGGCTGTGTGCGGCTATTTGATTCAGAAAGAGATCAAGTTTTTGGGAGATGCAGTTGAGAACCCCAAGAGACCTTTTGTGGCCATATTGGGAGGTGCTAAAATTTCAGACAAGATAAATGTAATAAATAATTTATTGGAAAAAGTAGATGTACTGATAATAGGGGGAGGTATGAGCTATACTTTTTCTAAAGCCCAGGGCCATACTGTCGGAAACTCCATGGTTGAGGAAGATAAAATAAAATATGCAAAAGAGATGATAGACAAAGCAAAATCTAGAAATGTAAAATTACTTTTGCCTCTGGATAACGTAGTGACGGATAAATTTGACGCAAATGCAAAACCTATTGTGACAGAAACGGAAGATATAGGAGACGGATACATGGGACTGGATATCGGGCCCAAAACGTGCAAATTATATGAAAGCACAATAGCTGGTGCCAAAACAATAGTGTGGAATGGCCCCATGGGTGTATTTGAATTCAAGAATTTTGCAGGGGGAACATTTGCTATAGCTAAAGCCATGTCAGAATCAAATGCCGCCACAATTATAGGCGGAGGAGATAGTGCGGCAGCTGTCAACCAATTTGGATTTGGAAACAAAATGACACATATTTCCACAGGCGGTGGAGCTTCTCTTGAATTTTTGGGAGGTAAGAAACTGCCAGGTATAGAAGCGCTTAATGACAAATAGCAATTGAGATCTTAAAAAATAGGGGGTTTGATGTAAATGAGAAAACCGATAATAGCAGGCAACTGGAAAATGAATAAAACTTTGGATGAGGCACTGAAACTGGTAGAGGAATTAAAGCCTCTTGTAAAGGATGCAAAATGTGATGTGGTAATATGTCCTCCCTACATCTGTCTAAACGAAATAGTTGGGAAAGTGCGTGGAACCAACATAAAGGTTGGAGCACAGAATATGTATTATGAAGAAAGCGGAGCTTATACTGGTGAAGTGTCTCCACAGATGCTTGAATCCATTGGGATAGATTATGTTATAATTGGACATAGTGAAAGAAGGCGATATTTTGCTGAAACAGATGAAGCTGTCAACAAAAAAGTCAAAAAGGCCTTTGAGCATAATATAATTCCTATAATTTGCTGTGGGGAAACACTGGAAGAGAGAGAGTCAAATGTGACCCGGGAAGTTTTGGGAAGGCAGATAAAGCTGGACCTTGCAGATCTTAAAGATGAAGAAGTTGAAAAATTAGTGGTTGCTTATGAACCCATATGGGCTATAGGTACTGGTAAAACGGCTACGGATAAACAGGCAAATGAAACTATAGGTTATATAAGAAGTTTAATTGCTTCGATGTATGGGGAGAAAACTGCAGAAAAGACTAGAATTCAATACGGCGGTTCAGTAAAACCAGCTACAATAAAAGCTCAAATGAACCAGCCTGAAATAGATGGAGCATTGGTTGGAGGGGCAAGTTTGAGACCGGCCGATTTTTCGGCAATAGTAAATTATGAAAAAAACTGAGGCGATAATTTCCCTTTGGCTTTAATATCTTTTGAAATTTTTGGAGGTAAAAATGAAAAAAAATCCAGTAATGCTTATGATATTAGATGGTTTTGGAATTTCTGAAAAGAAGGAGGGGAATGCAGTTAAAGCGGCATATAAACCTAATTTTGACAGATGTATCAGTCAATATCCCCATGCTGAATTGTCAGCAAGCGGATCAAGTGTGGGACTGCCTGAAGGTCAGATGGGCAATTCAGAGGTTGGGCATATGAATATAGGTGCTGGAAGAATAGTATATCAAGATTTATCCAGAATTACAGAATCCATAGAAGATGGGAGCTTTTTTAAAAACAGGGCTTTAAATAAAGCTATGGACAATGTTATTAAAAATAATTCAGATCTCCACCTTCTTGGTCTTGTGTCGCCGGGAGGAGTACATTCTCATATGGATCACCTGAAGGGGCTTTTAAGGTTTGCCAAAGAGAAAGGTATTCACAGGGTATATATTCATGCTTTTACAGACGGGAGAGATGTTCCCCCTTCTTCGGCTGTTAGTTATATAAAGAACATAAATCAATATATTGATAATATCGGAGTTGGCAAAATAGCTACGGTATCAGGAAGATATTATGCCATGGATAGAGATAAAAGGTGGGAGAGAGTAAAACTTGCATACAATGCACTGGTGTATGGCAAAGGGAATAAAGCGAGAAGTGCGCTGGAAGCTGTGGAAAATTCCTATGAAAATGGCAGAACAGATGAATTTATAGTACCTACCGTTATTGAAACAAAGGGAGTGCCTGCAGCTACTATAAAAAATGGAGATTCCGTAATATTCTTCAACTTTAGACCTGACAGGGCGAGGCAGCTTACGAGGGCAGTAGTTGACGATAACTTCCAGGAATTTAAAAGGGATAAGCTTGATTTGGAGTTTGTGACCATGACACAATATGATTCCACAATAAATAATGTGGATATAGCTTTTCCAAATAAATATTATAAAAATACTCTAGGAGAATACGTCAGCAAAATGGGTAAAAATCAATTGAGAATAGCTGAAACGGAAAAGTATGCACATGTGACTTTCTTTTTTAACGGAGGTATTGAAACGCCGAATAAAAATGAAGACAGGGTGCTTGTACCCTCACCTAAAGTTGCCACTTATGATTTAAAACCCGAGATGAGTGCCAGGGAAGTTACATCTCAACTGTTGAGTAGATTGGATATGGATAAATATGATATGATAGTATTGAATTTTGCAAATCCGGATATGGTAGGGCATACAGGAGTCTTTAAGGCTGCTAAGGCTGCTGTAGAAGTGGTAGATGAATGCTTGGGTAAAATTGTAAAAAAGGTACTGAAAAAAGACGGAGCTGTCTTTATAACTGCAGATCATGGCAATTCTGAACAGATGATAGACTATTCTACACATAAACCTATGACGGCCCACACTACCAATAAGGTACCATTTATATACGTGTCAAAAAATGCAAGACCCTTGAGGAAAAATGGTATTTTGGCTGATATTGCACCTACAATGCTTGAAGTTATGGGACTTGACAAACCTGAGGAAATGACAGGTCAAAGTCTTATCCTAAAGTAATATATTTTAAAATTTAAGTGCATGAAATAAAAATTTGAAAGGAGCTGATATTCATGAAAAATTATGTGGAAATAGTGGATGTTACAGCGAGACAAATTCTTGATTCAAGATCAAACCCTACTGTAGAGGTGGAAGTTGTGCTGGAAGATGGTACCACAGGAAGGGCGGCAGTGCCGTCTGGGGCATCTACAGGGGAGTTTGAGGCTGTAGAACTCAGAGACGGGGATCCGGAAAGATACCAGGGAAAAGGCGTGTCGAAGGCTATTGATAATGTAAACAATTATATAGCGGAGGAACTTATAGGAATGAATGTATTTGACCAGGTGCTGATAGATAAGACAATGATAGAATTGGATGGGACTCACAACAAGGGGAAATTGGGGGCTAATGCTATGCTGGGTGTTTCCCTTGCATGTGCAAAGGCTGCAGCCAAATATCTGGGGTTGAGTTTGTATCAATATATAGGAGGAGTTAATGCAAAAGTTCTTCCTGTCCCTATGATGAACATATTAAATGGAGGAAAACATGCAGATAACAATGTGGATCTACAGGAATTCATGATAATGCCCGCAGGCGCACCGAGTTTTAGCGAGGCTCTCAGGATGGGTTCAGAAGTTTATCATGCGTTGAAATCCATATTGAAATCAAGGGGATATGAGACTGGAGTAGGTGATGAAGGTGGATTTGCTCCAAATTTAAAATCAAATGAAGAGGCAGTACAGGTTATAGTTGAAGCCATAGAGAAAGCTGGATATAAACCGGGCAGCGATATATATATAGCACTGGATCCCGCCTCATCGGAATTTTATGAAGATGGCAAATACAACCTGAAAGGTGAGGGAAAAGTGCTGACTCCGGAAGAAATGGTAGATTTTTATGTGGATATTGTGAAGAAATACCCCATAATTTCCCTGGAAGATGGAATGGCAGAAGAAGACTGGGAAGGATGGAAGATACTTACCGATAAACTGGGACATAAAATTCAGCTGGTAGGTGATGATCTTTTTGTAACAAATACTGAAAGATTGAAAAAAGGCATATCTGAAAAAGTTGCAAATTCTATCCTTATAAAATTAAATCAGATAGGTACCCTTACTGAAACGTTGAATGCTATAGAAATGGCTGAAAGAGCTGGATATACCGCAGTGGTATCCCATAGATCCGGAGAAACCGAGGATACGACTATTGCAGATCTGGTAGTGGCAGTAAATGCAGGCCAGATAAAAACTGGAGCCCCGGCCAGGAGTGAAAGGGTTGCAAAGTACAACCAGCTCTTGAGAATAGAGGAAGAGTTGGGAGATGCAGCTGAGTACAGAGGGCTAGATGCATTTTATAATATAAGATAATTTTGTGTGACAGCTCTTAGGGTCCAGTCGAATGGTTTTTCTCACTGACCTTGGGAGCTCTTAATATTAAAAATCATAAATTGAAATTAGTATTTATATATGTTAATATTAAATGTATGTGAATATTAGAAGTACAATAGTTTGCATATAGTAGCAGGAGGTAAAAAGCCATGCATGTTTTTTTAATAATCTTACAATTGATAATAGGAGTTTTACTTATAGTGGTAGTTCTCATGCAGCCAGGTAGGACCAATGGATTGAGTGGTTTTATATCAGGTGGTGCAGGTGAAAGCTTTTACTCGAGAAATAAATCCAGGACATCGGAGGCTATGCTGTCCAGATTAACTGTTTTTTTGGCTGTAGCATTTGCAGCTATATGTGTAATTCAAAATTTAATAAAATAGTTATGTTTGGAAATAGTTTATTATGAATAGAGTAGGGTTTACTCTATTTATTTTTTATAGAGATTTAAATATAGTTTATTTTTGATATTGAATATTTTCCCTTCTTAATGTCAATATAATAAAAGGTGGTGAAAAAATGAGTATAAAAGAGGCAATTGTAAATTTTATGGAAGAACAGGTATATAAGCCTATGACAATAAAAGAGTTGAGAAAAGTTTTTTGTATAAAGAAGGATGAGACAAGGGACTTTAAAAAAGTGATAGATCAGCTGGAAAAAGAAGGCTCGATAATTAGAACACGTACTAATAGATATGGACTGCCTGACAAGATGGGACTTGTAACGGGAAAGTTTCAGGGCCATCAAAAAGGATATGGATTTGTCATATCGGATAATGAGGGAATGGATGTATTTATACCTTCTTCCTTTTTAAATGGTGCCATGAATGGGGATAAAGTGGTGGCCAAAGTGGTCAGCGAAGGAGATAATGGAAAAAAACGTGAGGGCGAAGTTATAAGAATACTTGAAAGGGCAAATAAGACGATAATAGGAACCTTTGAGAACAATAAAAATTTTGGATTTGTCGTTCCGGAGGAAAAACGTATATGTCAGGATATATTTATACCCAAAGAATGTAAAAAAGGTGCAAAAACAGGAGATATAGTAATTGTCCAGATGACTAAATGGTCCAGTAAAAGGAGAAATCCTGAAGGTAAAATAGTAAATATTCTGGGCAAAAAAGGAGAAAAAGGAATAGACATATTGACTATAATAAAGAAAAACAATCTTCCGGAAGAATTTCCTGAAAAGGTTCTGGATTATGCTGAGAGCTTACCTGAAAAAATACCGGAAAGCGAGTATAAAAGAAGAGTTGATTTGAGAGATGTCACTACAGTCACCATAGATGGCGAAGATGCCAAAGATCTGGATGATGCTGTATCTTTAAGGAAACTTGAAAACGGGAATTATTATTTAGGTGTTCACATAGCAGACGTATCGCATTATGTGAAGGAAAAAAGCCCGCTGGATAGGGAAGCATTAAAAAGAGGAAATTCGGTATATCTTATAGACAGGGTTATACCAATGCTACCGCGGAAATTATCCAATGGCATCTGCAGTTTGAACCCCAATGAAGATAGACTGACTTTAAGTTGTCTTATGGAAATAGACAAAAAGGGGAAAGTATTAAAGCATGATATTGTAGAAAGTATAATAAGAAGCAATGAGAAAATGACTTATACGAATGTTACGAAAATACTCAAAAATGAAGATGCGGAAATTATGAAGAGGTATGGTTATCTTGCAGATGAGTTTAAACTTATGGAAGAACTCTGTAAGATATTGAACAGGAAAAGAAAGATGAGGGGCGCTATAGATTTTGACATCGAAGAATGTAAAATAACATTGGATTCTCTGGGAGTGCCTGTAAAGATTGAACCCTATGAAAGGGGAATATCAAATAGAATAATAGAAGAATTCATGCTGGTGTGCAATGAAACCATAGCTGAGCATATGTTTTGGACTAATATGCCGTTTGTATACAGAATACATGAGAATCCAGACGAGGAGAAACTGATGCGTTTTAATGAATTTGTCCATAATCTTGGCTATGCAGTTAAATGGGGACAGGAAGTTCACCCTAAGGCTCTACAGGATATTATAGAGAAAGTAAAGGGGAAAAAAGAGGAAACAGTAGTGAGCACACTGCTGCTTCGTTCCATGAAGCAGGCCAGGTATTCACCGGAGTGTGTAGGACATTTCGGACTTGCAGCTAGGTATTATTGCCATTTTACTTCACCTATAAGAAGGTATCCCGATCTGATTATTCATAGAATAATCAAGGAATTTATAAATGGAAAATTGAATGAAGGCAGGATAAAGAGATTCACCAAAACAGTTGATTATGCAGCGAGGCAGTCTTCTGATACGGAGAGAATAGCTCAGGATGCAGAGAGGGAAGTGGATGATCTTAAGAAAGCAGAGTATATGAATAAGAGAATTGGTGAAGAGTATGATGGAATAGTATCCTCAGTGACAAATTTTGGAATGTTTGTTGAACTTCCGAATACAGTTGAAGGATTGGTTCATATAAGTACCTTGGAGGATGATTATTATATTTATGATGAAAAACATCTGAGCCTTATGGGGGAAAAAACCAGGAATATATATAAATTGGGTGATGAAGTGAGAGTTCGTGTACTGAAAGTTGATATGTTCGCCCATGAGATATATTTTGGATTGATAGGAAGAAATAACATTGAATCAGATGAAAATTAGACACTGATATAAAAAGGGGATGGATACTTTTATGACAAAAAAAAAATCTAATAAAGCTCTTGCGGAAAATAGGAAAGCCAGACATGATTATTTTATTGAGGAAACCGTGGAAGCTGGGATAGAACTGGTTGGAACAGAAGTTAAATCCATAAGAGAGGGTAAAGCTAATTTGAAAGACAGCTATGGTGAAATAAGAAGCGGGGAGATATTTATACGGAATATGCACATAAGCCCCTATGAAAAGGGAAATATTTTTAATAGGAATCCCTTGAGAGATAGAAGATTACTTCTTCATAAAAGGGAAATAATGAAATTATCCGGATATACCAGCCAGCGGGGATATACTCTTGTTCCATTATCTCTTTATCTTAAACATGGAAGGGTAAAGGTAAATTTGGCCGTAGTAAAGGGGAAGAAAAATTATGACAAGAGAGATGCCCTTTTGGAGAAGGCTGCCAAGAGAGACATGGAAAGACAGATGAAACAAAAATACAGATAAAATTTTGGAAAAGAAGCTGAGTCAAACTTTGAATCTTTGTTTTAAGATTGGATTTTCCCTATAAGCACCGTAAATATTGGCATTTGTTATTAGGTCACCTGTACCAAGTGCAGGTACTACGGGAATTGAATATGTCTTGTTGATGCTGAGCGGTTTGTCGGTTGAATTGGTATATTCGTCTGAAACATAATATTTATCAATGGTACCGCTGCTCCTTGTTATAATTAGTTCTATCATTGCTACAAATATGGAATGTTGTTCAATTGTTCCGGTTGCTATTACTTCAGTTAAGCTGGGATTTGGAATAGGGCTATTGGATATTTGCACCGATAGATGAAACTCATGATTGCAATATGATCTTCTATTTTTAATGTGTGTACTGTTATCATTTTGTTTATAAGTGACGGTTATAAAAGGAACTATCTGCTGCTTTTTTGCTGATGACGAACCAAAACTTGCTATGGAATTGTTCCATACGTTGGAAATCATTATGCCTTTGTTTGATGAGGCATTTTTGATCCATGAAGAAACTATACGGGTTATATCTGCGGTAACTGTTGATTTTGATGTCATTGGATAAAATCGTATTCCGCTAAATTTATCTGATGATGGAATTCTGAGATAAGTGGTGTATATGCTGAAATGGTCGTATATTGGATATATTATAAATTCGATATTTTTATCATTGTGAAAACCATCACACTTAAACAAAGTTAATTTGGCATTAGCTATTATAATGTTATTTGGCAATGAAGAAATATTGAAATAGAGCAGACCGTGATACTCAAACTCGTTATCACACCCTACGATTATTTTATAGTCGTGAATATTCCCGTCTGGAATTTTATCGGTTAATGTGAGACTTTTACTTGCTGGGATTATAAGTGTATCCAAGGATATCACCTCCAGTTTAAAATGATATAATAGATGACCAATAACATTTTTATGTTTTGGCCATCTTTTTATTATATTATGACTGAACTATTTGAGCTTTTAATGACCCATAGCTTGTCAATGTTACGGTTTCACCTGTTTCTAATTTTGGAACAATTGCAAGATTAAGAGTATCATTAACATCTAATGGGGTTGTACCTGCTGAATTGTCATAAACGGTAGCAATAGAAAAATATTCATGACTGGAGTCGGCTCTAAGGACGTCCAATTGAACTGCTTCAACGAAACTAGTTCCTGCCGGTACAGTTCCTGTTACTGTAACCAATTGCCCGGAAGCAGTTTGCGGTGTATCAAAATCTACTGGTAATGCAGCCATATATTATTCACTTCCTTTGTTTTTTATTTAGCATAGAGATAAACTTTTGTCTAATAAATATAGTATTTTAAATTTATGAAATTGTTACAAATCCATTTGACATCCTTTTTGACATACATAGTAAAAATCTATATTGAATATGTTGTTATTTGGTAATGATACATTATAAATCAAAAATGACTACCTATCTGAATATAGATAAGTAGTCATTTATTAAAATTCATTGTTACCAGTTGGTGGAGGCGAACCAATCAATGTCAATAATTAAGACTCAAAGTAGTGGTGCTAGATTAAATATCTATATTCCTATAAAAAAATTAAATATAATAAGTTGGTATTTTTATGTTAAAAACAATGTTAGCAATTCTGCACAAATTTGGTTATCATATGATTTTGCGAATATAAAGGACAGCAACATACAAAAAATGGTAGAAAAGGGAGCTATAGCGTTGAATCTTTCCCAGCCCTTTGACTGGAAAATGATAAGCGGTAACTCTTTAGGATTTAATATTCCCAAATGGGCTACACATTTTTTAATTCGCATTAATTTAGATAGCACAACTACAGCATTAAAGCTTTATATCGATAATTTAGTATGTATTGAGATGTAAAAAAGCGAAGAGGTGAAGAAAATGATAGTAATATATGACAATACTTGCCCTGATAAAACAAAATTATCTGTAAAAGTAATTTTACCTGATGAATGTAAAGGGCAAGTCCTAAAAACTGAGAGTTACATTATTACTGATACCAAATTATTATATCCTGATGAAATGGCTACTTTAAATCTTAATACGAACAAAATTACTTATAATAAAATACCGACAGACTTAGATTTGGTAAAGCAGCAAAACGCACAAATAATATTAGTTTTAGTAGAAGGAGGATTATTATAAATGGATTGGTTTAGGACAGTCCTAGATTTTTTTTAAGGCTGGGTATTATACAGTAGATCAAGTTAAAATTTTTGTAGCTAAAAATAAAATTACCGAAGAACAATTTAAAATTATAACTGGACAAAATTACACATAATTATAGAAATATTTACATTTTTACCTATGTTGCTGTATAATAAAAATATTGCGATATAGGACGAGGAGGGGGATTATTATACAGTTAAGCTTAAGAAGAATATATGAATATACTATAGCATGTTTATTTTTTCTGTTTTTCACAGCACCTATTTTGTCACCGTACGTAAATAATTTTACTATTTACATATACTGGTTTATACCTTTTTTAGATATTTTTTATTTATTATATTTACTTAAAGGAAGATATAATAAAAGAATTGTGCTATTGGTATATTTATTTCTATTATTTTTAATTTTTAAAAAAGATTATATAACTGCATTGAAAATTGTTTCAATTATAAGTACAATATTATATTTATTTTATTTAAAAAAATATAATTTGTTTAAATTATTGTATACATTTATGTTTTTAAATATTTTTATAGCTATTATACAATTTGTATTTTTATATGTAAACCCAAATATAAGCAACTTGCTCGGGCCAACCAATATTTCTAATTTAGTTTGGGGAAAATATGCGACACCTACTTTTACAAATTTTTATACTATATTTTTATTCCCCAGAGTTTCAGGGTGGTCAAGAGAAGCCGGATTTTTTGCGTCATTATTAGGGATAACATATATAATTTATTTAAGTGATAAAAATAAAAAGATAAAAAAGCTTAAGAGTTTATCGAATAATTTTTTATTTATTGTAGGATTTATAATATCTCTTTCAAAAGCATCAATTTCAATAATTGGAATTGGTCTTATAATAAAACTAAAAAGGATATTAAATAAAATTCCTTTGTTTTTGGGAGTTATATTATTCCTATTTGTAGTTATATTTATATCAAATAAATTTTTGTTAAATATGTACTATGATCCGTCTAACGCAAGCATAGTACATAGAATTAGTGGATATACAATAATGTCAAAAATGCCGATTACTGAGTTATTTTTAGGGAAAGAAAACATGGAAGATATAAGCATATTTAATGAATACCCATTTTTAAGTTATATAAGCCAGTATAAACAATTTGCGGGTTTACCAAATACAATAATACACGAGGGATTAATAACTTTTATATTTTATATTATTCTTTTATATTTATTAAAAGTTAGATTTAGTGGGTTTTTAATTATAACTTTAATTACTGCTACAACAGATTATTTTACCGCTACTTCTTTTGTTGTATTAGGCTATTTTTATGTATTGAATAGTATATTTACAAAGAATGATATCACAAAGAAACGTAAAAAGTTAAGAATAATATGGAAGTAAATAATAGAATAATTTTGCGAACTAAGTAATCAAGGAGTTTTGGAGAAATCCAAAACTTTTTTTAATACTTAAAAATACTTATATGGGGGGCTTAGAGTGGAGTATATCATAAATTATTTTAAAGAATTTACAGGAAAATTATTAGCTGTAGGGTTTGCAAGTTCTACGTTAGGAGCATTGTTTACCTGGTGCTTTGGTGGGTGGGAAATGGGATTAAAGGTATTAGTGTCCTGTATGGTACTGGATTACGTTACAGGGCTTATGTGTGGGTGTAAAGAAAAACATTTAAATAGCTCACGAGGGTTTATCGGGCTTAAGAAAAAGTTCACTATACTCTTAATTTTAATACTAGCTGTACTTTTGGATAGACTTCTTGGACAGTGTTGGACATTTCGTACTATGGTTATATATTTTTATGTAGCAATGGAAGGAATAAGTATATCTGAAAATGCAGCTAAATTAGGGGTTCCAATACCTAAAAAACTAATTAACGCACTTGAACAATTAAAAAAATAAGGAGGTAATTTTATGGTAATCACATATGATTTTGGACATGGTACAGGGCAGGACAGAGGGGCGAATGGGTACAGAAATGAAGAACATGACTGTAGGGAATACGGGGCATTGGTAATACAAAAGTTAAAGCAATTGGGGTATAGTTGTTATGATTGTACTCCATCTGCTAGCCCTGCTTTAACTTTAGGACAAAGTCTTGCTTATAGGGTTAACAAAGCCAATTCTATAGGTTCTCAGTTACACTTATGTTTTCATGTAAATGCGTTTCAAACTGACAAGGCAACAGGATGCGAGGTGGAATATGCTAGTGCCGCAGGTCAGGCTTATGCCACAAAAGTGTCTGCGGAGATATCTACAGCTCTTGGACTAACAAATAGAGGTGCTAAAAGTCAACCAGGACTATATGTACTTAAACACACCAACATGACAGCCATCCTGGTTGAACCTTTCTTCTGCGACAATAAAGCAGATTGTGACAAATACAATGCTGAAAAGCTGGCAACTGCTATTGTGAAAGGCATTACAGGGCGAACAGTATCTAGCCAGCCACAGGCAGTACCTACAGCACAAGCAGTACCAAACTATGATACAAGTATTCCAATAGGGCCAAACATCTTCCCTATATTAGGAAAATTCTATATAGAGCTTAGGACAGATGGCGACATGGGAATACATCTGGATAGAGGGAATTATATCACTATTCGTAAAGGTGGAGCACCTGTAGTAGTTTATAACAACAATAAAGGTCAAGGCGGCTCTAAAGTATTATTTTAAATAAAAATTTACGGAGGTAATAAAAATGGAAAATGTAACAAGTATAATTGCACAAGGTGTTTTAAGTATTGTAGGGGCGTTAGCCTCTTATTTTATTACAATTGGAGTTACTTATCTTAAGAAGAAAAGAGAAGCTTTAATAGGTCAAATTGGTGTAGACCAATACAACAAAGATTATAGGATAGCTCAAGACATATTTTATGTAGTAGAACAGCAATTTAGATTTATTCCTCAGGCAGGAAAGCAAAAAGCGGATGCATTTAATAAGCTGCTAACCGAAAAAGTACCCGGAATATCCCAGGAAGAACTAGACCATTTTAGAGAGGCTATTGTAGGTAAGGCGAATGTAGAAGTTAAGAATAGTGGTATTTTGGCTCCTGCCTTTGCAGAAGGAAAAGACGTAGCAGATGTAGTACAGCCAGCACAGAAATAATTATTGCCCCGGGAAACCGGGGCTTTATTTTTTATATAAAAAATATTTCCAAAAACTTTCTATTGCACAATATACGTATTATGGTATGATGTGTATATCATATTCTAAGTTTGTTATTTTATGTACATATGTTATGCCTATATTTTCTTATATCAATTGTGGATTTAATTGGTGGAGGCGAGGGGAGTCGAACCCCTGTCCGAAAATGGAAACATTTGAGCATCTCCGAGTGCAGTCCTTAATTTGATATTCCTTCCTTCAGGCGTCTAAGGACAAACTCCTGAATTCAGTAGCTTCATAAATTCCGTTTCCAGCTCAAAGCTTTACTGGACTCGGTACCCCGCTGTCGGCGCCAGGCCCTGGAACGCGGGAAATCCAGGCTGACGGTTAGCAGACTATGCTGCTAAAGCTAAATTTTCGTTATTATTGTTTGCGTTTAAATTTAATCCCATAGTTTTTTAACGCGGGTCCACAGGTTCCCTCGACTCGCTTCTCAAACACATCTCATCCCCGTCGAAACCATTGCGCCCCCAGGTTATAAGATACATTGACCTGATATTATAAAAACAATAAGTCAATGTAGTATTAAATTATATCACCTAACTTTTCATAAGTCAATTATAAATATTGCAGTCATATCAAAAATATGATTTAATTGTGATAATGTCTTAGTATACCGCATTTGATT
>NZ_JBGFFE010000003.1:0-167854 GCF_041224415.1 Clostridium lapidicellarium | reverse complement strand
GCATCGGAGCTTAACAAGATTGTAGAGAAGTTGAATGAGGAGACGGGCAAGTTCAAGATACAGGAAGATGATGTCGAGGTTAAAGCAAAGACTGACAGCAAATAATATTTTGATAAGGCATTTCTTAAGATAGACTGCTTCAAGCAGCCTATCTTTTTGATCAAATTTAAAAATATCATTTATCAATAAATATATTTGAATATTAACGGTAAAAATTGTCTATAATGCGAAAAGATATGTATATTATTAGGTCATATGGCAGATTGGGGAACATATATGAATATTTATTATGCTGTTGCTGTTTTTATTTTTGGAACTGTAATTGGAAGCTTTTTAAATGTATGTATTTATAGGATACCAAAAGGAGAGTCCGTTGTATATCCGTCTTCACACTGTACAAACTGCAGTACGGAAATAAAGTGGTTTGACTTGGTGCCAATCGTAAGTTATATTGTACTGAGGGGGAAATGCAGGTATTGTGGTGAAAAAATATCTGCAGGATATCCCATAATAGAATTTGCCACAGCATTTTTATATCTGATGCTGTATGTGAAGTTTGGATTGAGCATTGAATTTGCTAGATATGCCGTGTTTACAGGTATTTTAATCGTTGTGAGTGTAATAGATTTCAACACTACGGATGTTTATTTCAGCACAATCGTTACAGGTATTGTTTTTGCACTTGCGTTTATTTTATTGTACTGGCATATGGGTCTTGAAATAAAAAGTTTTATATATGGTGGAATATTAAGCGGTCTATTTTTTACAATTATAATATTTGTCACAAGAGGTGGAATGGGATGGGGTGACATGGAAATATGTCTTTTTTGTGGGTTGTTCTTAGGGCTTAAATTGTCTTTTGCAGCGATCTTTTTGTCTTTTATGCTGGGTTCAATTGTAGGCTTAATTTTAATTTTATCAGGTAAAAAATCAAAAAAGGATTATATACCTTTTGGGCCGTTTATTTCAATATCTTCAATCATTGCTATATTCTTGGGAAGAAATATAGTAAACCTTTATGTTATTTAGGGAACATCACGAATTGCTTAAATAATAAAATATTGTTATAATATAAACATAATTTTCAGAATTGACAAAAAATTTTTAAGAGGGGGAAATTATGGAATTCAATCATTTATACAACCCATATAAAACGTCTACAGCTATGTCCTATGGGAAAAATGGCATGGTGGCCACTTCACAGAACTTTGCAGCAGAAGCCGGATTTGAAATTTTAAAAAATGGGGGAAATGCAGTGGATGCCGCCGTGGCCACAGCAGCTGCATCCACTGTATGTGAACCGACTTCCAATGGAATCGGGGGAGATGCTTTTGCAATAGTATGTTACAGGGGGAAACTTTATGGCTTAAATTCCAGCGGCCCGTCTCCAAGAAATATATCTATAGACATATTAAGAAAAAAAGGATATAAACAGATGCCGAGATTCGGATGGGAAACTGTAAATGTCCCCGGAATCCCCGCTGCATGGTCGGCACTGTGGAAAAGGTTTGGAAAACTTTCTTTTAAGAATCTCTTGACACCTGCCATAGAATATTCGGAAAAAGGTTATCCTGTAACTCCAACTGTTGGACGCCTTTGGGAGAAATCCTACAGGGAATTTAAACACTATCTAAAAGAGGATAAATTTAAATATTGGTTTGAAACTTTTGCACCTGAAGGAAGGGCACCGAGAATAGGAGAAATTGTGACCTTAAAGGATCACGGAAAAACTTTAAAAATTATAGCCGAGACACTGGGAGAAGATTTTTATAGAGGTGAACTGGCGGAAAAAATAGATGAATTTTCAAAAAATACCGGAGGATATATAAGAAAAGAAGATCTGGAAAAATTTCATCCTGAATGGGTAGAACCTATAAGTACAGATTATAGGGGATATGATGTATATGAAATGCCTCCCAATGCTCAGGGAATAACTGTTTTGATGGCACTTAACATATTAAAGGGATTTAAATTTGAGGGAAAAGATTCTGCTGATACTTGTCACAAGCAAATTGAGGCCGTAAAATTATCTTTTGAAGATTCTTTAAAGTATATCACAGATGCGAAAAAGATGAAAAACAATATAGAAGATTTATTGTCAGAGTCCTACGCGGAGGAAAGAAGAAAGCAAATAGGGAAAACTGCTTTTATGCCGAAGATATACAAAAATATGGATGGAGGAACTGTTTACATCGCCACTGCAGATGGTGAGGGAAATATGGTTTCTTATATACAGAGCAATTACATGGGTTTCGGTTCCGGATTGGTTGTACCTGGGACAGGCATTGCCCTGCACAATAGAGGAAATAGTTTTTCGCTTGATCACAATCATATAAATTCTCTTGAACCTGGGAAGAAACCATACCATACCATAATTCCAGGATTTTTGATGAAGGATAATAAACCGGTAGGGCCTTTTGGGGTTATGGGGGCATTTATGCAGCCTCAGGGACATATCCAGGTTCTGATGGATATTATTGATTTTGGATTGAATCTTCAAGCTGCATTAGACTCTCCAAGGTGGTTCTGGACTTCGGGGAAAAATGTAAAACTTGAGAAGCAGTTTCAACCATATCTGGCAGAAAGTTTATATGAAAAAGGTCATTATGTAAATTATGAAATTAATACCGATGTATTTGGGAGAGGACAGATAATATTCAGAAATGAAGCTGGAGTTCTATTCGGAGGCACAGATTGGAGAGGCGACGGCGTTATATACTCCTGGTAAACAATTTGATGCCAAAATAAATTGTGGAGACAGATTTGTTTTTGTACAGATCTATCTCCGAAGTGTAAAAGTTGTAAATATTTTTAAGAATGCTGCCTGTTAAATTCATCTTTTATTTCATTCAACCTGCCTTTATCTGTAAGAAGAGTGAGACCTGTTAATGCCAATGCCTTGGCTCCAATTATAAGAGCTTCGTCTCCCTGTTTTGATATGGCAGCTTCCCTGAATTGAGGAGTGTGAGCCGCTAATTTGCTGCTGCCTATTTTTATATGTGGATGAATAGTGGGAACTACATGGCTTACATTGCCTGCATCTGTCGAGGCAAGCCCTTCGGGAATTTCGTCTATAAAGTTTTCCCCGATCAGGTTTAAATTTTCTTCAAATATTTTATCAAACGTATTATTGACTAGAAAATTGTCTATTTTATTTTGAAAAAAGCTTATGTTGACTTTAGCGCCTGTGATAAGAGCTGCTCCTCTGGCGACATTTTTAATTCTTTCTGTTACTTGATTGCAGCTACTCCGTTTGGAGGCACGTATGAAAAACTTAGCTTTAGCATAGTCTGGGACAATGTTTGGTGCAGATCCGCCGTCGGTTATAATGCCGTGTATTCTCACGTCGCTTGTAACGTGCTGTCTTAAAGCATTTATTCCATTAAACAACTGGATTACCCCGTCTAAGGCATTTATCCCTTTTTCAGGACAAGCTGCTGCATGTGCGGCTTTTCCTTTAAATTCAAACTGAATTGGATCATTTGCCAGGGATTTAACTGTTCCATAATTGTTATTGGAAGGATGAATCATCATGCATGCATCTACGCCTTCAAATAGATTATGCTTTACAAAGCTTGCCTTTGCACTGCCGTTTTCACCGCCTTCTTCGGCAGGAGTGCCAAATACCACAATTTCTCCACCAATTTTATCTATAAGTTTCGACAGCGATATAGCTGCAGCTGTACTTGCTGAAGCTATGATATTATGACCGCAAGCATGTCCTAAGTTGGGAAGCGCGTCATATTCTGCTAGAAGTCCAATAACCGTACCAGGACCTTTACGAGATTTTTTTCTCGCTATGAAAGAAGTTGGATGTCCGGCTAAAGCTTTTTTTACAAAAAAGCCCTCTTTTTCCAAAGTATCTACAAGTAATCCGGAAGAAAAGATTTCCTGATTTCCTATTTCAGGATGGTCGTGTATTTGATGGCTCATATCTATATAGACATCCCTCTTGTTTTCAATTTCATTTATTATATCCTTTTGGTAATCCTTGATATATCCTGTTTTCATGAATAATCCTCCTCTTTTTTGAACATAAAAAAATCTTCTTTGAGATAAAGAAGAGATGGATGATTCCCTTCTCATCTTTCAAGTTTGTAAAAACAAACCTGCTGGAATTGGCACAGTATCTTTTTAAAACAAAGTCTGTTGCCGAGGTTTCAATGGGCCTGTCCCTCCACCTCTCTGGATAAGAATTTTTTATTAAATTTATCAATAATCATAATAGAGCTTTAAATGAATTTTGTCAACAAAAAAATTTATTTTGAATTAGATATTGACATAATGAAAATAAGTTGTATAATCTAGCATATAAGGTAAGTCACAAAAATTTAACATATCCTTATCGAGAGAAACTGAGGGACTGGCCCGTTGAAGTTTCAGCAACCACATATGTCTGTTATGTGATGGTGCTAAATCCAGCAGAACGTTGTTCTGAAAGATGAGGAAAGGTATAAAAACCCTTCCGAGGGTTTTTTTATTCCATATATCCCCTTCTTTTGGAAGGGGATATATTATTTTATTCAAAAGCTATTATTTTAAAAATATTGGTAATATTCATTCGGTAATACAAATGCATCTTGATATATGAAATTACTGTTTCTAAAGGAGTGAAAAGAATGATATGGCTAAAGAATATCAACAAAGTTTATAAGAATAAAACCGGTAAGGTTCAGGCTTTAAAAAATATCAACCTGCATGTTAAGGCGGGTGAGATCTTTGGAATTATAGGATATAGTGGGGCAGGAAAGAGTACCTTGATTCGCTGTATAAATCTGTTGGAAAAACCAACTTCCGGAGAGGTGATTGTAAATGGGAAAAATCTCACTCATTTATCCTCCAGGGATCTGAGAAAGAGTAGAGAAAAAATAGGAATGATATTTCAAAATTTCAATTTGATGAAAAATAGAACTGTATTTGAAAATGTAGCCTATCCGCTGAAGGGAAAGGGATTTAGCAAAAAAGACATACAAAAAAAGGTAAATAACCTTTTGAAATTGGTTGAATTAAGTGACAAGATAAAGATGTATCCATCACAGTTAAGCGGTGGACAAAAGCAGAGAGTCGGGGTTGCAAGGTCCCTGGCCAATGATCCAGAAGTGCTTTTATGTGATGAGGCCACATCGGCTCTGGATCCGCAGACAACTCAATCGATTTTAAAGCTTTTAAAAAGTATCAATGATAGATTGAAATTGACCATAGTAGTTATAACTCACCAGATGGAGGTAGTAAAAGAAATATGCCAGAGAGTGGCTGTTATAGACTCTGGTGAAATAGTGGAACAGGGAAATATAATAGATGTGTTTACGAACCCCAAAGCTCCTATAACTAAAAAATTTATATCTTCTCTGTTCCATTATGACAAAATATATGATTTTCTCAGGAAAGAAAATTCTTTGGGAAAATTAAAACAGATAACCGAGGGGGAAAGCATAGTTAAAATATCTTTTACAGGCCAGAGAACTGCCCAAGCCTTTATTTCAAAAGTTTCCCGAAAGTTTAAGGTAGACGCCAGTATACTATTTGGAAATATAGAGATTATCCAAAATGTTCCCATAGGAAATCTGGTTGTGGAATTAAACGGCACAACTGAGGGAATAGACAGCTCGATAAGATATCTAGAAGAAAATAATATAAAGGTGGAATACCTGGATGAAAAAAAGGACAATGTCAAATTGAAAGTTGGCAACAATTAATCTTTGAGGTGATAAAATGAGTGAATTTCTAGCAAAAATAGCGCCAAATCTAGTAAATCTATATCCTGAAATGATAAAAGCAATATTTGAAACATTTTACATGGTGGCCATTTCGGGAATTATATCGACAATAGTCGGGACAATAATGGGAATAACATTGGTTGTGACAAGAGAAGGGGGCATATTGGAGAATAAAGTTGTCAACAGTATACTTGGCAAGATAGTAAATATCTTCAGGTCCATACCATTTATTATCCTTCTTGCGGCCATAATTCCCCTCACAAGGCTTTTGGCAGGAACTACCATAGGCACAAAAGGTGCTTTAGTACCACTTATATTCGGGTGTACGCCTTTCATTGCCAGACAAATTGAATCGTCACTGCTTGAGGTGGATAATGGAGTAATTGAAGCAGCACAGTCAATGGGTTCAGGTCCTTTTGAAATAATATTCAGGGTAATGCTCCTCGAAGGATTACCTGGAATTATTCATTCCCTTACAATAACAGTTATAAGCCTTATCGGTCTGTCCGCTATGGCCGGTACTGTAGGAGGGGGAGGTCTTGGTGATTTTGCTATACGTTATGGATACCAGTATTTTCAAACAGATGTCATGGTAGCTACTATAATTGTGCTTTTGATTATTGTAAATGTCATTCAATTCATAGGAGATACTTTATCAAGATTGACAACACATTAAGTTTATGAACTAAGGGAGGTCTTTAACAATGAAAAAATTTTTAGGATTATTTTTAACAATTGTATTATCTTTGGGAGTTTTGGCAGGCTGCGGTTCAAGCAGCACAGGACAGGCTACTGGCAGTAATAAAAAGCAGGTGGTTAAAATAGGTATAACCGGTGATGATCATAAAATCTGGGATAAGGTCAAACAAAATCTGGCAAAGGAAAATATTGATCTGCAAATTGTAAGTTTTACAGATTATGTACGTCCTAATATGGCACTTTCCGAAGGAGAAATTGATTTGAATTCATTTCAGCACTATGCGTACCTCAATAAATTTAAATCTCAACACAATCTGAAAATCAGTTCTATAGGTGAAACTGTACTCGCACCACTCGGCGTATATTCAAAGAAAATAAAATCTCTTAAAAATATCAAGGAAGGTGCAAAAATAGCTATCCCCAACGATCCTACAAATGAAGGCAGAGGGCTGAACTTGCTTCAGAATGCAGGCTTGATAAAATTGAAATCAGGAGTTGGACTATTGCCTAAAATTCAGGATGTGGCGGAAAATCCAAAGAAAATTCAATTTGTAGAACTTGCTGCAACTCAGATTCCAAGAACGCTTCAAGATGTTGATGCAGCCATAATAAACAGCGGTGTAGCCATAGATGCCAAGCTTAATCCTGTCAAGGACTCAATTTATCTGGAGAATGTATCAAGTAAAAATGCAAAACCATATATAAATGTAATTGTAGCTAGAGACAAGGACAAAAATAATGCTACTTATAAAAAAGTAGTCAAAGCTTATCAGACTGATGAGATAAAGCAGCTTATAAAAGAAACCTACAAAGGTGCAGAAGTTCCTGTCTTTTAGAAATAACTAATATTGATCCGCCGGCATATAATCATGGCCGGCGTTTTCTTTATCCTAATATAAATCCAATAATCACTTTCGTGCGCCTATACATATCGGTGACTTATATTTTACAAATATTTTATAATTATTTATAATAATTTTAGGCGGAGGAGTATGTTCCCGCCAATATTATGACACCTTAAACTATGAAAAAAGAGGTAAACATTATGGATTTGAAAGAGTTAAACCCAGAGGACGTGGTCTTTGCACTAGATATAGGGACGAGATCTGTAATAGGCACTGCAGGTATAGTTAAAGATAAAAAATTCGTTGTAATATCCGAATACTATGTGGAACATGAAAAAAGAGCCATGATTGACGGACAGATACACGATGTAAGTCTTGTGGCTAACGCGGTAAATGCAGTGAAAAATAAAATAGAAAAGGATTTACATATAAAATTGGAAAATGTGTCAATAGCTGCTGCAGGAAGATTTTTGAGAACTGTGTCCGTAAAGGAAGAAATGAAAATTGACTATAATAAGGAAATAGACAGAAATACTATAAGAAGTCTGGAATTGACTGCAGTAAAATCTGCAGAAAAAAAGGTGAATGAAGATACGAAAGGAAGGCTGTATTGTGTTGGATACAGTGTAAAGGGGTATTATCTGAATAACTACCTCATAGGGAATCTTATGTATCAGAGAGGGGAAAAAATATCGGCGGAGATTATAGCTACATTTTTACCACGTTCCGTAATTGACAGTTTATATTCCGTCATGGAAAAAGTGGGACTTCAGGTGGTGAATTTGACTTTGGAGCCTATAGCGGCTATGGAAGCTGCCTTACCCCAAAATTTGAGACTTTTGAATCTGGCTTTGGTTGATGTTGGGGCGGGAACTTCTGATATAGCTATAAGCGACAAGAATACCGTGAGTGCATATGGCATGGTACCTCAGGCCGGCGATGAAATTACTGAAATAATATCGCAAAAATATATGGTGGATTTCAATAAAGGTGAAAAAATAAAGAAGCAATGTGGTAAAGTGAAGGATATAACTTATACAGATGTTCTAGGAATGGAAAATAGAATTGCTTCCAAAGATGTAGTGAAGCTGATAAGTCCTGCCGTAAAGAAAATAGCAGATGAAATTGGTGAAAGCATTGTGGAATTGAATGGAGGAAGGTCGACCAGTGCGGTTTTTCTGGTAGGAGGAGGAGCGCATACTCCCAAGTTGAAAGATTTTATAGCTGAAAAATTGAATCTGCCGCTTAACAGAATTGCAATAAAGGACAGACATTCGGTACAGGACTGCGTCTGCAGGGACAATTCTCTTGGAAGTGCAGGGGTGACGGTTTTGGGTATAGCTTTGGTTTCTATAAGGAGATTGGGACATGGATTTGTAGATGTTATTCTGAATGGAAATGTAGTGAGTCTGTTTAATTCCCATAACCATACTGTAATGGACGTCATGCTGCAGGCCGGTGTAGATCCCGGTAATCTTATAGGTAAAAACGGTCAAAATATAAGATTTGTACTAAACGATATTAAAAGGGTGGCTTTTGGAACCCTGGCTTCCAATGCCGAGGTAACTATAAACGGCTTGAAAAAGACCATGGATGATAAGGTTAAAGAAGGAGACAACATAGAAATAAAGTATGCAGTAAATGGTAAGAAAGCTGCACCTAAAATTACAGACTATGTACAAAAAGTTTATTCCATAAGTTTTTTTGTAAACGACATAATAGAAAATTTAGAACCCCTGGCATATATAGACGGAAATAAAGTTAAGATTGACAGTTATATAAATGAAGGGGATAATGTAAACATAGCATTTCCCAAAACCCTCGGAGATTATGAAAAATATTTTTCGGATAATGACGATGAAGATAATTTAATATATTATTTGAACGGCGAAAAATTAGACAAAAACTATATAATAAATGAAGGGGACAGGATCTACAGGGTAACTGAAAATTCTCCGTCTAAAAAGGAAGAACCGAAAACAGAAAGTGAAAACTTAAAAGCTGCTGCTAATGAGATAACTGTAGTTGCAAATGGGAAAAACGTGGTACTCACAGGAAAAAGGAAATATATATTTGTAGATATATTTAACCATATAGAATTTGATTTAACTAGAGTAAGGGGAAAGCTATTTTTGCGCCTGAATGGTGAAAATGCAGGTTATTATGACGCCCTCTCAGATGGGGACGTAATAGAAGTAGGATGGGAATAATTCCAAATTCATTGGAGGTAAATATTGATTATATGGATAAAGATTTTTTAAAAATTGCAAAATCTATGAAGGAGAAGCTTGTTGATGTCAGGAGGGATCTTCATATGTATCCCGAACTGGGGTATGAGGAAAAGAGAACTTCCCGAAAAATAAAGGAATTTTTGAAATCCTGGAATATAGAATATAGGGAGACCGCAGGTACGGGAATATGTGCCATAATAAGGGGAAATGGAAATAAAACCATAGGCATAAGGGCTGATATGGATGCCCTACCCCTGCAGGACAGGAAAAATTGCAGCTATCATTCACAGGTAAAGGGCAGGATGCATGCTTGCGGACATGATGCCCATACCACCATTTTACTTGGAGCGGCAAAAATTTTAAATGATGTAAAAGACGAACTTAAGGGAAATGTTAAATTGTTCTTTGAACCGGCCGAGGAAACTACAGGCGGTGCAAAAATAATGATAAAGGAAGGCATACTTGAAGATCCGAAAGTAGACAGGGTAATAGGCCTCCATGTGGAGGAAAATATAGAAGTTGGAGATATAGGTTTGAAATTTGGAGTGGTAAATGCAGCTTCAAATCCATTCACCATAAAGATAAAGGGTCTGGGAGCTCATGGTGCAAGACCAAATATGGGAATTGATCCTGTAGTTATAGCAAGCCACGTGGTTTTGGCCCTCCAGGAAATCGTAAGCAGAGAACTTCCCCCCGTGGATCCGGCTGTACTTACAGTAGGTTCCATTCATGGAGGAACAGCACAAAATATAATTCCCGATGAAGCCACACTTTCTGGAATCATAAGGACCATGAAGAGTGAACACAGATCTTACGTGAAAAAAAGACTTATAGAAGTTACAAAGGGGATTGTGAACTCCATGAGAGGAAACTGTGAAATAAATATAGAAGAAAGTTATCCGTGCCTTTACAACGATGACGAAGCTGCAGGTGACATACTGAAGGCAGCCAGGCAGATAGTGGGAGATGGACATGTAAAGATACTTCAAAATCCGAGTATGGGAGTGGAAAGTTTTGCCTATTTTTCAATGGAAAGGCCATCTGCATTTTATTACCTGGGATGCGGGAACAGGGAGAAAGGTATAATACATCCTGCGCACGGAAATCTGTTTGATATAGATGAAGATTGCTTGCCTATCGGGGTTGCGGTGCAGTGCAGGGCGGCTTATGACTTCTTAAAATAGTTTGATTGTTGAGCCATCAAGATGAAATGTTCAAGGACTTGATGGTTTTTGTATTGTTGAATATTAAAATATTGTGACTATGGAGGTAAAATTAAAAAATGAAGATAAAAGATTTAACGGCAAATGTTTCTCTTGATATTTTTTTACTTGTAAAAGAAATGACTGAAGATGTGACCAGGAATAATGATTCATATATCAAATTTCTGTTAAGTGATGGTGAAAATAATATACATGGAATCATGTGGTCCACGTCCATAAAAGAACTTGATGAAGATGTCAGGCCCGGTAAAATAATCAAGGTTAGGGCATTTGTCAGGAATTATAAGGATAATTTACAGCTGAATATAACAAATTGCCGACCGGTATTGGAGAAAGACAATGTCAATGTGGGGGATTTTGTCAAAAGTGCACCTGTGGATTCAATGGCCATGTTTGATGCCTTCATTCAGGAAACTGAGAATTTTCACAACAGTGATCTAAAAAAGATAGTACAGAAAATTTTAATGGATAATAAGGATAAACTGGTATATTATCCTGCAGCCAAAAAAGTACATCATGCAATTAGAGGAGGATTGCTGTACCATACTTACAGGATGTTTAAGAATGCACAGAGTATTGCTTCTGTGTACCATACCTATATAAACAGGGAACTGTTGATTTCAGGTGTCATACTGCATGATATTGGAAAGGTCAGGGAACTTGACTCCAATAAACTAGGTGTAGTGGATGATTATTCCAAAGAGGGCAAATTATTGGGTCATATTGTGGAAGGTGTAATCATGGTTCACGATGCGGCAAAAGAACTCCAGACACCTGAAGAAATAGAGCTGCTTTTGAAACACATGATAGTTTCACACCATGGACTTGAAGAAAATGGATCACCTAAAAAACCTATGACTTTGGAAGCAGAGATATTACATTATCTGGATGAGATGGATGCAAGCGTATATCAGTTCGAAGATACACTGAAGGGAGTATCTAAGGGGAAATTCAGTGATAAACAATTTTTTCTTGGAAATATACAGTTATATAAAAACGAATTGTAATGTTTTATGTTGATTTAACCAATAATAGTAGTATATAATTAGGTAGTACTTATGTAAAATTGTCGATGTACATAACAATATGTAGATAGATGTAAAATATATCAAAGTTAATACAACATGAAAAATACTGGAGAGATAATTATGAAAGTTGAAATTGGGAACAACGAAGCTGGCCAGAGATTGGATAAATTTTTGAGAAAGTGGTTAAAGGATGTACCTTTAAGCGGAATATATAAATCTATAAGAAAAGGTGACATTAGGGTAAATGGCAGGAAGTCCAAAGAAAATTATTCACTGCTCAAGGGAGATGTAGTGGAGACCAAGTATATAATTTCCAAGCACAAAGATACTAAGCTTAGAAGATTGGGAAGTGATCTTTTAAAGATAACCTATGAAGATAGAAACATACTTCTAGTTGAAAAACATCCCGGAATTTTGGTACATTCAGATGGAAACTCAAAGGATCCAACTTTAACCGACTATGTACTTTCATATTTGTATGACAGAGGTGAATACGATCCGCAAAAGGAAATTACCTTCACTCCCTCACCCTGCAACAGGTTGGACAGAAATACCTCTGGTATAGTTATATATGGTAAGAACTACGACACTTTAAAATTGCTGAATGAAATGATAAAAAACAGGGATATAAAAAAATATTATGAAGCCGTGGTAAAGGGAAAAATAAAAGAAGGAATATATGAAGGATATATTTTAAAGGACATAAAGAATAATATGTCTGTTGTATATGACGTTCCCAGAAAAAATACTAAAAAAATTTCCATGGATATAAAAGTTATCCAGAGCTGTGGTACTTTTTCTTTTATAGAACTGGAACTTATTACAGGAAGGAGTCACCAGCTCAGGGCGCATCTGGCGCATTTGGGCAATCCTATAATAGGGGACTCAAAATATGGGATATCTGAAGTGAACAGCTTTTTTTACAATAAGTATGGATTGAAATATCAATATCTTTATGCGTATAAATTAAATTTCAGAAATTGTCCTAAACATCTAAAGTATATGGAGAACAAGACAATATCAGAAAGTCTTCCGCCTGTATTTAGAAAAATCAAGAATAACTTGTTTAATAAATTTTAGATTTGGTGTAGGGAGTTTTAGATTATGAAGGAACAATCAACTGCTAGAGGGTTTGCCATACTTTCAGCAGGGGGAATGCTGGTAAAAGTTTTATCCATAGTATACATACCGCTTTTGATGAGAATAATCGGGGATGAAGGCTACGGCCTTTACGGGGCATCCTATCAAATATATACTTTTGTTTTTGTACTTACAAATTCCGGAATACCAGTAGCTATATCCAAACTCATATCCGAGCTGGATGCGGTGGGAGATTACAAGGATGCAGTAAAGGGATTTAGAATAGCAAGAGCTATGCTCATGGTAATAGGCATGGTAATGTCTGTACTGCTTATGGTTTTTGCATCTCCTCTGGCCAGGGCAATGGGTTATAAAAAAATATATCTGTCACTTTTGAGCCTGGCTCCGGCTATACTGTTTACTTCCGTTGCCTCAACTTACAGGGGATATTTTCAAGGCAGGGGAAATATGACACCTACAGCCGTATCCCAGATTATAGAACAGGTGGTAAATACAATATTCGCCCTGATATTTGCAAGCTATCTCATGAGGTATGGAGTGGAAGTAGGGTGTGTAGGCGGCCCCATAGGTACTTCCCTTGGCGCGCTGGCTTCCGCAAGTTTCCTGATGTTTTGCTATGAAAAAAACAGGACATCCGTATTGTATAGAAAAATAGAAGTCCAAAGAGTAAAAAGGCTGAGCACCAAAAAATTGATGAAAAAGATTATAAACTATGGTGTTCCAATAACGATATGTGTTGGAATGACCTATGCTGGAAATCTTGTTGACGTGTGGAATACAAAAGTAAGACTTATGGCCGGTGGATTGAGTGATGTGAATTCTACCATACTCTATGGATATCTTACAAAATATCAGCAGCTTATGAATGTGCCTATAACCATAATATCTTCTCTTTCCGCAGCTATACTTCCTGCAATATCAGCGGCTTTTGCTGTGAAAAATAACAAAAGGGTAAGAGACAATATAAATTATTCTTTCAGGCTTTGTTTCCTGATTGCAATCCCCTGCGCAGTGGGATTTTCTGTTTTAAGTGATCCTATTTTTAAACTGCTTAAATTCAGAGGCGGATCTTATATTATGGCATGGGGTTCAGTTGTACTTGTATTGATGTCGCTCATGCAGATCCAGACTACAATTTTACAGAGTATAGGTAAACTTTATACGGCTACCTTGTATTCTATATTAGGCATATGTATAAAAATAACTACAAACTATTTTTTGATTGCAGTACCTGAAATCAACATATTGGGTGCTGTGGTAGGCAGTACCGTAGGATTTGCCGTCCCCATAATTTTGAATCATAGGATTATAAAAAGATCTTTAAATGTTAAAATCGAAATGATAGGGCATGCTGTTAAACCTCTGGCGGCTTCAGTTACCATGGGAATTATAGTATATGTCAATTATGTCCTGGTACATTTTATACTGGGATTTATCAAAATTGCCTATATTTTAAATGCAATTTCAACTGTGTCGTCTGTAGCAGTTGGTGTCATTACATATATGTATATTCTGGCTTTAATTGGCGGAATAAACAAAAAAGATCTTCAGTCGCTGCCTTACAGAGTTAGAAAATTGATACCGGGATTTATACTGGCCAAGGTGAAATAGGGAAATTTCTAAGGATTTCCATAGAAATTGTCCTTTATGAGCTCATGCATATTTAATACCAGTGTAGTCAGTGAAGTGAGCATCAGGCTTATACCGCACCCGTATATATTTATCTGGGGTATGCCCGTCAGAAAATATACCAGTATGACGTCCATAACCGAGGATATGAGAGAATTTCTGAGTATTATATTCTGCTTGCCTATTCCATTTAAAATTCCAAAAGTGGATGTGGACACAAATATAACCGGCGCGGATAGTGCAGCAAATCTTATGTAATCTTTTAAATCATATCTTTTATAGAACAATTCCCCCAGATAATCTGAGAGGGCAATACAGGTTACCATAGTTAGTATACCTAGAATCAAAGCTATTTTTATAATTTGAGATATTCTCCTTTCTATTGCCCAATAGTCTTTTTTGCTCATTTTTTCTGATAAGTCCGGTATGAGAACTATGGACATGGAAGTTATGATTGTGACTGGAAAGTATATTATATTCATGGACATTCCGTTAAATTTTCCTATCATACTGAGAGCTGCATCATATTCTATTCCCGATGCCACCAATCTTCTTGGAACTATCAAAGTTGAGAGGGCTGAAAGTGATGTGGATAAAAAACCGTTCAAACAGAGGGGAAATGATATAACGAGTATGTCAAACAAAAGTTGTAATTTGTCTTCTGTGTTTGACAGGCTAAATCCAAATTTTTTCTTTTTTACCTTGTACATAACATATAATACGGTAAAACTTATAAACTCTCCCAGAGTCAGGGTTATATAGGCTGCAGTTACAGTTCCGCTCACATTTTTTAGTGAAAATAAATTTATAAGCAAAGTTATTATTATAATTCGTAGAAATTTTTCAGATATATCTATAAAAGCCGGTATTTTCATTTCGGATATTCCATAAAAATATCCCTTTAGTATGGAGGATAATGATATAAAAAAAATAGCAGGGCACATAACCTGAATAGCATGGACAGCTCTGGTATCTTTTATTATATTTGTACTTATGTATGGGGCGTTTATAAATATCATGCAGACTACAAAGGTGGCCAGCAGTGAATTAAAAGTAAGCGATATGTCTATGGAGCGATTCAGATTATTGAAATCATCTTTGCCGAAATATACCGCAGCCACTTTTGAGATTGCAGTTACCATACCCCCCGAAATAAGGCATATGAACAGATCGTATATCGGCATTATGATTCCATAGAGTCCCATGCCCTCAGCTCCAAGTTTTCTGGACAATATTATTGAAAATACAAATGCAAACACTGAAGTTATCAAATTCGAACATATTAAAATAAGTGTACTTTTTAAAAATCTTTCTCTCTTCATAAAAACTCCTGACTTATGGATTATATTGTATAACTATGACAGGCTTCTGAAGTATATTCTTTTTATTTTGATATTTTCATTCCAATTCCCATATTTCATTTTTCCAAAGGGAAACGACGATTTTGATTCATTTCAAAACCGTCGTTCATTTTCTTCAATCCTTTTTTGTTTGAAACCTTCAAATTTTTCCTTATCGCTCATTATGATTTCTCCTTTCGAGGCAGCAATAGTTTTTTCAACCACTTTGCAAAAGCTTTTGGGGATCACCTAAGAAAATGCCCAATGTAATTTTTTTCGGCATTTTAATACCACCTTTTTGCAGGTGATTTACAGCATTTTCAATTGCTTGTCTAGCTTCACCCCAAGCATTCACAGCCTTAAGCTGATTAAGCATATCAATTGGCAATGTCATCTGCAGTTGTTAAGGGTAAACAAGACATTGCTTCTGGATTGCGCGGCATCATAGTTTTTTTAAATATGGGCGCGAACAGCTCAAGAAATTTTTCATTGAAAAATGCCGACCTATCTTTGTTTGGTAAGGACATCATATCACAATAAAGTTTGTATGTGTCCAAAATATTAATTTCCATAATCTCACCTTTCCTAATGCTTGATAGCTAAATCCCATACTTATATTTTGAGATTAATTAAAGTATAAACTATTACGTAGCGTAAATGTCAATGAGTGTGCTGCAATTGCTTTTAAATTCCCATTTTGAAATAGTTTTTTTCCCATAATTGGATTCCAGAGGATTTTTTAGAAACATTTCAGTACTTGTAACACTGGATCAATTTATGCTTTAAAAATCAATAAAAAACACAGGAGGATTGATTGTATAATGAAAGCTGCATTTATTTTTTTGGCACCAGAGGCCAATCCTAAAATTCATAAAGCTATTATAAAAACACCTGAGATGGAACTTATCAGCATAGGTGTTTCAAGCTATGATGATGCTTGTAAAGTGAGCGTGAGATTAGCTGTAGATAATGTTTCGGCAATAGAATTATGCGGTGGTTTTGGAATAGACGGTACCGCCAGAGTGAAAAATGCCGTAAGAAATAAAATACCTGTAGGGGTGGTAAGGTTTGATATCCATCCGGGACTTGAGAATAAAAGTGGAGATGAAATTTTCTAGTTGGAGATTGGATAAAAGAAGGGAGGAGTTTTATTGAATTCGAGACCTGAATGGTTAAAAATGAGAGCACCGGATTCAGGTGTGTTGGATAAAATGGAAAATATGCTAGATAAGCTTTCACTTCATACGGTTTGTGAAAGTGCAAATTGTCCCAACATAGGGAGATGTTTCAAGAACAAGACGGCTACTTTTATGGTTATGGGAAACACCTGTACTAGAAACTGCAGATTTTGTGCTGTGGATAAGGGAAAACCGGAAAAGCTTGATTATGAAGAACCTAAGAACGTAGCCATTGCCAGTAAAAAACTTGGACTTAAACATACAGTTGTAACTTCTGTTACAAGAGACGATTTAAAAGACGGTGGTGCGGGGCATTTTGTAAAGGTTATAAAAGCCATAAGAGAGGAAAATCCACAGTCCACTATAGAACTTCTGATACCCGACTTAAATGGCAACTGGGATGCTTTGAGAAAAATACTTGATGCCGGACCGGATGTGCTGAACCATAATATTGAAACAGTAAGATCTCTGTACGATAAAGTCAGACCTATGGCAGTTTATGATAGATCTATCGAATTGCTGAGACAGGTAAAAATTTTCAATAAAGATATATACACCAAATGCGGCATAATGTTGGGACTGGGGGAAACTGAAGCTCAGGTTGTAAAAGTAATGGATGATTTGATTAAAGTCAATTGCGACATGCTGACAATAAGCCAGTATCTCAGGCCATCCAGAAAGCATTTACCTGTTCTAGAATACATCCCGCCTGAAAAATTTGCAAGATACAGAGAAATAGCACTGCAAAAGGGGTTTAAAGTGGTTTTTTCAGGACCTTATATAAGAAGTTCCTATAGGGCCTTTGAAGGTATGAAAATGCTCAATAATTTAAAAAATTAATAATTTCCGCAAGCTAGACACCGGCCTAAAAAGCCGGTTCTGTTTTTTTAATTTTTTGAATTAACAAATATATGTATTGTATAATATATACAGGAGTGTGTTATATCTCGTATAGAATTTAGGGGGAAGGATTATGGGCTATATAGATAAAATTAAGGAGAAACGCCGTAGGTTTATAGAGTACAATGAAATACCAGAAGATGTCAGGCCAGATATCATGGATTCATGGGTAAGATGCAAGAATTACGGAGTTGGTGAAAACAGCAACAAAGCCAATATTCTTTCTAAAAGCGAATTTGATGCCGTACTTGAGGAAAAAAAAGAGTTTATAAGAGTTTGTCTGCCTGTGATGTTGAACTTATATGAGATTTTAAAGGATACCAATTATTCAATTATATTGACGGACGAAAATGCAGTCATATTAAAAATTTTGGGAAATGAAAGAATAATGACTGCAAACAGGAATTTAGATTTCTTGGAAGGGCGCAGATGGAAAGAGGAAGACGTGGGTACCAATGCTATAGGAACCTGTATTTATCTGGATAAACCTGTTTGGACACTAGGTGCGGAACACTATTGTAAAGAGCAACACAAGTGGACATGTTCTGCGGCACCGATACACAACAGCAGGGGAAAAATAATAGGATGTATTGATCTTTCAGGGAGTCTCGTAACTTTTCATTCACATACCCTTGGTATAGTGGTTGAGGCCTCTCATACCATACAGGAGAGGTTTGCCATAAGTGAGCACAGAAAATGGACGGAAGTGGCATTTAATTCAATAAAAGAGGGCATGCTGGTATTGGACAATAAGCTCAAAGTCAAATATTTTAATGAAAAGATATGCAGCATATTTGGAATTGATAAGAATGAGATGTATGAACTTAACATGAAAATTCTGCTTAAAGATATAACCAGAGATATGTATGAGCTGGGCGGCAGTGGAAAGATTGCCTATAGAGAGGTAAGTCTTTATATAAAAAACAGAAGAATAGAATGTAATGTGAGTGTGACCCCTGTCCTTATGGGCGAAGATTATACTGGTTTTGTAATTGTTGTACAAGAGGCAGATACCATGCGGGGGGTGGTAAACAAAATAGCAGGTTTTTCTTCTAAATATGATTTTAACAGTATACTCACCCGCAATCATAAAATGATGAACATAATTGAAGATGGAAAGAGAATAGCCCAAAATGAATGTACAGTATTGATAACAGGTGAAAGCGGGACGGGAAAAGAATTGTTTGCCCATTCTATTCACAATGGTAGTAGAAGATGTAGGGGACCTTTTGTGGCCATAAACTGTGCGGCACTCCCGAAAGATCTTGTAGAAAGTGAACTGTTCGGTTATGAAAAAGGCGCTTTTACAGGGGCATCCAAGGAGGGAAATCCCGGTAAGTTTGAACTTGCAAACGGGGGCACTATATTTTTAGATGAAATTGGAGAATTACCTCTTGAAATTCAATCGAAACTTCTGAGGGTTTTGGACAATCATACTGTTGCCAGGATTGGTGGAAAATATGAGAGAAATCTGAATGTTAGAATTGTGGCAGCCACTAATAGGGACCTTATAAAAGAGATAAATGCAAGAAATTTTAGAAGCGATTTGTATTTTAGGTTAAACGTGTTTAATCTGAGGCTAATTCCGTTAAGAGAGCGGAGAGAAGATATAGAAATGTTTGTAGATTTCTTTTTAAACAGGTTGAGTAAGAAAAACGAAATACAGGTGAAACACGTGGATAGAGAGTTTATAGATATCATAAAAAACTACAACTGGCCCGGGAATGTAAGGGAACTTGAAAATGTGGTTCAAAGAGCATATTATCTATCCAAGAATGGAATTATAACAGCTTCCCTAATACCTGAATATATAGTGGAAAGTGTTAAAAATGACGAGGATTATATAATCCTTGAAGATAAATCGAAACGTGGAATAAAAACTGCAGAACAGGTGGAAAAAGAACTTATCGTTAAAGCACTGCAGCAGTGCAATGGTAATGTAATAGATGCAAGCAAGCTGATTGATATGGGTAAATCAACACTATATAGAAAAATCAAGAAATATAATTTGAAATGATAATAGAGATTTTATTTTTCATTCCCAAAATGGGAAAGAAATAATTCCCGTTATGAAAAATGTTCTTTGAATATTTGGCAAAATTAGGTCTCTAGTACTGAACTTTACACTTGGCATGAATATTGCTTCGTGAATAAATAGACTGAAAGAAGAAATGCTGAATTTTCATATGTGTTTAATCTTATGGGGAGGGATTATTTTGGAAAAAATAGAGAAAAGGTCAAATGTAGAAGATACTGAGCTTATAGATATCTATGACAAAATGTTAAAGATAAGGGCATTTGAAAACATGGCGAAAGACAATTTCGCAGAGGGAAAAATTCCAGGTTTTGTGCATCTATATATAGGAGAGGAGGCAATATCCTCTGCAGTTTGCGAAAATCTAACCGATGCCGACTATATAACAAGTACTCACAGAGGTCATGGCCATATAATAGCCAAAGGGGGAGAACTTAAGTACATGGCTGCCGAACTCTTTGGAAAAGCCACCGGATATTGCAAGGGGAAAGGAGGCTCAATGCATATTGCCGACGCTACAAAGGGAATACTTGGTGCAAACGGTATAGTAGGTGCAGGTCAGGATATAGCCTTGGGTGCGGGAATGAGTGCTCAATACAGGGGAACGGATCAGGTATGTGTATGTTTCTTTGGGGATGACTCCACAAATCAGGGTACATTCCATGAATCGCTTAATATGGCAAGTGTATGGAAGCTGCCTATTGTCTATGTCTGTGAAAATAATGGATATGGGATATCAACTTCGCAGAAAAGACACCAGAATATAAAAGATATATCTGTAAGGGCAAAAGCTTACAATATACCGGGAATTACAGTAGACGGAAATGATGCTGTAGCAGTTTATGCTGCTTCCCGAAAAGCCATAGAAAGGGCTAAGAGAGGTGAAGGACCAACTTTAATAGAATGTAAGACCTACAGGCAGAGAGGACATTTTGAAGGAGATTCTGCACCGTATAAACCAAAAAGTCAACAAGAGGCATGGCTTAAAAAGGATCCTATTCCGCGTTTTGAAAAATATATTCAGGAAAAAGGCGTTTTAAGTGACAGGGAAATTCAGCAGATGAAAAAATCTGTCGATGCTCAGATTAAGGAAGCAGTTGATTTTGCCATGAACAGCCCTGAGCCGGAACTGGATTCTGTATTTGAAGACGTATACAGCGATATAAAAGAGGAGGTTTGATAGATATGTCAAGAATAAGTTTTTCACAGGCAATAAAAGATGCTATGTGCACCAGGATGCGACAGAACAAGAATGTACTGCTCTTTGGTGAAGATGTGGGCCCTTTTGGAGGATGTTTCGGCGTAAGTAAAGGTATGCATGAAGAATTTGGAGAGATGAGAGTTAGAGATACACCCATTTCTGAAGGTGCCATTTTAGGATGTGCAATCGGATCGGCTGCTACAGGGCTAAGACCCATTGCAGAGCTTATGTTCATGGATTTTATGACCGTTGGAATGGATATGCTCGCAAATCAGGCAGCAAAATTAAGGTACATGTTTGGCGGCAAAATAAATTTGCCCATGGTAGTGAGAGTACCATGTGGAGCTGGATTTCAGGGAGCAGCCCAGCACTCGCAGTGTCTTGAAGCCTGGGTTACGCATGTACCCGGTCTGAAAGTGGTTTATCCGACTACAGCGGCAGATGCATACGGATTGATGCTTACCTCGATAGACGATGACAATCCTGTTGTATTTATTGAACACAAAGGTCTTTATCCTAAAAAAGGTGAAGTAGATGAAAATGCAGATCCAATACCTTTTGGAACTGCGGATATAAAAAAAGAAGGAAAAGATGTCACCATAATAGCCACAGGAAGAATGGTCGATGAGGCCCTGTCCGCAGCTCAAGACCTTTTAAAGGAAGGTGTTGATGCAGAGGTGATAGATCCGAGAACTCTTTTCCCTTTTGATAAAGATACAGTGTTTGATTCAGTGAAAAAGACCAACAGGGTGGTAGTTGTAACCGAAGAAGCTAAGAGAGGTGGTTTTGGCGGAGAAATATCCGCAGTGATAAGTGAAGAGATGTTTGATTATCTGGATGCACCTGTAGTGAGAATTGGAAATTATAATGTTCCGATACCATTTTCGCCTAAACTTGAAAATTATGTACTGCCTAATTCAAATAAAATATCGGCTGCTGTAAAGAAAACGTTATAGGGATATTTGAATATGTAATTCAGATTTTAGGAGGTTTTTTTAATGAGTTGTATTGAAGTAATGCCAAAGCTTGGGATGACTATGAAAGAGGGAACTTTGGTAAACTGGCATAGGAATGAAGGGGAGACGGTAAAAGAAGGTGAAATTCTCTTTGAAGTTGAGACTGACAAACTTACAAATGAAATAGAAGCCAAAGAGGACGGTGTGCTCAGAAAAGTACTTGTTAATGAAGGCGAAACTGTTAAATGTCTTACGCCGGTTGCAATAATAGCCGGTAAAGATGAAGACATTTCAGGGCTTTTAAAACAGGCGGAAGCTGGAGGCAGCAAGGCAGCAGCCCATAAAACCAGTACCAAAGAAAAAATTGAAGATGAAAACATTGATACTGCAGACATTGAAACTCACAGGGTTAAAGTATCGCCTGCAGCTGCAAAGCTGGCAAAAGAACTGAATGTGGATCCTTCAAGCATAAAGAAAAATGGAAGGATAATGAAAAAAGATATACTTGAAGCTTCTAAAACATCTAAAGCAGTGGAAATGCAGCACACTTCAAACAGAGGCGAAAAAACAGTAAAGATGTCCAATATGAGGAAAGTAATTGCGGAGAGGATGAAGAAAAGTGCCAGTATATCGCCTGCTGTCACTTATAATATGACTATGGATACTTCGGAACTCAAAAGGCTAAAAAACAGCATTAAAGATATCTTCAAAGTTACCTATACAGATTTACTTATAAAGATAGTTTCACAGGTGCTTAAAGAATTTCCGCTGGCCAACTGTTCCGTAGAGAGGGATGCGTTTATTTTAAAAGACTATGTAAATATGGGAGTGGCAGTTGCCCTGGATGACGGACTTCTTGTTCCCGTAATAAAAAATTGCGATATAAAAGGACTTAGACAGATTACAGCTGAATTCAATGAGCTTGTAGAAAAAGCCAGGGAAAATAAATTGGTCCCGGATGATTTAACTGGAGGAACTTTTACCATAACAAATTTAGGTATGTTCGGTATAGATACTTTTTCCCCTATTATAAATCAGCCCGAGGTAGCTATTTTGGGAGTTAATAAGATTGTGAATACGCCGGTAGTGGTAAACGGGCAAATAATTGTAAGACCGCTTATGAGTATGTCGCTTACAGCAGATCACAGGGCCATAGACGGAGCTTATGCAGCCCGGGTTCTGCAGAGAATCAAACAGTATGTAGAAAAACCCGGATTGCTTGTACTTTGAGGCAGAATGTAATGAATTTCGATTTGGGAGGTTTTTGAAAATGAGCTGCTTTAATGCAATGCCAAAACTGGAAATGACAGGTCAGGGAGAAAAGAAGGAGTATGGGAAAAATAACACCGGAAAAACGGAAGGCCTGAAACCCAGGAATGTGGTGGTGATAGGTGGAGGACCGGGTGGTTATATATCCGCCATACGTTCTGCCCAGCTTGGAAATAAGGTAACTCTTATTGAGAAGGCAGAACTCGGTGGAACTTGTTTGAATGTAGGATGTATACCTACAAAGACACTACTTTATTCTGCAGAATTGTTCAGTGAAATTAAAAATAGCAGGAATATGGGAATTGATGTGAGTGAAGTTAGTATAAACTGGAAAAATCTTCAGAAAAGGAAAAAAAGAATAGTAAAAAAGCTTGTTTCAGGAGTAAAGAGCCTGCTTGCTTACAATAAGGTAAGTGTAATAAAAGGATCCGCAAAAATGGAAACTGAGAATTCCATTTTAGTTACAAAAGAAGAAGGTGAAATTGAAAAAATTTATTTTGACGATGCAGTGATTTCTACAGGTTCCGTACCATTTGCACCATTAATACCCGGAATAGGACTTGAAGGCGTGCTTGACAGTACTGACGCACTTAATTTAAAGTCGCTGCCCGAAACAATTGTGATCATAGGGGGCGGAGTAATAGGAGTGGAATTTGCAAGCCTTTTTAGCTCCCTTGGAAAGAAAGTTACTATCTTAGAAATGCTTCCATTTATTCTGCCGCCTATAGACAGGCAAATTTCAAGTTTGATTGCCAGAGGATTGGGAAAACAGGGTGTTTCATTAAATACCGAATGTAGAGTGGTTAAAGTGGAAAAAACAGAAGGGAGGCTTAAAGTTTACTTTATTAGGAAAGGCAAGGAAGCAAGCGTGGAAGCTGAAAAAGTGTTGGTAGCCATAGGAAGGCAGGCGAATACAGAAGATCTCAATTTGAAGAAAATTGGGATAAAAACGGGAAAAGGTCATATATGTGTGGACAATCATATGAAGACCAATATAGACAACATATATGCCATAGGGGATTGTACAGGGAAGATTATGCTTGCCCATGTTGCTTCCGAACAGGGTGTAGTGGCCGCTGAAAATATATCAGGTCATAATGTTGAAATGGATTATAAGGCTGTACCATCTTGTGTATATACAAAACCTGAAGTAGCTTCGGTGGGTTTTACCGAGGAACAATTAAAGGAAAGTGGAATTGACTATAAAACAGGGATTTTCCCGATGGGAGCCAACGGCAAAGCTGTGATTTCCAAAGAAACCGACGGGATAGTAAAAATTTTATCGGATAAAAAAACGGAAGAAATTCTAGGAGCCCACGTCATGGCACCAAGGGCTACGGATATTATAGGAGAAGCTGCACTAGCCATAAGACTTGAATCTACATTGGACGAAATCATTACTACAATACACCCGCATCCTACAATAAGCGAAGCTTTTAAAGAAGCTGCGCTGGCTTCTCAAAAAAGAGCGCTTAATTCTATTAATTAAAATTGAATACAATTTTGATAATTCTAAGCTTTAATAAAAACATCAAGGCTTAGAATTATTAATATAGGGGATGGTATGAATGAAACTTGTATGTATAGGGGACAGTCTAACTTATGGATATGGAATTAAGAGAGAGCAGTCCTGGACTAATGTTCTAAAAGATAAAATTGGAATTGAAGTTATAAATAAAGGAATATCAGGGGATACTTCAAATGGCATGCTTTCACGACTTTACAATGATGTTATTTTAAACAGGCCCGATGAAGCCGTGATCATGGGCGGGATAAACGATCTTTTATGGGGCTTGGACATAAAGCAAATTACATCAAATCTTGCTTCCATGGCATTTCAGCTTATGCAAAATTGCGTAAAACCTGTATTTGGATTGTCAATACCAGTTTGTACCGGATGGGCAAGAAAAAAATGGGGATTTATGTCTGACTTTATCAATATAAATGAAAATTTGAAGAAGTTAAATGACGGTATAATAAAATTTTCCAGAGGTTATAATATCGGTATAATAGATTTTTATTCAAATTTTATCGATGTAAATGGAGAAGGACAGAGAAGGTATTATATTGACGGAGTGCATTTAAATGCTGCCGGGAATTTAAAAATGACAGATATTATTTTATTTTCATTGGTCTAAACATTCATATGAGTAAATTTTTTTTAATATAATACTCTAGGATCTTTATTTGGGGAGAGTATTATATTTATGAAAAAATTGTTAAAAGTCTTATCAATACTTATATTTATATCCGCAGCAGCTTTTACAATTCAATTTTACTTCAATAAAACACATCCTAAAATTCAGGTTGAGCTGAAAGATAATGCTCTGAGCTGCAATTTGAAATACAGTGGATTAGAGGGCTCGGTTGATTTCACCAAAGATGAGAAAAACAATTATTATATAGCTTATAAGGACAGAATACAGGTTATAGGGAAGAACGGAAAGAGCTGTGATATAATGAAAGACCCTGTATTGGATATTCACAGTATAGATTACTCTAAAGATAATCTATATTATTCTTCAGGGGATAAAATATATCGTTATAATTTAAAGCAGGGTAAAAATACGGTCCTTTTAAAGAATATACCCAATTACGGTGACTATAAGGACAGCCTGCTGAGAATAAATGGAGATTGTATATATATTTCCATAGGGTCTGCAACTAATTCTGCTGTAGTTGGGGATGATAATAAATGGGTTAAGGAAAATTTCTATGCCCATGATGTAACTCCGGAGGATATAACTTTAGGGGGAATCAATTTTGGAAAATACAGGAGAGGGGCATTTCAAAGCTACAATACAAGGAGTCTGAAAGGCCAGATAGTGCCAAAACATTTTCCAGGAAACGCTTCTGTTATAACCTATGATATAAATAATGGAAACAGTGAAACCTTTGCTTGGGGAATAAGAAATATAAACGGAATGGATTTTACCAGCACAAATAAGCTCATATGCAGCGTGGGAGGCATGGAAAATAGAGGCAGCAGGCCTGTTGTAGGAGACACGGATTACATATATGAGATAAAAAAAGGAATATGGTATGGGTGGCCGGACTACAGCGGCGGAGACCCTGTTATTTCTCCGAAGTTTAAAAGTGTGAAGGGATCACCGCTGCAATTCGTACTCGACAATCATCCGAGTACGAATCCGCCGGCTCCGCTGTATCAGCACAAGAATGTCGGAACACTTGGGTCCATAGCTGTGGATTCAAGTGGAAACTTGAAATCAAAGGACTGTATATTTTTTTACGATAATTCGGATAATATGATCTATAGTTCCCGCGGTGCAGGTTCTCCATTGGCAGAAATTGAGCTTGGAAAAAATTCAATAATATCCAGCATGAAGATATGCGATGAATCACTGATGATACTTGACGAGAAAGAAGGTTACCTATATAGTATAAAAAGAGGTAAGGTCAACGCAGGGACGGAAATTGGCAGGAATATTTATTTATACTTACTTTTAACAGTAATACTCAGCATTATATTGATTTTAAAAAATCAAAATTCCTAGAATTATAATATTATATTTAAAGAGGAGATTATTTTTGGATGAAACATGGAATTGAAAAAACTTATGGAAGTGCTGTTAAAGGTATATTCTTTGCGGTAAACCCACTTAAGAAGAGGATTATGAAGACCAACTGCACTGTGCATAAATTTATAATTATACAGGCTATAGAGATATTGAAAATCAATGGATATTCGAAAGAGTATGATTTTTTTAGAAAATATGTAAGAGCTTTGAATATTGGAGTCACCTGGGCGGATCAGGATTTTAAAAGTTCAAATCATTTTTATCATATAACCAGGGGCAGAGGATTATATGGCTTCTCGGATGCACTTACAGAATGCAAAAAATATTACAGCAAATCAATGCAGTTTTTAAAAGGCGGAGAAATTCAAAGGGCATTGTTCTACTTTGGAGCATCCTGCCACCTTGTCCAGGATGTTACAGTGCCGCAGCATGTGAATAACAAACTTTTAAACAGCCATAGAAAATTTGAACTCTGGATAATAGGCAGGCTTTTGACGGATTACTCCTTTACTACGAATGAATCACCTATAGTGTATGAAAAGGTGGATGATTTCATAAAAAATAATGCCATAATGGCAAATAGCACTTATATAAAAAATAGGAATATAGAATCTAGAGAGGAAAGATATAGTAAAATATCCACGGTTATTATAAGAGAAGCTGAGAGAACTACGGCAGGGTTTATGGTAAAATACTTTAACGAGATCAAAAATTCTAAAATTCTTCCATAGATTGGAGGATTTTTTTTTCTTTTACAGAACATATACAGTAGATAATAACATATTATGTATTTTATCCGAATATTACGGGGGACAGTGATTTAATTGAATAAAAGTATATTTATAAATATGGAAAACGAGATATTTAAGGGAAGTTTACTGGACATAGGACTTAGCAATCAGGGTATAGTATATAATATATATAAGCAGTTTAACGATGACATAAATGTTGAATATATAAATGGGAAGGATGAACAGGAAAACATAAGGGAGAACTATTATGATAATTGCATAATGCTTTTTTCTTTTGACCGTATGTGCTTTAATTTTAAAAAGAAAAATTTTATAATGGACATACATAGATATTTAAATAAAAATGGACTTTTACACATATGGGATATAGACAAGGGCTATAATAAAATTTTCTATGGTGATATAAAGATAGCAATACCGGGCGGAAAGCTTAAAAAGATAAAAATAAGAGATTTTAATATTTTAAAAAACAGTTCTAAGGAGAATACCTTGAAACTGCTGGACGGATATTTTGAAATTCTGGATTCTAGAAATTCAGATGGAATTTATTATATAAAAGCCAGGAAAAAAAATCCGCTGGTTAAAAATCATGATGATTTGGAGGCAAACTAAAATATTATATGAAGATATTATTGACTGCATTAAATTCAAAATATATTCACAGCAATTTAGCAATAAGATATTTAAGGGCTTATACTGAAAAGCTTGATTATAACTGCACTATAAGAGAATTTACCATAAATGACATACTGGAAAGGGTACTGGAGGAAATTATGGGTGAAAATCCTGATATAGTGGCTTTTTCCTGCTACATATGGAATATAGAGTATGTCAAATCCCTGGCTGTACTCATTAAACTTGTAAACCCCAAAATCAAAATTTTGTACGGCGGACCGGAAGTATCCTATGACAGCCGTGAATTTTTGAAAAGTACTGCGGGAGATTATGTAATAATAGGGGAAGGAGAAGAAACTTACAGTGAATTTGTAAAATTTCTGATAGAATATTTTCAAAATTCAAAGGAAATGACAAATGAGAGTGTTTTTTCAAATCTCAGGAATATAAAGGGCCTTTGTTTTAGGTGGCAGGACGGGATAATTTTAAATGAACCAAGAAAATTAATGGATAGGGATAAAATAGCATTTCCCTATGATCTAGAAGAAGATTTCCGGCACAAGATAATTTACTATGAATCCAGCAGAGGATGTCCGTTTAACTGCAAATACTGCCTTTCTTCCACTATCAAAGGTGTCAGATTTCTCAACGTCGAAAGAGTGAAAAAAGAACTTGAGTTTTTGATAACAAAAAATATAAGTCTTATAAAGTTTGTAGATAGAACATTTAACTGCAATCATGAGTTTACTGTTGAACTCTGGAAATTTATAATAGATTTGGATACGGATATTACATTTCACTTTGAAATTTCAGCAGATGTCCTTACCAGCGATGAAATAGAACTACTTCAAAAAGCCCCTAAAGGGAGAATTCAGCTTGAAGTAGGAGTTCAGACTACAAATGATGAGATTTTGAGCAATATAGACAGGTATGTTAAATTTAAGGAAATAGAAGAGAAAGTTAAAAAGGTTGAAAAATATCACAATGTAAGACAGCATCTCGATTTAATAGCAGGGCTTCCAGGAGAAGATTTTAAATCATTCAAAAAATCCTTCAATGACGTGTATTCTTTAAGGCCGGATGAAATTCAGCTTGGTTTTCTGAAACTTTTAAAAGGTTCTTCAATGAGGGAGGAGGCAAAAAATTGGGGTATGGTGTATTCCCCCTATGCCCCTTATGAAATCTTGAGAACTGACAGCATAAGTTACAGGGAGCTTGTTATATTGAAAAGGGTGGAAAAGGTAGTAGATAAATACTATAATTCTGGAAAATTTATACATATAGTGGACTATTTTGTGGCCAGATTTGAAACGGCTTTTGATTTTTATTATGAACTCGGCATGTTTTTTTATAAAAATGGATATCTTAGCAGAAATATATCATCTGTGGAATATTACAGGGTATTTATAGAATTTGAAAAACAGTTCCTAAATGAAAAAAGCATTGAATTAAATGAAATAATAAAATATGATTATCTTAAATTCAACAAAAAAAGGTGGCTCCCTGATTTTCTTGTGAGATATAAAAATAAAAATGAAGAGAAACTTTTAAAACAAAAAATAAAGGATAAAGGCACAGTGCTGTCAAAAAATTATCATATAGAAAAGTTTTCTATAAATATAGAAAAACTTTTAAGAGACTCTCGCATAGAGAAAAAAGACGGATATGTGATATTTGACGGAAAAAGAGAATTGTATTTTTTTGATCACTTTTAAATTACAGTAAAGGAGTTGGTATCGTGAAACTGACTATCGATGACAGGGCTCTTGATTATGCGAAAGAAAAAGGCGGAGATTTTGTAGTTAAAACTATTTCTGCAGGTGGAGGGTGCTGTTCTATGGAAGTGCGGGATATAATTATAGAATTTTCAGAGGAATTCAAGGGAAGCAGAAAGATATTCAACAAGTACAGCTACAAAGGTGTAAATGTATATGTGGAAAGAGGACTTGAAATGGAGGAGGAGGTACTCATATATGAAAAGGTAGAATTGCCTTTGATTGGCAAACGATTTGGTTCAAAAGGTATCTATGTAAAGTATCTATGAATTGTTTTTTTAAGTTGAACGTCAAATAGAATTGCCCATTTCAGGACAATTCTATTTTATTTTCAGTTGGAGTCTTTTACCTTATATATTTTTTTTGCTTTATCTGTATACAAGATGCCAAATAGATGATCTATTTCATGGCAAAATACGTTGGATAAAATACCATCTACCTTATAGGTCATCTCACTGCCTTTTATATCCTGATATGTTACCAGGATTTTTTTTGGCCTTATTACAATCCCCTCGTAGCCTGGATAACTTAAACAGCCCTCTACACTTTCCTGCTTTCCTATTTTTTTGATTATTTTGGGGTTTATTAAAATTATAGGCTTGAAATCTTTTTCCTTTAAATCTATGACTATAATTTTCTTGAGTACTCCTATTTGAGGAGCAGCAAGTCCGACACCACCGGGGTTATTATCCAGCGTGTCTTTGAGATCTTCTACAACTTTTAAAGTTTCATCATTTATTTCTTTTACCGGTCTGCTGACTCTTTTCAATAATTTATTTCCAAATTGTAATATCTCTTTTACTGCCAAGTATATTATCTCCTTCCTGTATCCATCGATAAATAAATTATACATTTATTTCATTAAAGGATCAATTTAGATCTCCCGGTTTTAAAAATGCTATAATGTTAAATATAAAATTATCTTTGAGTATAATGAATGAGAGAAGGGATAATATTGTCCATAGATTCTGGTGAAATGAAAATAGAAAGGACACATTTAAAGGACACTTTAAAATGGGTAGAATCAGAAATAAAAGATATGAGGCAAAATGATCAAAAATTGGAGATAATTATAGACAAATTGAGAAAGCAGGCCAAAGGGAAATATAATGAGGAACTCGATACAAAAGAAAAACTTTATGGCATTACCCATAAAAGTCTTGAAAAGTATGAAGAGAGCAGAAAAAAACCTTATTTTGGAAGAATTGATTTTAGAGAATATAAAAATGAAAAGGAAACTTTTTATATAGGTAAATTTGGGCTTGGAGATATACAAAATGGAGATGAAAAAGTAATTGACTGGAGAGCTCCCATAGCGGATTTATACTATAGTGGCGTGGAGGGGAAAACTTTTTACAGATCTCCCGTTGGCATAGTAAACGGGGAACTGAGCCTGAAAAGGAAATTTTTGATTGAAAACGGAGAATTGAAAGATGCCTTTGACGAGGGCATAAATGAGATAGTTCTAAAATCCAATAGGGAAGAGGGGAATCCACTAGTAGATGAATTTCTAAAGATAAATTTAAACCAGAGTGTAAACAACAGGCTTAAAAATGTAGTTGCAACTATTCAAAAAGAGCAAAACAATATAATAAGAGCTGAAAAGAACATGACTCTTATGTTTCAAGGTGCCGCCGGTTCTGGAAAAACTACGGTAGCCTTATATAGACTGGCTTATTTGCTTTATAGATATAAGGGCAGGTTAAATGGGAAAGATGTTTTGATCATAGCACCAAATAAGCTTTTCCTGAATTACATATCGGATATACTCCCGGATTTGGGGATAGATGAGGTAAAACAGATGACTTTTGAAGGCATGTGCAGTAAAATATTACACATTAAAGGCAAAATATATTCAAAGGGTAAGAAGCTGTCGGATATACTTGAAAACAAGCAGTATTCTTCCATCAAGAACATAACATTGAACAGCCGCATAAAGGGAAGTATTTTATATAGGGAATTGATAGACGAGTACATAGAATATATTGAAAAAAAAGATTTAAACATAGATGATATAAAGGTAGACAATTATATTCTATTTGACAAAAGTGAAATATGCAGGCTGTATTCGGAGGATATGAAGTATCTGCCTGCCAATCAAAAAAAGTACAAAATAAAAAAATATTTTGAACTGAAAATAGACGATAAAATAAGAAAGGTCATAAATAAGGTAGATTTTCTTTATGATTATCAAATTGCCAGATTGAAAAGAACTGTGAAAGACGGCCCGGATAAAAGAAAAGAGATTAGAAACATATATGATAAAAGGGATAGGAAGAGGGTACATATAATGACCCAGGCCAGAAAAAATTTTGATGATTATTTTCATAGCTGGATTGAGGTGGACACATCTAGACTCTATGAAAATTTTCTGACAGAAGAAGAAGTATTTGAAAAGATCATAGCAAAAAGACTTTCTAAAACATGCTGGAACAACCTGGTAAGAGAAACAAAATTGAATGTTGAAAATAATATTGTAGACAGCGACGATCTGGCAGCTCTCTGCTATTTGAAATTTAAAATAGAGGGAGTGCCTAAAAAATTCAAATATAAATATCTTGTTGTGGATGAAGCACAGGATTACAGTAATTTTGAAATGGCAGTTTTAAGGAAAATAAGCACAAATGCTTCTATGACCATAGTGGGGGATATTGCCCAAGGCATATATGATTATAGGGGCATATCCGATTGGAATGACATTTCAAAAAATATTTTTAAGGAAAGTACAAAATTTTTTCAGCTGACCCAGAGCTACCGTTCTACAGTGGAGATAATGGAATTTGCCAACAAAGTGCTTAGACTTCAGAAAAACAATCTCAGCTCTGTAAAACCTACTTTGAGGCATGGTGATAAACCTAGGATATTTGAATTTACAAACAACAGGGATTTTAGTGGAAAACTGGATAAAATAGTAAAGAGAGTCCAAGAAAATGGTAAGAGTACCATAGCAGTTATAGGAAAAACTTCCACTCAATGTAGAAAAATCAGGAATTATTTAAAGAAATACAGTGCTTACAGCTGGAAGTTAATCAGGGAAAACGACAATGTATTGGAAGAAGAAAAGATGATAATTCCATCTTATATGACAAAGGGTCTGGAATTTGACTGCAGTGTAATATACAATTGTAACGAAGAAAATTATACTGAAAGTGAATTGGATAAGAAGATACTTTATGTAGCCCTTACGAGAGCCCTCCACATGGAATATATATTTTATTCGGGTAAAATATCAAATATTATTAAATCCTGTGCCAGGTGAAAAAATTTAAAAAACATTTTGAAAACAGGGGGCTTCGGCCCCTTATTTTAACTATGTTAAAAAATTTAACTAACGGTATCCCTTTTTTGATATTCTAAAATTAGCTTGTCCAGTTTCTCACTGCACTTAACTACTGTTTCATCTGTAAGGCTGCCATTTTTTATCAATAGATACAAAGTTTCTTTTAGATCATTTATTTTAGTATCCAAATTTGCTAAATCATTTTTCATCGTTATTCCCCCACAAGGTAACTTTATTACTCTTATATTTTACCAGATAATAAAAAAATAAACATATCTTTTATTAGTCACTAAAATACAGCAAATTACAAAAATAAACATAATTTCTGTAGATAAGGTGTGGATTATTCTGTGGAAAAAATGTGGAAAAAAAGAAAAATGTGTCTGTATATACTGATATAAAATGCTATGGAAAATTTTTCTAAAACAAAATAATGTCTAAAAGTTTTTTGTATATTTTAATAAAAATAATAAATTTTAATAATAAATGTCAATATGAAGCTCTATGATAGGCAGTTTGTTCAATTAGGCAAATCTGTCCGAGATTGATACCCTCAATGCCTTTTGATATAATTAATTTATGAGATGAATCACAAGGGGTGATAAGATGCCGGTAACGGTAAAAGATATTATAAAGGATTTAGATTTAGAAGTTATAGCCAGAGGAGACAAAGTGAATAAAATAACTGAAAGTGATATAAACAGGCCGGGACTTCAGTTTAGCGGATTTTACAATTATTATGCAAATAAAAGAGTTCAGATAGTGGGTAAAGCTGAATGGAGTTTTCTGGATGCAATGCAGCCGGAACTCAGAAAAAAGAGGCTTGAAAAGTATTTTGAATTTTACAATCCCTGTACCATAATTACCAGAAATTTAAAACCGCATAAAGAATTTCTGGAAAGTGCGATTTCCAATAAAAGGTGGATACTTAGAACTGATAATATATCGACAAGGTTTATAAATAAGCTTATGAATTATCTAGACGATAAACTTGCACCTGAAACGAGACTCCATGGAGTTCTAGTTGACGTATATGGAATAGGTATACTTATAACAGGTGAAAGTGGCATAGGCAAAAGTGAAACCGCACTGGAACTTATAAAGAGGGGACATAGGCTGGTAGCTGATGATGCCGTGGATATAAAGCGCATAGATGGAATACTTCACGGTACCTCGCCATATATTACATCCGGCATGATAGAAGTTAGAGGCATGGGAATAATTGATATTCCGGCACTTTATGGGTTGAGTTCCGTGCTTAAAACCAAAAAGATCAGTCTTGTAATATGTTTGGAGCAGTGGAAAGAGGATGAGAATTATGACAGGCTTGGAATAGATAAGGAGTACATGAATATTCTGAGTGTTCCGGTGAGAAAAATAAAAATTCCCATAAGGCCCGGCAGAAATCTTGCTGTTATAATTGAAGCTGCGGCAGCAAATTACAGATACAGCCTTATATCAAGTATAAGTCCTGTTGACGTTATAAGCGGAAGAATACAGGAAATGGAGAAAAGAAGATCATGCAAATAGACAAGAACTATATCAGGGAAAAGATCAAGATGAAAAGGAACAGTTTGTCCAATATTGAAAGGAAAGCATTGGATGATATAATATCACAAAAAGTTCTGTCGAGCAGGGAGTACAGGGAGGCCAGAAATTTATTCATATTTGTAAGCTTTGGAACGGAAGTTGATACCCACAGGATTATAAAGAGAGCCTTGAAGGACGGCAAGAATGTTTCTGTTCCCAAAACCATATCCAGGGAGAGGGGAATGGCTGCGGTAAGAATACGCCGCTTTGACGAACTCAAAATTGGTGCATATAGGATACTTGAGCCGGAAAATATGGATTCAAGGGTAAAGGAATCCGCGATAGATCTGTGTTATGTTCCAGGTATCGCTTTTGACAGAAGTGGAGGAAGAGTTGGATACGGTGGAGGATATTATGACAGATTTCTCAAACTGACAGGAAGTGATTCTAAGAAGATAGCTCTGGCCTACAGCTTTCAGATTTTGGATAAAGTTCCCAGAGAAGAACATGATATACTTGTGGACGGTATTATTTCGGATTGAATTTTAAAAATATGGCGGTGAAAGGGTTTTTTACACCCTTTTTTTTCATGCAGTGAATTATTTCTTAATTAAATTAACAAACTAATATCTGGTGGTGTTTTTTATGAAGGTACTGGATATAGATAATAACTTCAAGGAGATTGGCAAATCCTTTGATACTGTACATGGGCATTATTGGATACTACTTCATATAGATGAGGTTCAAAAACTAAATGATTTCTTAACCGTAGACGAGAATACCATAGATGAGTGCAAGAGTCTTTCTCAGGAATCAAAAATAAATTTTTTTAACGGATATATATTTATAGTGTTCAACGTATTGAATTACATGGAGAGAATAGTTGCTCCCAGGGAATTGGACGTTTTTTTAAGCAGGAAGTACATAATAACAGTGTATAAATACAGAATTGACATACTTGAAAATTTGATAGAGGATATAAATGGCTGGAGAAATTGTTTTGTGCTGAAAGACAATCCCAGGCCATCAATACTTCTTTACTGTATACTGGACAGAATAGTTATGAAAAACTACGATATAATTTCTGCACTTGAAGTGGAGGCAGATAAAATTGAGATAAATATATTGAAAGATCCGAGGCAGGATCAAATAGACAATCTGATAACTTTAAGAAGACAGGTCTATAAAATAAGAAAATATCTAAGCCCCCTGATCTATATAGGGGATAGCTTGACTATAAATGATAACCTGGTCATTGAAAAAGAAAGTTTAAAGTATTTTGTGAGCCTGAGTAAGAAGATAGAGAAACTTATGATTTCCCTCGAAAGCCTGGTTCAAGATCTGGCCATGGTAAGGGAGGCTTTTGAATCGGAAATAGCCAATAAGACAAACGAACTCATGAAAATATTTACTGTAATAGCGACTATATTTTTGCCTTTAAATCTTATAAGCAGCATTTATGGCACTAATTTGAAGGGTGTACCGTTTATGGAGGTGGAAAACGGGTGCCATTATGTAATTATAATTATGACCTTTATAGCTATAATTCTGATATGTATATTCAAAAGGAAAAAATGGCTCTGAGATCTTTAAATATTTTAATAAAAAATACAAAAAATAAGTTGATTCCTATGTTTTGTGATAAAATATAGTTGATAATAAATAAATTATAGATAGGGGAGATTTAAGTGTCAAAGGATTTGATTAAAGAGTATAAATATGCCTGGGATAAGTATTCAAAAAAAGATTTTGAATCTCTTTTTAAGTTATCAGATGAATACAAAAACTTTTTATCCAAATGTAAGACTGAGAGGGAATGTGTATCGGAATTTGTATCCAGAGCTGAAAAAAACGGTTACAAAAACATAGAGGATCTTATAGATAAAAAGGCTGTATTGAAACCGGGAGATAAGATCTATGCCAATAACAAAGGAAAGACTTTAGCACTCTTCGTAATTGGAAACAAAGATATAGAAAAAGGCATGAGGATACTTGGGGCGCACATAGATTCCCCAAGACTTGATTTAAAACAGAACCCGCTTTATGAAGATACTGATTTAGCTCTATTTGACACACATTATTACGGCGGGATAAAGAAGTATCAATGGGTTACACTGCCGCTAGCTATTCACGGAGTTGTCGTGAAGAAAGACGGCACCAAAGTCAAAGTTGTGATAGGAGAAAAAAAGGATGATCCTGTATTTGGAGTATCTGATCTTCTGATACATCTGGCTGGTGAACAAATGGATAAAAAAGGCTCTAAAGTGGTGGAGGGTGAAGATCTGAACCTGTTGGTGGGAAGCATTCCAATCAAGGATAAGGAAGCCAAAAATAGAGTGAAGCAAAATATACTGAAACTGTTGAATGAAAAATACGGCATTGAAGAAGAAGATTTTGTATCTGCAGAATTGGAAGTTGTTCCTGCAGGGGCAGCGAGAGATCTTGGACTGGACAGAAGCATGGTCATGGCTTATGGACATGATGATAAAATTTGTGCATATACATCTTTTGATGCGATGATGAAAGTAGAAAAGCCTGAAAAGACATGTGTGACCCTTCTGGTAGATAAAGAGGAGATAGGAAGCGTAGGAGCTACTGGAATGCAGTCTAGATTTTTTGAAAATACCGTGGCAGAAGTTGCAGCCCTCTGCGGCAAATACAGCGATTTAAAAGTCAGAAGAGCTCTGACCAATTCCAAAATGCTTTCTTCAGATGTAAGTGCGGCTTTTGATCCAAATTATCCTTCTGTCATGGATAAAAACAACGCGGCTTATCTGGGGAAAGGTATAGTTTTTAACAAGTATACCGGTGCCAAGGGCAAATCGGGATGTAATGATGCAAACCCCGAATATATAGCAGAAATTAGAAATGTAATGGGAAAGAATGACGTGTACTGGCAAACTGCAGAACTTGGAAAAGTTGACCAGGGCGGCGGCGGAACAATAGCTTATATATTGGCAGAATACAATATGCAGGTTATAGACTGCGGTATAGCACTTCAAAACATGCATGCTCCCTGGGAAGTGGCAAGTAAAGCGGATATATATGAAGCTGTAAAAGGGTATACGGCTTTTTTAAATGAAATATAACAGGCTCAATAATTCGTGCAATTGCCAGAGGCAGTTGCATGGATTATTTTATACTGTTTAGCTTATTTAAAAATATTTCTATTCCCTTTGCATCCAGATAGACTTCACCTATAACGTGGGAATGTTCCGGATCATCTCTGCCCTTTCTGGGCATACCATGAAAATCAGATCCTGCAGTTATTATCTTATTGTACTTTTTTGCATATCTTGTGAACAGTTTGGTATCAGAGGGGCTGTTCATGGAATAGATTGCTTCTATACCGTCAAATGGAAGCTTTAGCAGATCATCCATATTGACACCTTTTATAAGGACAGGGTGGGCCAAAACCACCAGGGAATTTAAGGATTTAAGTAGTTTTATCCCCTCTTCAGTGGTCAATTTCTTGTTGGGGACAAAAGCAGGACAGTCATCGCCTATAAAATTTGTAAATATATAATTGAAACTGTAATTGTAGCCTGCGTTTATTATTTCCTGTGCTATATGCGGCCTTGTCACGATATTATGGGCATTTTTGAGAATATTTTCATAGTCCAATTTTATATTGAAGAATTTATATAAATTATCCACTATTTTTTTTGCCCTTTTCTCTCTGTATATACTCATTTCTTTTAGAAAATTTTTAAATTCCGAAGATATATCGGAAATACTTTTAAAATATCCCAATACGTGAACACTTTTATTCTGATATAGAGTAGACAATTCTATTCCCGGAATGATTTTAATTTTTGCTTTTTTACCTGCATCTAAAGCTTCATTGACGCCGGATACAGTATCATGATCTGTTATTGCAATTATATCCATGCTGTTTTGGGAAGCCATTTCGACCAATTTTTCAGGGGATAATCTTCCATCGGAAGCTGTTGTATGCAAATGAAAATCTCCTTTTTTATACAATGTCATCACCTGCCTGTTTTTAGTTTATACTATATTATACTCTAAATAAAATTTAATTGTAAATTGGATTTTGAAAGTAATTTCTATTTATGACATAACATATCTCAATTTCATGTAATTCTATAGAGTAATAATTCTCATATGGAGCAAACTTATATATGTAATACAAAATAATAATATATAAGTTAGGAGGAATTCAATCATGGCAAACAACAGAGGGAATAGGGTTTTAGTTCCCCAAGCTAAAGAGGCTTTAAATAGGTTTAAAATGGAGTCAGCCAGAGAAGTGGGAGTAAACCTAAAAGAAGGATATAATGGAGATCTTACATCAAGGGAAGTAGGCTCAGTAGGCGGAAACATGGTCAAGAAAATGATTGAAGCTTATGAACAGGGCTTAAAATAAAATAAATATATATCTAAAGGCCAGATGGATATTCATCTGGCTTTATAATTAAAATTTTATTATTCTTAAATATTTTTTGCATATTAGGTAAAACTATATTTGCACAAATAATATTTTATTAAAAAGGAGTGACTTCTATGGCCGACGATATGAAGAGGAAATCAGAAGATTCAAAATCTACTGTAGGCAGTTATATATTGAGATTTATTTTAACACTGATCGTGCTTGCAATAACATCTTTTTTGACACCTGGTTTTAGAATAGCGGGATTATGGTCTTATCTGGGTGCAGCAGTTGTTATAAGTATAATAGACTATATAGTTGAAAGATTTATGGGAGTGGATGCATCTCCTTTTGGAAAAGGAATAAAGGGATTTGTAATTGCAGCCATAATTCTCTATATAACTCAATTTCTGGTTCCAAATATGAGAGTGTCAATATTAGGAGCTATTTTAGCTGCAGTAGTTATTGGAATATTGGATGCCGTTATTCCGGGAAGGGTTATGTAGCAATTTTAAGTAGGCTGCTGGTGAATTACCAGCAGCTGTTAAACTTTCAACTGGTTTGTAATTTCAAAATTTGCTATAATTACAGTATGATGTGGACAAGCTTATAACATTAATTTTTAAAGGAGGCAGACTTTAAGGATGTTTGATTGGAAAGATGAATACAGCTGTGGGATAAAAAGGATAGATGATGAACACAAGAAGCTCTTTGGAATAGGGAATTCCATATATAAATTGGCTACAGATGAAAACCGCTTGGATTATTTTGATAGAATACTGGATTTGGTCGATGATCTGAAAGACTATACCGCCTATCATTTTAAAGATGAAGAAAAAGTAATGAGCATGTATGATTACCCGGGATATGAAGAACAAAAAAGGGTACATGATAGATTCATCAATAAAATTCAAAATCTGGATCTAGAAGAAATTGATGAAAATCAGCAGGACGCAGTATTGAAACTATTGAATTTCATATATAATTGGATAACAAATCATATACTAGGTATGGATTTGAAAATTAAAGATTATTTTGAAAGCTTAAAACCAAGTGAGCTTTTGAGGAAGAAAGAGAGGTAATGGTTTGAATTACATAGAAAAAATTTACTCCGGGAGAAAAAAGCATTATTATAATCTCATGAAAAGGCAGAAAAATAATGTACTCTGTATAAGCAGACTGAGGTTTTTAATATTTCTTGTGGGAATGTCTCTTACTATAGTTTTTTACACAAAAAAACTTTATTATATGAGCTGCAGCGTTTTTATAGCTTTTCTAATACTTTTTATATTTGTTGTAAAGAATCATTACAAAGTGAAGGAAAATATAAGTTTTGTGAAAAAGCTGTGGAGTATAAATGACGATTCATTGAACAGAATAAGAGATAATTGGACAAAATTTGACAAGAGGGGTGATGAATTCAGGAACAGAGATCACAGCTATTCAGAAGATCTGGATTTATTTGGTAAAGACTCATTGTTTCAATGGATAAGCTGTTGTGAGACGTATTTTGGAGAAAGAAAATTAAAGGACATACTTCTAGGACATATTGGAAGTAAAGAAGATGTAAGAAAACGGCAGGAAGCAGTGTCGGAATTGCAGCATAAATTGAAATGGAGGCAGCATTTCCAGGCGAAAGCTTCTTTTATAAAAAATGGTGGAAAAGATATATTGAAAATAAGGGATATATTGAAAATGGAGAATCCACTTTACAGAAATAAATATATAAAGATTTTATTCAAAATAATGCCCATTGTGACTATATCATTTATAATCATGAGCTTTGCGTTTCATTTGTTTGGGAACTATATAAGCTATGCGGCAGTTACAGTGCAGATAGCTCTGCTCATACCCGGTGCAAAAAATAGATTCAATATTTTAGGCAATGTGGCTGAAATCAGAAACAGCCTTGTGGTATATGGAGAAATCATATCTCTCATATCAAATGAAAAATTTCAGAGTACCTATTTGAATTCCTTAAAAGAAGTGCTTTATAAAAAAGGTGAACCATCAATTGATGCTGTAAAAAAACTGCATGATTTAAATAGAATTTCAGAAAATGTATCCCAGAGAAGAAATATTTTATACATACTTCTTGATATTTTTTTACTGTGGGATTATCAGTGCATGTTTGCCTTTGAAAACTGGAGAGTGGAAAATGGCGGGCTAATTTATAGCTGGATTGAAACAGTAGGTCAATTTGAGATGTTAAACAGCCTTTCAATCATAGCTTTTGACCATCCCAGCTGGGTCATTCCCAAAATCTTGGATACACCGCTTGTATTTGAGGCGAATTCCATGGCACACCCACTTTTGGGAAGGAGAGCCGTGTGTAACAATCTAACCTTGAAAAAGCCCTCCAATATATTATTGATTACGGGATCCAATATGTCGGGAAAGAGCACTCTCCTCAGAACTGCAGGCATAAACTTAGTACTTGCATATGCAGGGGCTCCGGTTCGTGCAAAAAAATTTAGCTGTTCCATAATGAAAATTTACACCTGCATGAGAATAAGTGATAACCTAGAAGAAAATATCTCTTCATTTTATGGGGAGATACTTAGAATAAAAAAAATTGTGGAGGCCTGTAAGAGGGGTGAACAGGTATTCTTTCTCTTAGATGAGATATTTAAGGGGACAAATTCCATCGACAGGCATTTGGGGGCTAAAATTTTGATAAAAAACCTTGCAGCTGGTAAAACATGCGGAATGGTATCCACACACGATCTAGAGCTTGCCGACATGGAGAAAGAGAACGGCAGCAGGGTAAAAAACTATCATTTTGCAGAGTATTATGAAGATGGTAAGATTAAATTTGACTATAAGCTCAGAAGAGGAGTTTCGACTACAAGGAATGCACTTTATTTAATGAAAATGGCAGGAATAGATATAGGGGAATCATCTAAATAGTGATTCCCCTGATAAGTATTATTAAAATTGTTCAACAAACAGCTGAAAGTATGATTGAGGATGAGCACAGGCAGGACAAAACTGGGGGGCAGATGTACCTTCATAAATATATCCGCAGTTGGTACATATCCACTTACAAGGTTTATCTTTCTTAAACACAGTGCCGTTTTCCACATTCTTAAGCAGTGCCAGATATCTCTGCTCATGATGTTTTTCAACTTCCAGTATTTTTCTAAAAACAGTTGCTATAGCAGGAAAACCCTCTTTGTCTGCTGTATCGGCAAAGGAAGGATATAGTTCATAGGCTTCTTCATGTTCTCCATTGGCAGCTGCTTTCAAAACAGTCTTGGTATCTCCAAGTGCGACCGGATAAGATGCATTGTTTATTTCTACGGCCTCGCAGTGCAAATCCCTGTCTAGAAATTTAAAGAATCTCTTGGCATGTTCTCTTTCGTTTCCGGCAGTTTCCAAGAATATATTGGAAATCTGAACATACCCTTCTTTTTTTGCAATAGAGGAATAATAAGTATATCTGTTTCTTGCTTGAGATTCTCCTGCAAAAGCTTTCATTAGGTTTTCAGCAGTTTTTGTACCTTTTAAAGATGTCATAAAAATTACCTCCTGATAAATAATATAATTTAATACTTTGTTCTATATAATATAATATATTAATTCAGAGATATATTCAATATTTAATTTAAAAAATCGTTAAAATATGTTGACTAAACTTTACTTTTAGTTCATAATGTACTTATTGTAAGTGAATAGCTGGGATAGAGGTGCAAAATTTAAGAGTAGGATTGTGGAGTTAAGCACATTGAAGCAATTTGAAAGGAAATTTTGCCGAAGTATTTAACCGATGCTTTAAGGCTGAATAGCTGGGCTTGTATAGAATATGTACAGGACTGTCACAAGAGTTTATTGTGGAGAGCTATCATTCATTGTGGAATTAATATTTTATGTTTAATTGCCTTGGGTGTACTCTCAAGGTATTTTTTAATGCTCATCTTGGTTAATTCACTTATGGGAATTTTAAGAAACCCATAGGGAGGAATAAAAATGCAAAATGCAAATACAGCGAAAAGATTAACTGAAAAAAATACTTATAAACTAAAGAGAGGACTCAAGGCACGACATTTAAACATGATTGCTATGGGCGGAGCCATAGGAACAGGCATATTTTTGGCACTGGGAGCTACTATAAAACAGGCAGGTCCAGGAGGAGCACTGATAGCTTATGGCTGTATAGGAGTCATGGTATATTTTTTGATGACTAGCCTGGGAGAAATGGCCACATATATGCCGGATTCAGGTTCTTTTGAAACTTATGCCACAAAATTTGTAGATCCGGCTTTAGGTTTTGCACTGGGTTGGAATTACTGGTACAACTGGTCCATAACCGTGGCAGCAGAGATGGTAGCTGGAGCTCTCATAATGAAGTACTGGTTTCCAAATACACCTGCCATTATATGGAGCATATCTTTTCTAGCATTGATTGTAGGTCTTAATTTACTGTCCGCAAGGGCTTATGGAGAATCTGAATTCTGGTTTGCAGGGATCAAAGTTTTTACGGTTATCGTATTTTTAATAATTGGGATAGCAACTATATTTGGCATATTCAACGGGAAACCGGTTGGATTGAAAAATTTTACCGTTGGAGAAGCTCCGTTTGTTGGAGGCTTTAAATCAATTTTCATGGTATTCCTGATTGCGGGTTTTTCATTTCAAGGTACTGAACTTGTAGGTATAGCAGCAGGTGAAAGTGAAAACCCTGAAAAAAATATACCAAGGGCAATAAATACTATATTTTGGAGAATAATTTTGTTTTATGTAGGTACCATATTTGTAGTCGGGGCTCTAATACCCTATATGGATGCAGGTGTTAAAACAAGTCCCTTCACGTTGGTATTCAAAAGAGCGGGAATAGCTGGTGCAGCTTCTCTTATGAATGCTGTTATATTGACTTCGGTGTTATCTGCAGGAAATTCTGGAATGTATGCTTCTACTAGGATGTTATATTCTCTGGCCAAAGGTAAGAAAGCCCCTGCATGGCTGGCAAAGGTTAATTCAAGGGGAGTACCGGTAAATTCATTGATACTTACCACGATAGTGGCATCTGCTTGTTTTCTTACAGGGCTTTATGCAGAATCTACAGTTTATGTATGGCTGGTGGCAGCTTCAGGTCTGGCAGGGTTTGTAGCCTGGCTCGGGATAGCACTTTGCCACTATCGTTTTAGAAAAGCCTATACAGTACAAAAAAGGGATTTTGGTAAGCTGAAATACAAGGCTAAATTATTCCCGCTTGGGCCGGTTATAGCTCTTACGCTGTGCATTATAGTTATATTAGGTCAGGGAATCACCTACTTTGGAGCTGCTAAGATAGACTGGAGCGGAGTGATTTCATCCTATATAGGTCTTCCACTGTTTATAGGATTGTGGCTTTGGTACAAGAAGAAACATCACACTTCCGTAATAAAACCGGAAGAAGTGGATTTCGACAGTATTGAAGAAGAGATGAAATATTTAAAATAGGATTTAAGTATATATTACATTAAAAGTCGGGTGGATTTTCAGCTGGTCTAGAAAATCCACCCGACTTTTAATGTAGTTAAATTATACAAGTATATGAATACTTTTATATATCAGTGTTGTACATGAGCATACCGCAAAAGCAGTTATCAGCGGTATGAGCACTGACAGCAATGTCCATTTTATGCTTCCAGTTTCCTTTTTTATAGTGAGAAGAGTAGTGGCACAGGGCCAGTGAAGCAAACTGAAGAGCATTGTGTTTAGGGCTGTAAGATATGTCCATCCGTGGTTTAAAAATACCTGTTTTAATGATACTATGCTTTCAACATCTACCATTGTATTTGTGGACAGATACAGCATAAGAAGTATGGGAAGCACTATTTCATTTGCCGGAAGGCCGAATAGAAAAGCCGCCAATATGCATCCGTCTATACCTATGAATTTTCCCAATGGATCCAGAAATACGACTATATGGTTTATTATATTCATATTTCCAACGTATATATTGGAAAATATCCATATGGCCGCCCCGGCAGGAGCTGCTACTATTACTGCCCTCCAAAGTACGAATATGGTTCTATCTATTATAGAAGTATATATTATCCTTCCGATTTGGGGCTTTCTGTAAGGTGGAAGTTCGAGGGTGAATGTGGATGAGACACCTTTTAATAGAGTTTTGGACAATAAATATGATATGAGCAGTGTCATACATATGCCAAACAATATGATGAGAGTTATGACAACGGAAGGTATTATTTTGGAGGAACCGGCATTTGCGGCAAAGAACATGGAAGATATTATTATCAGTGTGGGAAACCTTCCGTTACAGGGAACAAAATTGTTTGTTACAGTGGCTACAAGTTTTTCCCTGGGGGAGTCTATTATTCTGCAGCCTATTACTCCGGCCGCATTGCATCCAAGTCCCATGCACATGGTAAGGCACTGTTTTCCATGGGCACAGGCTTTTTTAAAAAGATGATCCATATTGAAGGCAACTCTGGGCAGATATCCGATGTCCTCAAGCAATGTGAACAGCGGGAAAAATATTGCCATGGGCGGGAGCATTACGGATACAACCCAAGCTACGGTTCTGTAAATTCCCAAGACCAATATATCATACAGCCATTTCGGGGCATTTAACCCGATGAACCAGCCTGAAAGTGTATCTTCGAAGCCAAACAGCACGCTGGACAGGAATTCAGAAGGTACATTTGCCCCTTTTATTGTTATCCATAGAATCCCGCATAACATTATCAGCATAATCGGTATTCCAAATCTTTTTGAAGTGATTATGAGATCAGGGTTGATTCTTCTGCTGTTATTTTTATTTGATGCTTTAATATAATTCAATTTTACGAATTCTGCCAATTTGTAATTTTCCCCGGTTATATAGTCTCTTAAAGCTTCTCTGTCCATACTTTCACACAATTCGTCCGTAAATTCTTTTACATGGTGGAGGCTGTCTTTGTCAAGATATTTTGACATGGAATTGAGAAAATCTTCATCACCGTCCATAAGTCTTATAGAAAGCCACCTTGAATTTATGTTTGAGAAATTTTTTTCCACGGTTTTCTTTATTTTATCTATTTTGTCTTCTATGTTTTTATATATTATCGGGTTATATCTTATTTTTATTTTATTGGATGCAATATTGTAGATACTTTCCTTTAATTCATCTATACCTATGTTATTCCTGGCAGAAGACAGAATTACAGGTATGCCCAGTTTTTCTCCTATGGATTTTCCATCTATAAATATTCCCTTTTTCTTCGCTTCGTCTATCAGGTTTATACACAGTACTACATTGTTTGTAACTTCCATTATTTGAAATACCAGGTTTAGATTTCGTTCAAGGCAGGTAGCATCTGTAACTACAGCTATGACGTCGGGATTTCCAAAACATATGAAATCTCTTGCCACTATTTCTTCGCTGGAGGATGCAAATATTGAATAAGTGCCTGGCAGATCAACAACTAAAAAATCCGAGTCTTTGTACTTATAGCTTCCCCGGGCATTTACCACGGTCTTGCCGGGCCAATTGCCAGTGTGCTGGTGAAGGCCGGTAAGGGAGTTGAATATAGTACTCTTGCCGGTGTTCGGATTTCCGGCCAGTGCTACTACAAAGGTCTTTTCTCTAATTTTGATGTTGAAGGTATCTCTGAGAGATTTATTTCTTGTAGATTCAAAAGTTAAACCCATATCATTCTCCTTTACAGCATTGATTAAAATTTACCTGTTGAATTGCTATTAGAGATGCTTCCTCTTTTCTAAGGGCAATTAAAGTATCTCTTATTTTATATAAAGTCAAATTATCACCGGGGCCTTTTAACACCACTTTTATTAAAGTTCCCTTGGTGATGCCCAATGCCATCATTCTCTCTCTAAGTAAGTTTTTTGAAAAAAGCTGTTTTACAATTACTGTTTTGCCTACATTTACATGACAAAGTTTTTCCATATTGATTTTCCCCCTAATGTAACTGTTCTAATATTATTTCCCTAAGCTAAAAATATTAGCTTAGATTAAGATTTGTTCAATATTAATTTATGACGTATAGAAATAAATGTGATTATAAATTTCCATAAATTTTAAATTGATGTAAATTAATGCTGCATATACATAATTGACTTGAGAATAGTAATGTGATATTATTATTTTTAGTTAAACTTGAGTGAAAAACTAGGAATTGATGTTAAAGGAAGCTTTAATGACCGCAAGGTGTGTAGGGACTGCAGAAAAAAGCTTCTGCCTCTGTACAGAGGCAGAAGCTTTTTGACTTAGGGAAATAAAATAATATAATAATAAGAGAAAATCTCTTAATAATTATATTATAATCTGGAGGTGGAAAAATTGGACAACATACTTAGGCTAGTTGATCTAGTAAAAGTTTTTAATAACCAGAAAGTGATAAAAAATATATCCCTGGATATCAGAAAAGGTGAATTTTTAACTATACTTGGTCCAAGCGGATGTGGAAAGACTACTATTTTGAGAATGATTGCAGGTCTGGAAAAACCCACTAGTGGGAATATATTGCTAAACGGCAGGCATATAGAAAATAAGGAGCCCTATGAGCTCAATATCAATACGGTATTTCAAAATTATGCTCTTTTTCCCCATATGAATGTCTATAAAAACATAGCTTACGGTTTGAAAGTCAAAAAGGTTTCAAAACCGGAAATAAGAGAACGTGTGACTAAAATGCTGGAGTTGGTACAGCTCGGTGGTTATGAGAAAAGAATGCCGGATCAATTAAGCGGCGGGCAAAAGCAGAGAGTTGCAATTGCAAGGTCGCTTATAAATAATCCCAAAATATTGTTATTGGATGAACCCTTAAGTGCATTGGATTTTAAACTCAGGAAAAAAATGCAGAGTGAATTGAAATCTCTCCAGCAGAGGCTGGGGATAACTTTTATTTATGTAACTCATGATCAGGAAGAGGCTCTTTATATCTCCGACAGAATAGTTGTCATGAATGCGGGCTCTATAGAACAATTGGGCGATTCCAGAGACATATACGAAAGACCACGGACCAAGTTCGTAGCTGCTTTTATAGGTGAATCCAATTTATTTGATTCCACAGTGGACAGTATTTGGGAGGATAAGGTCACATTAAAGGCAGGAAATTTGCAGATAGCTGCAGACAATAGATCGCTGGAAGTTGGAGACAATGTATGCGTACTTGTCAGACCAGAAAATGTAAAATATTCCCTGAAGGCTGTTGAACATTTTAATATCAAAGCAGTGACCAGGGAAAATGTATATCTGGGATCTAGTATAAAAACTATCTTTATGTCGGAAGACGGGAGAAAAATAATTTCAACCAATTATAACAGATCTCTGAAAACACCGAAAATAAATGAATCAGTATGGATATATTGGAACCCGGAGGATGCAGTAATAATAAACTCTGAAGAAAACAATGGATATCACTGTCGGGAAAAGGTGATGGCAAGTTGATTAAAAAAATTGAAAAGAACTTTTTTATATTTCCAATTTCTATATGGATGATATTTTTTATGGCAGTACCGATTGTATATATAATTTTTATAAGTTTTCTTCAAAGAGGTGTAAATGGTGGGATCGATGTAGTATTTTCATTTGATAATTACAGGAGAATCTTTTCTCCGCTGTACTTCAAAATTTTTCTTGATTCCATTTCCATTGCATTTATAACCACTTTGTTTACGCTAATTTTAGGATATCCTTTTGCCTACTTAGTGGCAAAGATACCAAAGAGGTTCCGTGTGCTTGCTATAATGCTGATAATCATTCCGTTTTGGACGAACTCTCTTATAAGAACTTATGCATGGATGATACTCATGAGTACAGAAGGACTTATAAATAATGTCCTTATCAAAATGGGACTTATTACTGAGCCGCTAAAAATGCTGTATACGTATGGTGCAGTACTTGTGGCCATGATATATGCACTTTTCCCATTTATGGTACTTCCTCTTTACACGTCCATAGAAAAAGTAAATAAAGGCTATATAGATGCAGCTAAAGATCTGGGGGCAAATTCCATTAAGGCTTTTTTAACGGTAACTCTACCTCTTACCATGCCTGGAATAGTTGCAGGATGCATTCTGGTCTTTATACCTTCTCTCGGGCTTTTTTACATATGTGATCTCATGGGTGGAAGTAAGGTAATGCTTATAGGAAATCTCATCAAGAATCAATTCTTAGTTTCAAGGGACTGGCCTTTCGGGGCAGCTGTATCCGTGGCAATGATGGTTGGTATATTAATTATTGTAGGTGTCGGTATAAAATTGTTGGGAAAGAAAATTGACTTGGAGGTTTTCTAATGAAATCTAAAATTTTCAGATGGATTTCTAAAATATATATTGGAATGATATTTATATATCTGTATTTGCCTATACTTATAGTTGTTGTCTATTCATTTAATAAATCATCTGCAGGAACTGCATGGATGGGGATTACCATGGACTGGTATAGAAAGCTGTTTCAGGATTTAAACGTGATAATTGCGTTCAAAAACAGTCTGGTTATAGCAGTTGCAAGCACGGTAATTTCTTCTGTAGTTGGTGCCACAGGTGCCATTGGACTATATAAATATAGTTTTAGAGGGAAGGGTTTGGTAGAGGGACTTTTAAATGTAACTATCGTTATTCCCGAAGTAATCATGGGGATAGCCCTTCTTATGTATTTTTCCCAGATAAGACTGCCTCTTGGCATAGGTGCTTTGATTTTATCCCATGCAACCTTTAGCATGCCTTTCGTATATATAATAGTAAAGTCAAGATTGGCAGGATTCGATCACAGTATTGAAGATGCCGCAATGGATCTTGGGGCAAATAGATTTAAAGTATTTACAAGTATCACTTTTCCGCTTATATTACCTGGAATACTGGCGGGAGCTATGATTGCCTTTATCCTGTCTTTTGATGATGTTATTATAAACTTTTTTGTATCCGGTCCGGAAAGCACTACTTTACCTATAAAAATATTTTCCATGCTCAGGTTCGGATTGTCACCGGAAATCAATGCACTTTGCACTTTGATGCTTTTAATTACTTTTGGAATTCTGATCATGATGCAATTTATTAAAATAAATAGAATCAAGGAGGAATCTAATTGATGAAAGGAAAATTGTTAAAAGTTTTAGCTTTGGGTATAATAAGCAGTTGTCTGGCCTTTACCATGTCTGCCTGTAGTATTCAAAGTCAGCCTACATCCAGCAGTGATGAAAAAGTAGTAAATTTATTTACCTGGGCCAATTATGTACCTAATTCAGTAGTAAATGAATTTCAGAAACAAACCGGTATAAAAGTGAATTATAATAATTTTTCCACCAATGAGGAGATGCTTGCAAAACTTCAGGCTTCCAAGGGCTCTGAATATGATGTAGTAATTTGTAGCGACTACATTATTGAAGTCATGGGGAAACAAAAAAATATATTAATGCAGCCTATAGATAAATCAAAAGTACCTAACTACAAAAATGTGGATCCGCAGTTTTTAAACCAACCTTATGACAAAGGCAATAGGTATTCCATACCGTATACTCTGGGGAGTCAAATGATAGTTTATAATTCGGAAAAGGTGAATTTCCCGATAAAAAGTTATAAAGACCTGTGGAACCCTGCACTTAAAAATTCACTGGTGCTTGTGGATGATCCGAGAATAGTAATTGGAATGACACTTAAAAAATTAGGATATTCAATGAATGAAACAGATCCTAAAAAGCTGGCACAGGCCAAACAGGAATTGCTTAAATTAAAACCCAACGTCAAGGTTCTCGATGCGGATACTCCACATAACAGCCTTATAAACGGCGATACCACAGTAGGATTTATGTATGGTTCACAGGCATCGGCAGCAGTTAAGTCAAACCCTAAATTCAAGATAGTGTACCCTGAAGAGGGAATGAATGCAGAGGAAGATAATTTTATAATACCGTCAAAGGCGCCCCATAAAGAAAATGCGGGAAAATTTATAAACTTCATGCTGGACGGTAAAATAAGCAACGAGGCTACTACGGCTAACGAATATATAAATACAAACAAAGCAGCTAAAAAATATATGTCAAAGAAATATCTCAATAACAAGGCGGTATTTATACCTGACTCAGAGCTGAAAAGGGCTGAAAGATTCAGAGACGTGGGAAATGCTACAAAAACTTATGACCTTATATGGTCAGAATTCAAGCAGAAGTAAACGACTGGAATATCAATTGAAATGAACTGATTTTAGATATAAAATATATATTATTATATATTTTTTAGGAGGTTTTATAATGCCGATTCTGGTTTGCGGTGGAGCAGGATATATAGGCAGCCATATAGTGGCAAGGCTGCTGGAAAATGGAAAAGAAGTCATAGTATTTGACAACTTCGAAAAGGGTCACAGAGATGCCATATTGGGCGGTAGGGTCTATAATGGTGATCTGAGAGAAGAAAATTCATTGGATAAGGTTTTTAAGGAAAATGAAATTGAGGCGGTGATAGATTTTGCAGCCTATTCTCTGGTTGGAGAAAGTGTAAATGAACCCATAAGGTACTTTCAAAACAATGTAGGGGGTACTTTGAATTTGATAGATACAATGAAAAAATACGGTGTAAAATACATAGTATTTTCTTCAACGGCGGCCACCTACGGGGAGCCAAAGAGTATTCCCATTTTAGAGAATGCACAAACTGACCCTACAAATCCCTATGGTGAGTCCAAACTTACGGTTGAAAAGATATTGAAGTGGAGCGACAGGGCATATGGAATAAAATATGCCGCACTTAGGTACTTTAATGCTGCGGGTGCACAGGTAGATGGGGTTATTGGAGAGGATCACAGGCCTGAATCCCATCTGATTCCGATAATACTTCAGGTAGCTTTGAAAAAAAGAGATAAAATATTTGTATTTGGAGATGATTACAATACCCAGGATGGAACCTGTGTAAGAGACTACGTACATGTTACCGATTTGGCAGATGCCCATATTCTGGCATTGAAAAAGATAATGGAAGACGGCGAGAGCAAAACATATAACCTTGGAAATGGAAGGGGATTTTCTGTAAAAGAAGTAATTGAGACTTCAAGGCAGGTAACTGGTGAAAAAATAGAAGCAGAAGTTGCACCAAGGAGGGCTGGAGATCCTGCCGTATTGGTAGCTTCCTCCAGAAAAGCCAGAGAGGAGCTGGGTTGGAATCCAAAGTATAACTCTCTTGAAACAATTATTGAAACTGCATGGAACTGGCATAAAAACCACCCTTATGGATATAAAAAATAATTGAAAATACATAAATCCAGAATTGAAACCGAGGAATGTTAATTAATATGGAAGGAGTTGAAAAGTGTTAAATAAATTCGTGTTTATTTAGCATAAGTATGGATTATAAAGAACTGTTGGCAAAGAAAATTCAAGAAAACCTGGACGTGGACTTAAAATTGGATTTTATAGAAGATCTGATAAAAATACCTCCTAAACCTGAAATGGGAGATTATGCATTTCCATGTTTTCAACTGGCAAAGAGTTTAAAGAAATCACCTAATATAATTGCAGAGGAACTGAAAAATAAAATTGAAGGAGATTATTTTGAGAAAATTGAAAACAAAGGTCCCTATTTAAATTTTTTTGTGAATAAGGGCATATTTACAAAAAATATATTGACAAAAATACTAGAAGAAGGGGATAAATATGGCAGCTCTTCCATAGGGCAGGGGAAAAATATAGTTGTTGAGTACTCTTCACCAAATATTGCAAAGCCATTTCATGTAGGACATCTGTTTAGTACTGCAATAGGGAATTCTCTCTATAAAATGATGAGTTTTGAAGGTTACAATTGTACCAGGATAAATCATCTGGGTGATTGGGGAACTCAATTCGGAAAACTTATAGTTGCATATAAAAAGTGGTGCAATGAAGAGGAGCTTCATAAAAATCCCATAAAGGAACTTCTTAGAATATATGTAAAATTCCATAAGGAAGCTGAAAAAGAACCTGAACTCAATGAAGAGGCGAGAGAGTGTTTCAAAAAATTGGAGGATGGATGCAGTGAAGAAGTAAAACTCTGGAAAAAGTTTAAGAAATTGAGTCTTAAGGAATTTAAGAAAGTATACGATTTATTGGGAGTAGAATTTGATTCCTATGCAGGAGAGAGCTTCTACAGGGATAAAATGGATGCGGTTATAGATGAGATAGACAAAAAGGGACTTCTTGTGGAGAGCAAGGGAGCAAAAGTGGTCATGTTGGATAAATATAACATGCCCCCATGCATTGTGAAAAAGTCGGACGGTGCTACCATATACGCTACAAGGGATTTGACTGCTGCTATATACAGGAAAAAGACCTATGACTTTTACAAATGCATCTACGTAGTGGGTATGGATCAATCTCTCTATTTCAAGCAGGTGTTTACCACTCTTAAATTAATGGGGAAGGATTGGGCAGACTCATGCATACATGCGGGATTTGGGTTAGTGAGGTTTGCAGATAAAAAACTTTCTACAAGAAATGGCGATGTTATATTTTTAGAAGATCTTCTAAATAAGTCTGTACAGAGAACTCTTGAAATAATAAATGAAAAAAACCCCAATTTAAAGAATAAACTGCAGGTGGCAAAAAAAGTTGGTATAGGAGCTGTGATCTTTACCTATTTAAAAAACAACAGGGAGAGGGATATAGTTTTTGATTGGAATGAAATGTTGAATTTTGATGGTGAAACCGGGCCCTATGTCCAATACAGTTATGCCAGAGGAAAAAGTATACTCAGAAAAACAAAATGTACGGGCAGTCAGCTGGATTACAGCAAATTAAACAGCAAAGAGGAGTTTGAGCTTGTAAAAGCTTTGAATAATTTTAAGGACTCCATAATAAATGCCATAGATAAATTGGAGCCCTTCATAGTTACCAGATATGTAATAGAAGTTGCAAAGGCTTTTAATAAATTTTACAATGCACACAGCATTCTAAAAACAAAAGATGAAGGTACTAAGCTTGCCAGACTGCAGCTTGTAAAGGCAACTTGTCAGGTAATAAAAAATGGATTGAATTTACTTGGTATCGATGTAGTCGAGGAAATGTAAAAAACATAGTAAAAAAGTCCTGATTTTAAATACAGTCAGGACTTTTTCTTTTTAATACGGCGGTAAGGACAATCTACAGTAGAACAACAATCACATCCGCCGCCCTTTGATTTGTTTTTAAGATTCCTATATAATACATAACCTGCAGCTATTACTATTGCAGCTGTTATTGCAATTTCTACAAACAACATGAAATGCATCCTCCTAAAATTAGCTGAATATCAAAGTGGCTATTCTAAATACCAGAAAAGAACTTACCCATGCAAGTACAAGCTGATAGGTTACAGAAAAAATAGCCATCTTTCCTCCGTACTCTTTTTTCATAGTTGCTATCGTGGATATGCAGGGGGTATAAAGCAAAACAAACACTAAAAATGAATAGGCAGCAATAGGAGTAAAGTGATGAGGTAATACTGCAGCTAAATTCCCGCTGTATACAATTCCCATGGTACTTAACACAATTTCCTTTGCCATTATACCGGTTATAAGTGCTACTGAACTCTGCCAATTTCCATACCCCATAGGTGAGAATATAGGGCTTATAAAATTGCCTATAGAAGCTAAAATGCTTTTATCCATTTCTACCATTCCGGACAAATTAAAATTGGATAAAAACCATATCAGGATGGACATTGAAAATATTATTGTACCCGCTTTTCTTAAAAAGCCCTTGGCCTTTTCCCAGGTATGCAGCAGCAGGCTTTTTACTTCAGGAATATTGTATTCAGGAAGTTCTATTATAAAGGGTTCTTCATCTTTTTTAAATATAGTGTTCTTAAAAAGTATTCCTATTAAGAAGGCTATCGCAATTCCCATAATGTACAGTGAAAAAACTATTGTAGTTTTGTAATTCACAAAAAAGGCAGATGCAAAAAGTGAATATATTGGCAATCTTGCATTACATGACATTAAAGGTACTAAAAGTGCTGTTAATTTTCTGTCTTTCTCACTTTCCAAAGTTTTGGAGGACATAATAGCTGGAACTGAACATCCGAAACCTACTATGAGGGGGATAAAAGCTTTTCCCGACAACCCCATCTTTCTCATAAGTTTGTCCATTATAAAGGCCCCTCTTGCCATATATCCACTGTCTTCCAAAAAGGATACGCCCAGAAACAGACAGAATATAACCGGAAAAAATACAATTACGGATCCCACTCCAGCTAAAATACCGTCAACTAAAAATGAACTAAACCACGGACTAGCTGATGAAAGCAGTGTTTTCAGATGTGAAGCCAGAAATCCATTTACAAAGTCTCCAAGAGCATCTGCAGTAGGTTGGCCCACCCAGCTGAAGGTGAATTTAAAAATTAATATTAGTGCTAATAAGAATACTGGATAGGCCAAAAACCTGTTTAAGACTACCTTATCTATTTTTTCAGTAACAGAAGTTATACCTTTTTTTGTCCTTGTCAAACAGTTTTTTAAGATTTCATTTATATAACAATAGGCTTCATTTTCGTTCTTGAAATTAAATTTATCATTATTCCGAGGCCGTTTGAAATCACTGCTTTTCAAAATTTCAAGGAGTTTGTCTATTCCCTTGCCTTTTGTGGCCACAACTGGAACTACCGTTACTTCCAATTCTTCAGACAATGCCGAAAAATCTATTTTTATACCCTTTAATTCAGCTACATCTAACATATTTAATACCAATATTATAGGCTTGTTAAATTGCTTCAACTGGGTAGTTAAATATAGATTCCTGTTTAAATTAGAAGAATCAACAATGTTTATTATGACATCCGGATTACCCCGCAGCAAAAATTCCTTGGATACTTTTTCTTCATTTGAATAAGTATCCATTGCATATATACCTGGTAAATCTACTATTTTAATGGAATTGTCTATATAACCTTCTTTTTTTTCTACAGTTACTCCAGGCCAATTACCTACATACTGATTGGAACCAGTTAAATGATTGAACAAAGAGGTTTTACCTACATTTGGATTCCCCAGTAAGGCTGCTACAATCATAATAATCCTCCCGACATTTGTGTGTATTATAAATATTTATATTGCGATTGGTGTAGTTCGTCTAATTCAAATTGCTTACCGATATATTTCTTGCATCTTTTTTACGTATTGCCAGGTTGAAGCCTCTTAAATTTATAACTATTGGATCTCCTAGGGGAGCAGATGTTTTTACCGAAATTTCAGTGCCCTCTATGCATCCAAGAGCCAAAAGCCTTTTGACTAATTTCTTATCTCCGCTTAAGTTTTTTATAAATCCCTTTTCGCCGGGTTTTAAGTCACAAATGCTCACACCAAATCACCTCACCAATTAATTTTATGAATAATGAAAATCATTATCATTAATCAATTTTATAATATCATATTTAATATACACTGTCAATAAACCTGAATAAAATAAGATTTTTAATATTTTCTCTAAGGACTTGTAAAACTAATCTACATATATGTGCTAAAATAATAGTATAGAGTAGGATTATTTTATAATAAGGAGAAACGGAGATATGAATACTGCAGCCTTTTTTGATATTGATGGAACTTTATACAGAGAGGGACTTATAACAGAAGTTTTTAAAAAATTAGTCAAATACGAAATAATACCTGCCGAAAGATGGTATAAAGAGGTTAAGCCTGAATACGATAGGTGGGATAAAAGGAAGGGAAATTACGATGACTACCTTTTAAAAATGGCAGGTATATATATTGAAGCCATAAAGGGACTCCATAGATCGCAGATAGAATTCATAGCTAAAAATGTAGTGTCCCAAAAGGGAGATAGAGTATATTCTTATACTAGGGACAGAATAAAGTGGCATAAGAAAAAGGGGCACAAAACATTGACCATATCCGGAAGCCCTGTAGAGCTGGTAAAAGAAATGGCTATCAAGCATGAATTCGACGATTATGTCGGTGCCGTATACACCAGAGACAAAGATGATATATATACGGGGAATGTCATTTCCATGTGGAACAGTGAAGATAAGAAGAAAGCCGTGGAAATGCTTGTAAAGAAATATAATATAGATTTGAATAAAAGCTATGCCTATGGAGATACTTCGGGAGACTTTTCAATGATGAAAATGGTAAACAATCCGGTATGTGTGAATCCCACCAGAAAACTTGTAGAAGAAATATTGAACGATTCGGAGCTGGTTAACAGGGCAAATATAATAGTTGAAAGAAAAGATATGATTTATAAATTAAAGGCAAAAGATGTAAATTACATATAATTTATATTGACTAGATTAGAATAGTTAGAAAAGAGTGGTAAAGTGATAGAAAGAATTAATGATATTGGTGTGGAAAAACCTTCGGTAGAGAATTCGTTAAAAGTAGGCGATAATAAATGCGTTATTAAAGATGCGGTTTTTTTCGATTTGGAACACTATATATATAAAAAGCCCATATGTGTAGGTGTATTTGGTTCCTGCTTTTATGATTATAAAAATGAAAAATTGAAAGTCACTCAATATATGATAGAAAATAAAAAAGATGTAAAATCCATACTCAAATTGTCAAAACAATATTTTAAGAATATGATAGAGAAAGGTAAGAGATATATAGTTACTTTTTCGGGGAATAACGATTTTACAGTTATAAACTACCTTTTCAAAAAATACAATATTGGATTTAACGTACAGGACTATTTTATAAGCATAGACCTGCAAAAACAATATGAAAATGAAATTCATAAATCCATAGGACTGAAGGCGCTGGAAAAGGAATTTGGAATTACCAGGGAAAATGGGATCATAAGCGGATCAAACCTGGCAAAGACTTTTAGCAAAATAGTAAAAGACAGCGAATATATAAATAGAATGCCAAATGTAAAGAAGCAGAGAATACTGCTTTATAACGAACAGGATGTAGTGAGTTTGTTTGATATATACACCAAATGGAACAATGTGTTTATGAAATCAATATAAGTACTTTAAAAAATTTGACGAATGATGTAATATATAAAATATGTGCATATCAAAGGGGGCGACTGTATTGATTTTTACTCCTATAAAAAATACGAAAGTATACGAACAGGTCATAGAACAGATTGAAAATATGATCATAGACGGGACTTTAAAAAAAGGAGATAGACTTCCATCTGAAAGAGAACTTGTAGGGCATCTCAAAGTGAGCAGAACTTCCATAAGGGAAGCATTGAGGGCATTGCAGGTCATGGGACTTATAGAAAGCAGACAGGGTGAGGGCAATTTTATACGTGAGAATTTTGAAAACACTTTGTTTGAACCTCTCTCTGTGATGTTTATGCTGCAAGGCGGGAAACCAGATGAAATAATGGAAGTAAGAAAAATCATAGAAGTACAAACAGCTAATCTTGCTGCTGAAAAAATAAATGAAAAACAATTGGAGAATTTAAAAAGAATAGCAGATACTTTTAAAACCTCCAAAAATGAGGAAAATAATGTTAAACTTGATAAGAAATTCCACTATGAAATTGCGCAGGCTGCTGGGAATTTCTTGATAATCAATATTTTAAATGCAATGTCTTTTTTGATGGATGCGTTCTTAAAAGATGCCAGAAGAAAAATATTGGTGAATAAAGAAAATTTTAAAGCTCTTGCAGAACAGCATGGTAGAATATACGGAGCCCTTAAGTTACATGATTCAAAAATGGCTTCTGATGAGATGAAGAAACATTTGGATTTTACCAGCAAGCATATTAAGAAAAATATGTAGAAATATAAAGAATATTTCAAGGTATAATTCAATTTTAGGCACAAAAAGAGTTTTTTTATACATAATAGTTAATTTATTAACTATTATGTATAATTTTTGGTATAATAAAAAAATAAATAAAGTTTTTTAATCTGTAAACATTATATGAATGGGAAAATTACGACAATCATATAAAATTTGATTTTGTTAACGAAATAACAATCATTGAAAAATTACAGGAATTATTATATTATAATTCATAAATGGTAATACCATATTACCATAGTATCATAATATATAGTACCAATTAATTTATATATTTTAAGGGGAGGGATTTATATTGAAAGTTTTACTTTTTCTTATAGCACTAATACCAATAGTATGGCTTATGGTTTCATTGGGTGCTTTAAAGATGCCCGGTCATAAAACGTGTCCTTTTACGTTGATTGTCACCATACTGCTGGCAATGGTAGTGTGGAAAATGCCGGCTATAAATGCAGCTACTGCAACTTTAGAGGGATTTGCCCTTGCTGCATGGCCTATTCTTATTGTAATAATAGCCGCTGTTTTTACCTACAATCTTACCGTTTACACTAAAAGCATGGATGTAATCAAAAAAATGATGACTAGCATAACTACAGACAAGAGAATTTTGGTACTTATCCTGGCTTGGGCTTTTGGAGGGTTCATGGAGGCCATAGCAGGATTTGGAACAGCAGTTGCAATACCTGCCAGTATAATGGCAGGACTTGGGTTTAATCCACTTTTTGCAGCTATCATATGTCTGATTGCAAACACAACTCCTACTGCTTTCGGAGCCATAGGAATTCCTGTAACAACTCTTGCAAAGGTTGCCAACATTGATGTTACGCAGCTAAGCTATGCTGTAGGTCTTCAACTATCAGTACTTATTGTAATTGTACCTGTCGTACTTGTAATGCTTACTGGCAAAAGTGTAAAGGCAATAAAGGGTTTTTGGGGAATATCCCTTGCGTCTGGTGTCTCTTTTGCAATTCCTGAAGTAATAGCTGCAAAATATTTAGGTGCAGAACTGCCTGCAATACTGGGTTCAGTAGTCTGTATGGTAGTTACAATAGCTGTGGCCAAGATATTTTATAAAGATACTGCCGACAAGAATGTTGAAAAGGTTTCATTTAAAGAGGGAGTTTTGGCATGGCTGCCGTTCATATTGGTTTTTGTATTCGTAATATTGAGCAGCGCACTGTTCCCACCAATAAACAAGGCACTTTCTTCAATAAAAACATCAGTACCTATTTATACTGGACAAGGGGCAACGCCTTATGTATTTAATTGGGTTTCAACTCCAGGCACACTTATTATAATAGCAACCTTCATAGGAGGAATGATTCAGGGTGCGAAATTTGGTGAAATAGCCAAGGTATTGGGTAACACTTTTAAACAAATGGCCAAGTCTTCTATTACTATAATTGCCATTGTAGCACTGGCAAAAGTAATGGGTTATAGTGGAATGATAAAATCTATATCAGTGGTTCTAGTAGCAGCTACGGGAAGTTTCTATCCATTGATTGCCCCTATCATAGGTGCACTTGGAACTTTTGTAACAGGTAGTGACACGTCTTCTAATGTATTGTTTGGAGGTCTTCAGGTGGAAGTTGCCAGATCTCTTCATCTGAATGAATTCTGGCTTGCCGCTGCAAATACCGGAGGAGCCACTGCAGGAAAAATGATATCGCCTCAAAGTATAGCAGTTGCTACAGCAGCTACGGGGCTTGCAGGACAAGAAGGAAAGATATTAACATCTACTTTGAAATTCTGCATAGTGTATGTAATTATATTGGGGTTGATTAGTTTCTTTGCCGGACCTTTGTTTGGATTTAACTGATATTGATTTACTCATAATTTTATCATCATTGAAACATAATAGGGAGGATGGTTTATATGTCAGTAGTAAAATTACCTTATAATAAGAGGACACTCGAGGTTGAAATTCCCGATAAAAATTTGTCGGCTGTGCTTGAATCAAAAGCAGGGGACTATAAAACAGAACTTACGGAATCTGAAATAGTTGAAAAGGCACTTGATAATCCAATAGGATCTCCTAAATTGGAAGAACTCGTTAAAGGTAAGAAAAATATGGTCATAATCAGCAGTGATCATACAAGACCAGTTCCAAGTAAAATAATAATGCCCATACTTTTAAGGAGAATAAGAGCAGTCAATCCTAAGATTGATATAAAAATTTTAATTGCCACGGGATTTCACAGGCCTACAACCCATGAAGAACTTGTAAATAAATTTGGAGAAGAAATAGTTAAAAATGAGAATATAATAGTACATGATTCCCGTGACAGCAGCAGTCTGGTCAAAATAGGCACGCTGCCTTCAGGAGGAGAGCTTATAATAAACAAAACAGCAGTAGAAGCTGAACTTCTGATTGCAGAGGGTTTTATAGAATCACATTTCTTTGCGGGATTTTCAGGAGGAAGAAAGAGTATACTTCCGGGCATAGCTTCTACTAAGACTATTATGGCCAATCACTGTTCGGAATTTATAGCAAGCCCCTATGCCAGAACGGGAAAGCTAAAAAACAATCCCATACACAAGGATATGCTCTATGCTGCCAAAAAGGCAAAACTTGCATTTATAATAAACGTTGTTATAGACAGCGACAAAAAAATAATAAATGCCTTTGCAGGTGACAGCAAACAGGCCCATGAGGAAGGATGCAAGTTCGTACTTGGGTTGTCTAAGGTGAATGCTGCAGAGTCAGATATTGCCATTTCCACAAATGGAGGATACCCTCTGGATCAGAATATATACCAGTCAGTTAAGGGAATGACTGCAGCAGAGGCAACTTGCAGGAAGGGCGGTGTAATAATAATGGTTGCTGCCTGCAATGATGGACACGGCGGCGAGGGCTTTTATAAAAGTTTGTCCGGAGTAAAATCACCTGAGGAGTTCTTGAAGAAGGTTTCAAAAGTTCCAAGAGGAGAAACAGTGCCGGATCAATGGGAATCACAGATACTTGCCAGGATACTTAGCAAATGCACTGTCATAATGGTTACGGATATGTGTGATCCTCAGATTATAAAAGACATGCACATGCAGCATGCATATACCGTTGAAGAGGCTTTAAACAAGGCTTATGACATTGTGGGAAAGAATGCAAAAATAGCTGTTGTACCAGATGGAGTTGCTGTAATTGTAAGTTAGGTAATTAAATAATTTTAAATATTATATAGATTTTGGAGGTAATTTATAAATGGATATATTAGTATGTATAAAACAGGTACCCGGAACTTCAAAAGTTGAAGTAGATCCCGTAACTGGAGTATTGAAAAGAGAGGGTATTGATTCAAAGATGAATCCCTATGATCTATTTGCACTTGAAACTGGTCTGAGGCTTAGAGAAAAGTATGGTGGAAAAGTAAAAGTGATAAGCATGGGACCGCCTCAGGCTGCAGATGTAATAAAAGAAGCCTATATGATGGGTGCGGATGAAGGGGTACTCGTATCAGACAGAAAATTTGCAGGAGCTGACGTACTTGCAACTTCTTATACTATATCCCAGGGAATAAGAAAGATGGGTCATATAGATCTCATTTTATGCGGCAAACAAACTACCGACGGTGACACTGCCCAGGTAGGACCTGAGATGGCAGAAAATCTGGGAATACCCCATATAGCTAACGTGCTGAGCATTGAAGGGGTAAAGGACAGTTCAATGATAGTCAAGATGGATATGCCCAATACAGTGGAAATATCGGAGATAAAATTTCCATGCCTTTTAACAGTAGAAAAAGATATCTTTCAGCCGAGACTTCCATCCTACAAGAAAAAGCTTGCGACAAAAGATAGAGAGGTCAAGATCTTAGGCCTTAAAGATTTTGAAGATAAGGATGAGAACAGATATGGGTTGAATGGTTCCCCAACACAGGTGGAGAAAATATTCCCTCCTGAAGTAAACAAGGATAAGGAAATCTGGAAGGGAACAAATGAAGAATTATCAGATAGATTAGCTAATAAACTTAAGGAATTAAAATTTATATAGATTATTAGGAGGAATGGAAAATGGGTAAATTGGTAATAAACAAAGAAAAACTTACTCCTTCAATCATAAAGGAATTGGTAGACATATGTCCTTTTGGAGCAATGGAAAGCAAGGACGGTGGATTGGAAATAAATGCAGCTTGTAAAATGTGCAAGATGTGTGTAAGAAAGGGACCTAAAGGAGTAGTAGAATTCGTAGAAGACAAAGTTGAAAAAATAGACAAGAGCTTGTGGAAGGGCATAGCTGTCTATGTGGATCATGTAAAGGGGAATATACACCCTGTAACTTATGAACTCATAGGCAAGGCCAAAGAGCTTGCAGCCAAGGTAAGTGATGATTATCCAGTATATGCTGTATTCATAGGGCATAATATAAAGGACAAGGCTCAGGAAATACTTCACTACGGCGTGGATGAAGTTTTTGTATATGATTATGAAGAACTCGAAGATTTTATAATAGAACCGTATACTGCAGCTATGGAAGATTTTATAAACAAGGTTAAGCCTTCAACTCTTCTTGTAGGGGCCACTACTGTGGGAAGATCATTGGCACCGAGAGTTGCAGCTAGATTCAAGACAGGACTTACTGCTGACTGTACAGTACTTGATATGAAGAAGAATACGGATCTTGTCCAAATAAGACCTGCCTTTGGCGGTAATATAATGGCCAAGATATTGAATCCAAATCACAGACCCCAGATGGCTACAGTTAGATACAAGGTAATGAATGCACCTGAAAGATCTGAGAGCACTTCAGGAAAGATAACTGTACAGAAGATGGATAAGAGTAAACTTAAATCAAATATAAAAGTTCTAAAAGTAACTAAGAAGAAAGTGGAGGAGGAAATATCCGAAGCAGATGTCATAGTTGCAGTAGGCAGGGCATTTAAAAATGAAAATGATTTAAAAATGGCATATGAACTGGCAGATCTTCTGGGAGGCCAAGTAGCTTGTACAAGACCTCTTATAGAAGCAGGATGGCTGGATTCCAAGAAACAGATAGGATTAAGTGGAAGAACAGTTAAACCCAAGCTCATAATAACCTGTGGCGTATCGGGCTCAGTACAATTTGTAGCAGGCATGAACAACTCTGATGTGATTGTTTCAATAAATAAGGATCCTAAAGCACCTATATTCAATGTGGCTCACTATGGAATCATAGGAGATGTGTATGAGATCTTACCGAAACTCATAGAGAATATCAAAGCAAAAAAGGGACTGCTTCAATCGGCATAAATAAATGATAGATGAATTTCAAATCTTAAGTTTAGTTTGGAGGAAAAAACATGGAAATGTGTGTCAAAAAATATAAAAAATTAGATGATAACGATGTAAAATTTCTTGTGGACTTACTTGGTGAAGAGAGGGTCTTCACCGGTGAAAATATAAATGACGATTACAGCCATGATGAACTGGGGGGAGTAAGCAAATATCCTGATGCAATGGTAGAAGTTTCAAACGCACAGGAAGTTTCAAAAATAATGGCCTATGCTTATAAAAACAATATACCAGTGGTTGCGAGAGGTTCAGGAACCGGCCTGGTTGGATCTTCAGTTCCCATAGAGGGCGGTATAATGATAAATCTGACTAAGATGAACAATATACTTGAATTGGACGAGGAAAATCTCACTTTAACACTTGAACCTGGAGTGCTTCTCATGGATATAGCAAAATTTGTGGAAAGCCATGATTTGTTTTATCCTCCAGATCCAGGTGAAAAATCAGCTACGATTGGTGGAAATGTAAGTACAAATGCAGGTGGAATGAGAGCTGTAAAATATGGTGTTACAAGGGATTATGTGAGAGGTCTTGAAGTGGTACTTCCAAATGGAGCCATACTTGAATTTGGAGGAAAGATAGTTAAAAACAGTTCCGGTTACAGCTTAAAGGATTTGATATGCGGCTCAGAAGGAACACTGGGAATAATTACAAAGATCATATTAAAACTTCTCCCTCTTCCTAAAAAATCCATAAGCTTGCTTATACCTTTCCCGAATCTTGACAAGGCTATAAGTACTGTGCCCAAGATAATAAAATCAAAATCCGTTCCTACTGCCATAGAATTTATGCAGAGAGAAGTTATACTTGCGGCAGAAGAGTTCCTGGGAAAGAAATTTCCGGACAATTCTTCAGATGCATATCTGCTCCTGACTTTTGACGGAAACAGCAAAGAACAGATAGAGGCTGATTATGAGAAAGTAGCTGATATATGCCTTAAGGAAGGAGCTCTTGACGTATATATTTCAGACACTGATGAGAGAAAAGAGTCAGTTTGGTCTGCAAGGGGAGCATTCCTCGAAGCTGTCAAAGCCACTACTACGGATATGGATGAATGCGATGTAGTTGTTCCAAGAAACAGGGTAGCTGAATTTGTAAAATATACAAATGATCTTCAGAAACAGTTCAATATACGAATAAGGAGCTTTGGTCATGCAGGAGATGGAAATATACACGTTTATATTTTGAAAGATAAACTTTCAGATGAAGAGTGGAATAAGAAATTGAGCGATATATTCGACTGCATGTATAAAAAGTCGGAAGACCTGGAAGGAGCTGTTTCAGGAGAACACGGCATAGGATATGCCAAAAAGAAATATATATTCCGCCAGTACGGTGACGAGTATATGAAACTCATGAAAAATATAAAACTTGCCTTTGATCCGAAAAATATATTGAATCCGGATAAAGTCTGTGAATAGTTGAATAATTGTGGAATAAAAACTTTCGTAAGAAATTTACGAAAGTTTTTATTTATATATACGAAAATTGCACAGTTTAGATGACAATAAAATTATAAAAAAGGTATTTATTTTTATAAAAAATATTGCATATTTATTCATAAAGTCATATAATAATTACATATTAAAATAATACTATATTAGAAAAGGAGAAAAAATTTGATACAAGTAGGAATTATTGGAGGAACAGGGTACGTTGGGGCCGAGCTTATAAGACTTTTATCAAACCACAATAAAGTGAATATATCCGGGATATCTTCCGTAAAATATAGAGGTAAACCCATATCCAGCATATATTCGGGCTTTTATCAAACCGATGATCTTGAATGTGAAAACCAGCAGGATATTATAGAAAAAAGTGATTTGATATTCTTGGCACTGCCCAGCGGATTAAGTCAGGCCATTGTCGAAAAAGCAGTTTATGAAAATAAAATATGTATTGACATGGGGGCAGATTTCAGGTTTAAAAATGAAAATTTATACAAGAAATGGTATGGAAAGACTTTCCTAAATAAAAGCTTACATGAAAAATCCGTGTACGGTCTTCCGGAATTAAACAGGGACGAGATAAGGAGAACTCAGATCATAGGCAATCCTGGATGCTATGCCACTTCAGTTGAATTGGCACTTTTGCCTCTTCTCTCTGAAAACCTGATAGAAGAAGATGGTATAATTGCAGACTGTAAATCCGGGATAACCGGATCAGGTAAAGAACTTACGGAAAGCAGTCATTTTGTAAATTGTAACGAGAATTTCACTGCTTACAAAGTGGCAAATCACAGACACACTCCTGAAATAGAGGAAACTTTGAGCAATTCATTCAAAAAGAATGTCAAACTTACATTTGTCCCCCATTTGCTTCCGATAAATAGAGGTATTTTATCTACAATTTATGCAACTCCCAAAAAGGCATTGAGTTTAGAAGAGGTACATGAAAAATACTCTCAGTTCTATAAAAATGAAAATTTTATAAAAATGCTGCCGCTGGGGGAAGTGTCAAAAATAAGTGGTGTCAGACTTTCAAATTATTGTCATATCTCCCTTCATTATGATGATGACAACAATAAACTGATAGTTATCTCTTGTCTGGATAATATGATGAAAGGTTCTGCAGGTCAGGGAATTCAAAATATGAACATTGCCCTGGGTTTTTCAGAAAAAGAGGGCCTCACTACGCTGCCAGCTGTCTTTTAATTAAACTACAGGAGGTTGTTGAAATGAATTTGAAATTTATAAAAGAAGGCATAACTTCCCCGAAAGGATTTATGTCTTCGGGAATCAGCTGTGGAATCAAAGGAAAAAATCTAAAAGATCTAGCTCTTGTAATGTCCGCCAGTCCCTGTAATTCTGCAGGAGTTTTCACTAAGAACAAAATAAAGGCCGCTCCTATTCTCGTCACACAAAATCATTTAAAAAGCAAAACTGCCCGGGCCATAATTGCAAACAGCGGTAATGCCAATACATGTACAGGTAAAAAAGGTATTGAAGATGCAGAAAAAATGTGCAGCCTTGTAGCAAAAGAATCAGGTATTGAAAAGGACGATGTACTTGTGGCATCTACAGGTATTATAGGAGTAAAACTGGATATCGACTCTATAGAAAATTCTGTTCCGCATTTAGTAAAAAAATTAGACAAAGAAGGGTATAAAGATGCGTCGGAAGCTATAATGACCACGGATACCTTTCCAAAGACCCTATCTGTAAAATTTGAGATTCAGGGAAAACCGGCCGTAATAGGTGTAATGGCAAAGGGTTCCGGAATGATACACCCCAATATGGGAACAATGCTTTCTTTTATTACTACAGATGTAAATATAAGCAGTGATCTTTTGGAAAAAGCCCTGAGGGAAAGTGTGAGAATAAGTTACAACAGAATTTCCGTAGATGGGGATACTTCTACGAATGATACAGTACTTATCATGGCAAACGGACTTTCCGGCAATGAGATGATAGAAAAAGAAAATGAGGACTACAGGATATTTTTAGAGGTACTTGAAAAATTGAATGTAAAAATTGCAAAGATGATTGCAAAAGACGGGGAGGGTGCTACAAAACTCATAGAATGCAGAGCTTTAAATGTACCCAGTGAAAGAGACGGCGAAATTTTTGCAAAATCAATAATATGTTCCAATTTGGTTAAGACCGCTTTCTTTGGATGCAGTGCAAATTGGGGAAGAATACTCGATGCTGTTGGATACTCGGGGGGCGACTTTGACATAAACAAACTTCAGGTTTGCATCGGAAGCTCAAAAGGCAATATAATGGTATTTAAAAACGGAGAACCTGTAAAATTCTCGGCTGGTGAAGCAAAAGATATACTGTCGGAAGACGAAGTATACATAAGTCTGGATTTCAATTCCGGCAGTCATAATGTCCGATGCTGGGGGTGTGATTTGACTTATGATTATATAAAGATCAATGGAGACTATATGTCATAGGAACTTTTATCTAAAAGGAGGCCTATGCAGGCAATGAATTATGATGACGTAGCAGTAGTCCTGGCAGAGTCTCTGCCTTATATTCAAAAATACAGAGGTAAAACCATAGTCATAAAATATGGCGGCAGTGTAATGAAAGATGAAAGACTTAAAAGATATGTCATAAATGACCTGGTACTTATGAAATGTATTGGAATAAACATAGTTCTCGTACACGGCGGGGGTCCTTTTATTTCTTCCCATTTAAAAAAATTAAATAAAAAAAGTATTTTTGTAGACGGGTTGAGGTACACGGACGATGAAACCATGGATGTGGTTCAGATGGTGCTTTGCGGAAAAGTCAACAAGGATTTGGTAAATCTAATAGAGGATTATGGTGGAAAATCCATAGGGCTGTGCGGTATAGATGGCAATATGATCGAAGCCAGGAAAGCCTCATTTAAAGTGGATTTAGGAAATGTAGGCGAAATAGTGCGTGTAAACCCTGAAGTCATAAATGATTCCATAGATGATGGCTATATTCCTGTAATAAGCAGTGTAGCAAGAGGAATTAAGGGTGAACTGTACAATATAAATGCAGATACCTGTACTTTTAGAATTGCGGTATCTTTAAAGGCACAAAATTTAATACTTCTTACAGATGTACCCGGAATTATGACGGATACACAGGATTCCTCCACTCTTATTTCAGAAATAAAGCTTGAGGATATTCCTAAAATGTATAGGGACAATATAATAAAAGGCGGGATGATACCTAAAATCAATTCTTGTGCTGAAGCAATAAAATCCGGAGTCAAAAGTGCCCATATCATTGATGGAAGAGTGCCACACTGTCTTCTTCTAGAATTATTTTCAAAAAAAGGGATAGGTACGATGATCTATTAGAATAATATAGCAGGATTGCATTAAGAATTTACAATAAAAAAGGGGGTAAGACCATTTAGCAGAATTGTACAAGTTTCTGGTAAATGGGAATTTTTATGAATTATTTACACTATGCTGAAAAATATATGATGGATACTTATAAATACCTTCCTGTGGTATTTACACATGCTAAAGGATGTAAATTATACGACATTTCAGATAAGGAATATTTGGATTTTACTTCGGGTATAGGAGTAATGGCATTGGGGCATGGAAATAAAAAATGGACAAAAGCTGTAAAAGATCAGCTGGATAAGTTAGTTCATACATCAAATATAGTTTTAAATGTTCCCATTTTGGAATTGGCCAAAAAACTTACAAAAGTTTCAAATATGAGCAAGGTGTTTTTTTGCAATTCAGGGACAGAGGCAAATGAATGTGCGATAAAACTTGCTAGAAAATACAGCTTTGAGAAATATGGAAAAGGTAGAAATACAATAATTACATTGAATAGAAGCTTTCATGGAAGGACAATGGCTTCACTGGAAGCTACAGGAGAGGAAGAACTCCATAAATATTTTTATCCGTTTCCGGAAGGATTCAAACATGTCGATATTAATCCGACAGCACTTGAAAAAGCCGTGGATTCAAATGTATGCGCCATCATGATAGAGGCAGTTCAGGGCGAAGGCGGGGTAAACCCACTGAGTAGGGAATTTGTGAACAAAGTATTTGAAATAGCTGAAAAAAATGATATTTTAGTCATATGTGATGAAGTTCAGTGTGGTTTAGGAAGGACTGGAAAGCTGTATGGTTTCAATAATTACGGTGTCCAGCCTGATATTATATCTGTAGCCAAGGCACTTGGAGGAGGTCTTCCAATGGGTGCCACCCTGTGTAATGAAAAGCTTAAAAATGCTTTCAAATATGGGGATCATGGTTCAACTTTCGGCGGTAATCCAGTTTGCGCTGCAGGTGCAGTAGAGATACTAAATCAGATTACAGATGAAAATTTTCTAGAAAAAGTATCTAAAAAGGGAATATTCATTAAAAATTTTTTTAAGAATAAACCTTCTAAAAATATAAGAGAAGTACGTGGAATAGGATTGATGGTAGGTGTAGAAATAAACGGGAAAGCTTCTGAAATTCAGAAAGAGGTTTTAAAAAAGGGACTACTTGTATTAACTGCCGGTACAGATAATGTAGTAAGAATTCTTCCACCTCTTATAATTACCAAAAAGGAACTGGAAAAGGGATTGAATATAATATATGAAGCCATAGACAACATGTAATCTGTAGTCCACTCAACTCCAATTTATTGAAAAATAGGTTGGAGTTATTTTATTGTCGAAATTCATAGAATCAATTGTAATAATTTAATGCAAATAGGTAAAACTAAGTCAAGAGATTTGATTTATATTTAGAATTAAAAGGGGGAATTGAAAAGTGACTGTAGGATCCAAGGTAAAACAGACATTGGTTACTTTAAAAGGTGCAGGAAGTACGCTGAGGTTGTATTCTCTTCAGGAACAGGACAAAAAGGCCAGAGATGTATACGGGGAAGCTTTTGAAGCTGTGGAAAATGTAGTTCAGGATTTAAACAGGAGAATTAAATTTTTAAAACAAGAAGAGCCCCAGTACAAAGGCAATTGATTTGGAGGAATAGTATAATATGAAAATTTGGATTGCAATTTTATTAAAGTCCACAGCATTATTTTTCCTGTCCATATTTTTTGTAAGGGCACTGGGCAAAAAGCGCTGGACAAAAATGACTCCTTTTAATCTTATAAATTACATTGTCATAGCTGTTTTAATTGCATTGATTTCTGTAAATGTGATATCCAACTGGGTTTTCGGCGTTATTGCACTGGCCGTATGGATACTGTTTCCAATGGCTTTGGATTATATATCTATGAAAAGTAAATATATGTATGATTTAATAAACGGGAAAGAGATAATAGTTGTTAAAAAAGGGAAGGTCATGGAAGAAAATTTAAGTAAAATAAGGTACAGCGGAGAAGATCTTCTCCGCGAACTCCGTTCAAAAAACATATTTGATCTGGGAGATGTAGAATTTGCAATAATGGAATCCACCGGAGACATAAATGTAATATTGAAATCCGATAAAAAACCCGTTACTCCAAAGGATCTGGGAATACAAACCTATCCCGAGAGTGCACCTCAAACCGTAATATTGGATGGAAATATCATAAATGAATCTTTAAGCAATTTGGGCCTGAACCAGGGATGGCTAAATGAGCAGCTGGAACTGCTCGGAGTTTCTCTGGACAATGTATTTATAGGTCAGGTGAATTCCAGTGGTGAACTCTATGTGGATCTGTTTGACGATATGATTCAAGTGCCTCAGTTAAATTTGAGAAAGATGCTGTATGCCAATTTGGAAAAGGCGGAGTCGGATTTGATGTCCTTCGCCCTTGATACCGAGGATAAAAAAGCACAGGATATCTATAAAAAAGATTCTCTCATATTAAAAGACATATTAAAAAAATTAAAACCCTATTTATTGGGATAGAAGGTGATATAAATGTCTGACAAGAAAAAAAAGAAATTAACACCTGAACAACAGCAATATCAAAGTCTTGCCAAGGAAAATGAGACCAAGAGGAAGGTTTTTACAAACTGTCTAAAGGCATTTCTGGTCGGGGGTACGATATGCGCTATAGGGCAGGGACTTCAATTTATGTTTATAAAATATTTTAATTTTACTGAGGCAACTGCCGGGAATCCCACTTCTGCAATTTTGATAATAGTATCTGTACTTCTTACAGGGCTTGGAGTATTTGATCATATTGCACAGTGGGCGGGAGCAGGTACCGCAATACCCGTTACTGGTTTTGCAAATTCCATTGCTTCCTGTGCCATAGAACACAAAAGTGAAGGGTTTGTTTTGGGAGTTGGTGGAAATATGTTTAAATTGGCGGGATCTGTAATAAGTTTTGGAGTTTTTTCTGCATTTGTGATGGCTATTGTAAGAGTAATTATTCAATGGTTAGGTGGGATTTAGATGATTCAGGGACATCAATCATGGATATTTCAATCCAAGCCAATTATACTTGGATGTTCTGCCGTGGGTGGACCTTTTGAAGCAAAGGGTGCACTTGCCGGAGAGTTCGATTTGCTTCACGAAGATATTTGGCTTGGACAGGATAGTTTTGAGAAGGCTGAAAAAAAATTGCTGGAAGAAGCTTGTAACCTAGCTATAAAAAATTCTAAAGTAAAAAAAGATGATATAAATTTTTTTTTGAGCGGAGATCTAATGAATCAGATAACCAGCAGCAGTTTTTCTGCCAGAAGTCTCAAGATACCATACCTGGGTATATTTGGAGCATGCTCCAGTTCCATGGAAGGATTGGCGCTGGCATCCTTCATTGTAGACAGTGGTGGGGCCAACTATGTTCTCTGTGGGACTTCAAGTCACAATGCTGCATCGGAAAAACAGTTCAGATATCCTACCGAATACGGAGGTCAAAAACCTCCTACGTCACAATGGACAGTAACTGGGGCTGGTGCCGCAGTAATTGGCAAAGGGTATGACAGACCCAAAGTCACTTCGGCTACCATAGGAAAAGTTATGGACATGGGAATTTCAGATCCATTCAACATGGGGGCGGCTATGGCGCCGGCGGCAGTTGACACCATAGAGGCACATTTCAGAGATTTACACAGGGATCCATCCTACTACGACGTTATAGCTACTGGAGATTTGGGCAGAATAGGCCACAATATAGCTAAAAAAATGTTAAAAGATGACGGGTTTGAATTTCCCCAGGGAGTGTTCACAGACTGCGGTATTTTGATATACAAAAAGGATCAGCCCGTATTTTCAGGCGGTAGCGGATGTGCCTGCTCTGCTACAGTGACTTATGGACATTTTTTAAAAGAGATGAAACGGAAAAAGATAAAGAAGATGTTGATAGTAGCTACAGGAGCACTTATGTCGCCGATGTCCTATCAACAAAAGGAAAGCATACCCTGTGTCGCCCATGGGGTATCTATAGAAGCATAGAAAAGAGGTGCATTTATTATGATTGAAAAATTTTTTTGGGCATTTGTAATAGGCGGTTTGATATGCGTAATAGGACAAATCATGATGGATGTCTTCAAGCTGACTCCAGCCCATACTACAACTACACTTGTAGTGGCCGGAGCCGTACTTGGAGGTTTGGGGCTATATGAACCGCTTATAAAATTTGCAGGAGCAGGCGCCTCTGTACCTATAAGCAGTTTTGGAAATGCACTTGTAAAGGGTGCTATTATGGAATCTGAAGAGTTTGGAATAATAGGAGTGCTAACTGGAATTTTTGAAGTTACCAGCGCGGGTATATCCGCTGCCATAATTTTCGGATTTATCGGTGCCTTGATATTCAATCCAAAAGGGTAAACTTTAAAAGGAGGTGATACAATATGACAGTTGGTACCCAGATGCAGCAAGCAATAGCTGGAATTCAAAATGCAGCTGCAACTATGAAGACATTTGCACTGGAAACTCAGGATCAGAATGCTAAAAATGATTTTCAAAACATAGCAAAAAATCTAGATGAAGCCCTTCAGGTGTTAAATGGAAGACAGAATTATATTCAGCAGCAAGAACCTCAATATAATAAACTTTAAACAATTAGAAGGCTATAAACTACCGATATATATAAGGGCAGTTATGGCCTTCTAAATTACAAATACATATCGGAGTCGGTAAATAATGTGGTATACTATAGAAAAGTGATTAATTAGAGGATGAAAAACATGAGTAAAAAAATTGCAATAGTAGGTTATGGGAAGGATGCAGTGGATACCTATGGCAAACAGATTATCGCTCTATTTTCAAATAGCATATCTATAGAAAAGTTTTACATATACAAATGCAACATAGAGAAACCAATTAATGCTGATCTGGTACTTATTCAATCTTACAATATCCTAGGTAAAATAAAATCGTATTTGAATATAAAAAGTAAAATAGTGGTTGCAAACAGAACTATTTCGAAATCGGGATTTAACAAAATAATGGACATTCCAAGGGGATCACATGTATGGCTTTTAGATGAAGATATGGAAATGTCCAAAGAAATGGTATGCTTATTGTATGAATTGGGTGTGATGCATATAAAAATAACTCCTATGTATCCGGGGATCGATAGAAATTTGAGGGGAAAAACACTTATTTTGTTGGGGGAATCCTCCTGCAGTACAGAAGGTGCTGAAAACGTTATAAACATAGGGAACAGTCTTTTGGATATAAGTACCATACTTGACATAGGAGGAAAGTTGAATTTACTTTATATTCTGCAAGATCAAAACATAAAAAAGGGATATATGGAAATCGTCAGCAGAAATTCCGGTATGTCCTGCGTATTGGGCCAGACAAATCGCTTTGGAAGTGAACTCAAAGTATTATTTCAAGTCCTGGATGACGGAATAATAGGTGTTGATCCTGATGGCAAAGTTTACACTTACAACAACAGTGCAGAAGAGATAACCGGTATAAGCAAAGGCAGTGCTCTCGGGAAAAGCATATCGGATTTGATTCCGGGTATATCTTTTGGCAGTGTATTGAAAAATATGCGTCCAACTGTTGAAAAGCTTATAAAAATAAATGGGTATGATGTGATTCTGTCTGAACACCCGCTGTTTAATTCAGGTATACTTTACGGTGTGGTAGTAATAATCAAAAAATTCAATGACATGGAAAAAAAGCAGTATAAATTTAGAGAGCAAATAATTGGACAAGGACATAGGGCAAAATATACATTTGAAGATATATTGGGTAAAAGTGAAATAATTAAAAAATATAAAAAAATTGCCAAAAGAATGGCAGCTTCAAACTCCTCAATACTGATAACCGGTGAAAGTGGTACCGGCAAGGAGCTGTTTGCACAGGCAATACATAATAGCTCCAAGAGAAAAAATTATCCTTTTGTAGCTGTGAACTGTGCTGCTATTACTGAAAGTTTATTGGAAAGTGAACTGTTCGGATATGAAGAAGGGGCCTTTACAGGCGCCAGAAAAGGCGGAAAACCGGGATTATTTGAGCTTGCCCACAGAGGCACTTTATTTTTGGATGAAATAGGTGAAATGCCATTAAACCTTCAGGCAAAACTCCTGAGAGTACTTCAGGAAAGAGAAGTTATGAGAATAGGTGGAAGCAATTTAATTAAAGTAGATGTCAGAATAATATCGGTGACTAATAGAAATTTGAAGGATATGCTGAGAAAAGGGAAATTTAGAAAAGATCTATATTATAGGCTGAGTGTACTGCCGTTGAATTTACCTCCCTTAAGAGATAGACGTGATGATATAATACCTCTACTTAATGGAATAAAAAATCAGTTGAATGTTGATTTTACTCTAACAGGGTCAGCTAAAAATGCTTTGATCAACTACAACTGGAATGGAAATGTCAGGGAATTAAAAAATTATATAGAATATTTTGCAAGTTTGGATATTAAAGAAATAGATTTAAAAGATCTTCCTTTTTACAAGAAAAAGCTCAATAAAAATATATTTGACAGGGATGAAGAAGTTATATTCAAAAAATTTCTGGATGAAATCGACAAGGACATAGAAAAATATATATTTTTGCTTGAAAAATTGGATAGAGGATATAAAGATAAGAGGAGAATGGGAAGACGGAGTTTATATAAAATAGCCAGTCAGGAGAATATTTTTTTGAGTGAACAGGAAATAAGAGCCATGCTCATAGAATTGGAAAAAAATTTGATGATAAAAATAAACAAGGGCAGGGGAGGAAGCGTGATTACAAAATTTGGTGAAAAAGTTCTGAATTTTTTAAAAAGTAACTGAAATCTATGATAGGGTTGAATGGATAATTGATTATACCATTTGACCCTTTTCTATAAATAAATTTCCCTAAAGCAGGGTATTTTGTCTGTAAAGTCTTTGGCACGTTATATGCTCTTAAATATAGTGTTTATACTAAAGTATTGTTTTGGAGGGAGTATATAAATGAAAGTACTTATGACAGGTAACGAAGCCATTGCCAGAGGTTTTTATGAAGCAGGCGGAACTGTTGCATCGGCTTACCCAGGAACACCTTCTACAGAAATACTGGAAAACGTTTCAAATTACGAGGGCATATATTCGGAATGGGCGACAAATGAGAAGGTGGCGACGGAAGTAGCTGTAGGTGCTTCTATTGCAGGGGCAAGATCTATGACAGCAATGAAACATGTAGGATTAAATGTAGCTGCAGATCCTCTTATGACTTTCGGATACACTGGAGTTAATGGAGGATTTGTCCTGGTCTCAGCAGATGATCCGGGTATGCATTCTTCACAAAATGAACAGGACAATAGATATTATGGCAAATTTTCCAAAATGGCCATGATAGAACCAAGTGACAGTCAGGAATGTAAGGATTTCTTAAGAGAAGCTTTTAATATATCAGAAAAATTTGATACAGGAGTTATATTTAGAGTTTCTACTAGGATATGTCATTCCAAATCCCTGGTTGAACTTTCTTCGAGAAAAGATGTAAAAATGAAGCCATATATAAAAAATACATCTAAATTCGTAACTATACCGGCACATGCAAGAAAACTTCATTTAGAAGTAGAGAAGAGATTGAAAAAATTAGAAAAATTCAGCAATGATACCGATTTGAACAGAATTGAATGGGGTGACAGGCAGATAGGCATTATAACCTCGGGAATAAGTTATGAATATGCAAAAGAAGTTTTTGGAAACAACGCATCCTATTTAAAACTTGGTTTCACAAATCCTCTTCCCTTTGAAAAAATAAGTAAATTTGCACAGGGAGTGAAAACGCTTTATGTAATTGAAGAGTTAGAGCCTTATATAGAAGAGCAGATTAAAGCAAGGGGAATTGATTGTATAGGGAAGGATAAGATTCCAAGAGTGGGTGAATTAAATCCGGATATTGTCGCATCTTCCCTTTTAAAAACTGAATATGAAAGCAGAAAAGAAACTGCAAGTTCTGTAGAAAATTTAAAAAAGGAAATAATATCAAGACCTCCTACGCTGTGTGCTGGGTGTCCTCACAGGGGTTTGTTTTATACACTATCCAAGAAAAAGGATATAATGATTACAGGAGATATAGGCTGTTATACTTTAGGATGTGCGGAGCCTTTAAATGCAATGGACACATGTATTTGCATGGGTGCCTCGGTAAGCACCTCTCATGGAGCTGAAAAGGCTTTCAAAATCAATGGAATAGATAAAAAGACAGTGGGAGTAATAGGAGATTCTACTTTCTTTCACTCTGGCATTACAGGTTTAATTGATATAGTCTATAATAAGGGAAATTCAATAATTGTAATACTGGATAATAGAATAACTGCTATGACAGGACATCAGGAAAATCCAGGGACAGGATATACTTTAAGCGGCGAAAAGACTTATGCCATAGATATACCTCAATTGTGCAGAGCCATAGGTGTAAAAAATATATGGACGGTGAATCCACTTAATTTAAGCGAAACGGAAATTGCTTTGGATAAGGCATTAAAAAGTGAGGAACCTTCTGTAATTATAAGCAGGTGGCCCTGTGTATTAAAAAAGTTGAGCGAAGAAGACAAAAAGGAATTCAATACAAAAAAAGTTGTCTACAGAGTAAGCAAAGACAAGTGTCAAAAGTGTAAAATGTGTATAAAGTCAGGTTGCCCGGCTATATCAATTTCAGATATCTCAAATATATCACATATAGATGAAGACATTTGTGTTGGGTGTTCCGTCTGTGCACAGATATGTCCTTTTGATGCAATAAAAAAGGTAGGTGACATATAGATGAACAAGGTAAAAAATATTTTGTTTGTAGGAGTTGGCGGACAGGGAATTATACTGGCATCCAAAATATTGGTTTCAGGTTTGATAAATTCAGGCTATGATGTAAAAATGTCTGAAGTTCATGGAATGGCGCAGAGAGGAGGGAGTGTTACAACACAGGTCAGATATGGAGATAAAGTATACTCGCCTATCATAGGAAAAGGCAGCGCAGATGTAATTGTTGCTTTTGAGAAAATGGAAGCTTTAAGATGGATTGAATATTTGAGTCCGGGGGGAAAATTGATTGTGAATGATTATAAAATACCTTCGGCTACTGTGCTTTCGGAAAAAGAAAAATATCCTGAAAATGTTATTGAAAATATAAAATCAAATATAAAAAATACCACTGTAATAAAGGCGGCAGAAAAAGCCAAGGAACTGGGAAATATAAAATCTCAAAATATGATCATGCTGGGGGTACTGCTAAAAACCTTACAGCTTCCAAATGTAAATTGGGGAAAAATTATAAGTGAAAATGTAAAAAAACAATTTGTGAGTATAAATATGAAATCTGTGAAAATAGGTATGGATGTATAGAAACTGGCCCTATAACAGCTCTTAAAAGACCACTATTCAAAATAAATTTTTGAATAGTGATTTTTTTATTCGTTTTAATAAGTCAAAATCATTGAAAATATTGTATAATGAAATTAAAGATATATTTTTACAAGGATTTGTATTTTAGAAATTTTCAGAGGGGAGAAATAATGAATTATTATTGTGAAGAATGGGATAGAATGAAAATTAAGGGAAAATTTAAATTCATACTGGATTTTAAAAATCTCATGCTCATACTTATGTTTATATTTATTTTCCTGATTGTAAAAATATTTACATTTAATCAATTTTATCTATTAAAAGAATTCATATTTTATGTGCTGTATATGATAGGAGCTTTTTCAGTTCTTATGATAGTATCTCAGAGTATAAAATGGAATTTATACGAAAAATTTTTTAATGGAAATTTTTCAAAAAAGTCTCTAGTTATTAAATTGGGAGAGATCTTTCTGGGAATTCTGAGTTTGTGGATTCCTCTTGGAATTTTTTATTCTATATTTGTAATAACTCCCAATTCCTATATATTGAAAAATCTGAGCTTTACCTTGAATTATCTAATTTATTTTACTGCACATATAAGTGTAAATTGTATACTTTGGATATTAATGGGATTTGTACTGGAATTTTTAATTACCATAAAAACTATGAACTTCTTAAATTCATTGATAGAAAGTAAAAATAAAATCTATATTTTAGTTGACAAGAAAAATATATTTTAAAAGGAGATTTAAATGAGAGCTATAATAGATAGATTTGAAGGGCCTTATGCTGTCTGTGAAAAAAAAGATAAAACCATGATAAATATCAAAAGGTTGGATTTGCCTAAAGATGCAAAAGAGGGGTGTGTACTTGACATATATGAGAATAAAATAATTGTAAATGAAAGTGAAACTAAAAAGAGAAAAGAAAAAATTGATTTTTTAACCAAGAATATCTGGATTTAAAAGAATAAAAGCAGCAACAGATGCTGCTTTTATCATTAATGTATTGATTTTTTCTTATAACTTTTTCCTGAAACTTCAACGTTCCCAATTGTTATAAGTGCTGTACTGTCAAGATCATAAACAATTGATTTCAATTTAGCTATTTCCAAGCGGGATACTATTACATATATTACATTAGTAGGAGTACTTGTATAGCCTCCTTTGCCATTTAAAAGCGTAGCTCCTCTTCCCAGTCTCGCTAAAATTGCCTCCGTTATATTCTCATACTCATCTGAAATTATAAGCACGGATTTTGATTCATCTAGTCCCTCGACAGTTATGTCAATCATCTTAAAAGCTATAAAATAAGTTATAAGTGAATACATGGCTCTATCCCAGCTGAATACAAGACCGGCGCTGCTTAAAATGAATACATTGAAGAACATTACTATTTCACCTATGGAAAAACCAGTTCTCTTGTCCAAAATTATTGCTATGATTTCAGTACCATCTGAAGAACCCCCATTTCTTATTATCATTCCAATTCCAAATCCCAATATTATTCCTCCAAAAACTGAGGCCAGAAGAGTGTCATTTGTAACACCTGAAATGGGTTTGAGAAGAGATACCATAATTGAAAGAGATGTCACAGAAAACAGAGTGAAAATAGTAAAAGTTTTTCCAATATGTTTATATCCAACTAATAAGAAAGGTATATTTAATGTGAATATAAATAGTCCAAGAGGTAATTTTGTAAGATAACTTGATATAATAGATATGCCGGTAATACCTCCATCTATAACGTTGTTCGGAATTAAAAACAATTCCAAAGCTATAGAAGCTAAAACAGCTCCCAGGAACATAAATGCAAATTTGCTTAAGATCTTAAATATTTTATATCGTTTTTTTGACATTGAACCACATCCTTTAGTGAAGTTTGTATAATTTAATATTCATAGGAGAAATGAAATGTTTTTATAGATAACAAAAATGGAGATGTAATCTAAGATAATAACAAGTGCCTATATAAATATTATATATTACATTTTTAATTTTTGTCAAAATTAAAATAAAATAAAAACTATCTCCTTATGCGGAAATAGTTTTATTCCATCTTTCACATCTTCCACCGAAAAATCCTATGATCTTTTTACTGCCCAGTATTTTTACAACTTCACATCTATTTGGACACCCCGTACATTCAAAACTCTTGGATACGAAATCTATATCTGTTAAATCAAATCCATTGAATTTAGTACTGGTATTATTTTTTTCTATATTTTCTTTTGCCAGTATAGCTGCCCCGATAGCTCCCATTACTTTAAAGTTCTGCGGCACTGATATTTCCTCGCCAAGTGCCTCCTCAAAGGCATTCTTCATACCTATGTTGGCGGCAACTCCTCCCTGAAAAAATATTTTTGGATGTATTTCCTTTCCTTTGGCTACATTGTTTAAATAATTTCTAACCAGCGCATTGCACAATCCCTTTATTATATCTGAATTACTGCATCCCATTTGCTGCTTGTGTATCATATCTGATTCTGCAAAAACCGCACATCTTCCGGCTATTCTGGCAGGGCAGGTTGACTTTAAAGCATAATTCCCAAATTCATCTATCGGGATATCCAGTCTAGACGCCTGTCTGTCAAGAAAGGATCCCGTTCCGGCTGCACACACCGTGTTCATGGCAAAATCCAATACCACACCATTTTGAAGCAGTATTATTTTAGAATCCTGGCCACCTATTTCTATTATGGTTTTCACATCGGGATCCAAGTGTAATGCAGCAACTGCATGGGAAGTTATTTCATTTTTAACTACGTCGGCACCTATAACTGAGGCTGCAATCTGTCTGCCGCTGCCCGTAGTTCCAACTGCCGCTATATCCTTATCGTCATATTTTCCTTTCAGGGATTTAAGTCCTTCTTGAATTGCATTTATAGGCCTTCCTTTTGTCCTCAGATACAATGATTCAAGGACATTTATATTTTTATCTACAATTACAACATCCGTACTTACGGAACCTACGTCAACTCCCATATAATACATTGTTTTTTCTCCTTTCAAGTAAATCTAGGAAAGCTTCTATCCTAGTTATATAACCTGCTTCGCCGGTCATTTCATCCACAACCAGGGTAAGTATTGGAAATTTTTTATCCCTCGCTATGTTGGGCAGTATTGATTTCGATACTATTTCCGGCATACATCCCACAGGAAAAATTTGAATTGCACCGTCAAACCCTTTTTTACTTGCCAGAACAGCTTCTCCTACACATTCTCTTGCATGACCTCCTATATAAAATGGGAGATACTTCCTGGAAGCCATTCTTATACTGATGGAATTTAGCTTAAACGGCGATAAAATTGCATCTTTAACCCACCAGCTCGGTGTAAGACACCTGGCTGTTGATACCCCATAGTTCATGAGCTTCTCTTCTATGAATAAGTTTGAGAAGGGTTCTATTATGGTATATATTTCACCTATTATGGCAATTTTTAAAGGTTTCTTATTCTTTGAAACAGGGACTTTTCCTAATTTTCCGGCATAATTTTTCAATACGCATATCATTTCTTCCGGTGAATCAGTTTCAAAAGCTCTTTTCCTGCACTCATTCAAGAGGCTTTTACACTGGCCTCTTTTTAATTCATAGCCGCATAAGAATTTGGCCTTTTTTTCTACATTATCAATTAAATTTATTATTTTAAGTCCAAATCCAGCTACCCTTAACTTTTCAAAATTGTTCTTGTCACTTCCTGAAGCAATTGAACTTATTCTCCTGAAAAATTCTTTCAAGCCTATATCTTTAGGATAATCCAATACTATAAATTTCAAATTGTATCCCAGCTTTTTCAGCAGATTCATTTGGAGTTCGCAATATTCTCCAAATCTGCAGGGACCGCAGCTGCCAACTATCAAAATGGTATCCGCACCTTCTCTTATACTTTGAATATAATTGCCTATCATTATTTTAAATGGAAGACAAATCTCCTCGGGTGAATATTTAGCGCCTATTTCCAAAGCCTCCCTGTTGCTTAGAGGTGGAACTACATAGTCAATTCCAAGTCCGTCAAACAATGCTTTTACAGCAAGAAAGGTATTCCCGAGATGCGGAAAAGTTATTTTCATCGATTACAGCACCTTCTTTCCAGCATATCGTGAAAAGCTTCAATTCTGGTATTAAACCCCGCTTCTCCGGTTTGCTCATCTACCTTCAATACTAAAAAGGGGAATTTATTCAATTTATTTTTAATCAGCTCTATAACTACAGAATCTATACCACAGGCAAAAGAAGATACATAGATTATTCCATCTATTTTTTTATTTTTAGCCAGGTAAGTGGAAAATCCATAGGAATTTTTAGCAAAAGTCCAAAATGGCCTTTTAAATAAATCGGAAGCTTCATTTTCTATTGCATTTTCATCCACATCTTCTTCGGTAAATATGCCAATTCCAAGTTTATTCAATTTTTTCACTATGTTCATATTGATAAAACTGTCATTTATATTATAGGGATGGCCCACCAAAGCCACTTTTATGGGAAAATTTGAGCTGTCATGCGGTTTTATAAAATTGCACTGTATTCTTGAAGCTTTTTCATAGGCCCTCCTGATTTTAAAAATATTCTTGGTACATGCAAAGCCTGAATTTAAAATCCAATTTTTAAATTTGCTTTTAGAAAAAGCATACACGGGATAACTCAGTACGGGCGGCATATCTGAAATATCATTCAATATCATCTCTGGAAGTCCACAAAATTTAGGGCATATAAATTCTCTTTTCTTCAGCTGCATAATTCTTGGAATAAGAATAACGTCACATTTGTCTTTTATAGCAGCTACGTGGCCGTGAAATATTTTTATTGGAAGACAGGCTTCATCTACACAGCACTTTACTCCTCTGTCCAGAATATATTTATTTGTATCGGGTGAAGTCACTATTTCCGCTCCCAATTCTTCGAAGAAAGTTTCAACAAAAGGGTGGTACTTACAGTAAAGTAGTCCTTGAGGAATACCTATTTTCATATATGATAACTGCTTCTAAAAACAACTTAAAGCAGCAGACCTCCAATCTTTCAAATTAATAACAAATTAAATTTACATACATTTGTATATTTTATCTCAATTACAGAAATTTATTCAATTTCACTATACTATTTTCTTAATTCACTAAAAAATAGCAGTATCCTAAATATCGATTCTGTTAAAAAAAATAATTTTAAAAATATGAATACCTACAAATTATATTTTTAAGTATTTTTTATTTTCTAATTCTACAAATAAATCCATTATTCTTTAATTAACAACTTTTACAATAACTTGATTACGACCTAATTTTACACAATATAATCTTATGAATTTTTTACAAGAAAAAAGGGGAAGGGGAGAAAAAAATGAATCCACATAGTTATCACCATATTGTGGAAATATTTCAATTTTATAAATGTACACTTTATTTCCACAATGTGTTAATAACTGTATTTATGAAAATATGAATTATTTAAAATGCAAAAATTCATTTTGCTTTATCTGTATTCGACAATAACGCCGGAAAAATCAACAATATATTAAATTTTTACAGATTAATGCAATTTAATCCGTTTCGTATGGAGAAAGCTATAAGTTTCAGTGAGATTTAACTGAAATGAAAATAAATTTGTTTCATAAAAAGAAGGATTTTGGATGACTTTTATAGAATATTAACTTCGCTAAATGATTATTTAGCGAAGTTAATGCTATTTTAAGAAAGGAAGAACACTTTATGCAGTATAATTTGAAACACGTATATGACCCTGGACTGCCAAGATGTTTAAATGACTTCTTAAACTACCTCGGTACCATCAGAGGAAAATCAAAAAACACTTTAAATGGCTATAAAATTGATCTTACCATGTTTTTCAGATTTTTAAAGCTCTATAAGGGTCTGATAAACGGAGATTATGAGTTTAAAAAAATAAATATAAACGACATAGATGAAAATTTCGTAAGGCATATAAGTTTAAGCGATCTCTTTGCATTTATATCCTTTGTCGAAAATTACAGGAATAATGGTGACTGCAGCAGAGCTAGAAAAGTAGCTGCCATAAAGTCCTTTTTCAAATACCTGTACAGCAAGGCAAAAATAATAGATGAAAACCCTGCCCTGGAATTGGAATCACCTAAAATAAGTCAAAAAAACCCAATTTACTTGAGTCTTGAGGAAAGCAAGGAACTTTTAAGAGCCGTAGACGGAAAATTTAAAAAGAGGGATTATTGCATTATAACTTTCTTCCTAAACTGTGGAATGAGGCTGTCTGAATTGTGCGGCATCAATATCTCGAATATCAAGGAAGATACGCTGACTGTAATTGGCAAGGGGAGCAAGGAAAGAACTATATATCTGAATAAAGCCTGCAGAAGAGCTCTTAAAAATTACCTTGAGGAAAGGAGCAAATATCATGACAAAATAAAAAACAGGGATGCCCTCTTTATAAGTAGAAATTACAACAGGATAAATAAGAGGACTGTAGAATTGATGCTGAAAAAATATTTGAAAAAAGCAGGTTTAGACAGCAGAAAATATACCCCGCATAAATTGAGGCACACTGCAGCCACTCTCATGTACAAATATGGAAATGTTGATATAAGAAGCCTTCAAAAAATATTGGGCCATGAAAATGTATCCACTACCCAGATCTATACCCATGTAGATGATGAAGAGCTGAGAAAAGCAGTTAAATCAAACCCACTGAGCGAGGAAGATATGTAAAACAAAAAATTAAAGGCTGGAAAAATTCCAGCCTTTAATTTCTATTTGTTTTTGAACTTCTTATTTATCCTGATAAGCCCCGGATATTCTTCACGTGCAAATTTCTTAAAAGAATTTTTATTTTCAAGTACTTCGCTTAATCCGTCTATATCGTCTATGAATTCAACTTTATCGTCATTTTTATCGTCGCCTTTATTTTCCAAATTCTCATCATCTTGATAATGAGAATCATTTGATGAACACTCGTCTTCCTCTTCGTAATCCCTGGATTCATTTTCATCATCTATGATATCGTCAATTTTTATAGCTTTCATATCATACCCTTCCATTTCAAGGCATTTACCACAATTGTCGCATTTTTTGGTTGGATCCAAATCGCATGTGTCGCATTCACCACAGTTGTCACATACTTTGTTTTCATCAAATACGCAATAATTATTTTTCATAATATCTCCCTCTTGTTATCCTGTAATAAAACTAGTATAGAACATAGGTTTGATATTTGTCAACTTCTATGATATAATTCACATCAAGTGATTCTTAGGTTCAAAATGGAGCCTGGGCCTTAGAAGAACTTATCCAGGCGCGCAGCAGTGCTTATCCCCCGCTTTGAGAAGCTGGGAGTATTGGCCAATGATAGCGTTCGGATAAATAAATTATAGGAGTGTTTTTTTATGAAAAATTCCAGTAACAACAGACAACTTCAGATATATGAATTTATAAAATCCCAAATTAAAGAAAAGGGTTACCCTCCTTCTGTCAGGGAAATATGTGCAGCTGTAGGCCTGAAATCCACTTCTACCGTGCACAATCATCTTGCAAAATTGGAAAAGAGAGGACTTATAAAAAGAGATGGAATTAAATCCAGGACTATAGAGATAATTGAAAAATCAGCACCTCAAAAGGAAATGATAGATGTCCCCATTATAGGAAACATAGCTGCAGGCATACCTATTTTAGCTACTGAGAATATAGAAGATTTTTTCCCAATTCCGATGGATTACATTAAAAATGATAAAAAATTATTTATATTGAAAGTTAAGGGAGAAAGCATGGTAGATGCAGGTATATTGGACGGAGATTTTTCCATACTGGAGCAGACAAATGTTGCTGAAAATGGAGATATAGTTGCGGCCATGATTGGAAACGAAGCTACTTTAAAAAGATTTTTCAAGGGAAAGGACAGTATAAGGCTCCAGCCTGAAAATAAAAATATGTCTCCCATTATAGTGACTGACTGTAAAATCATAGGAAAATTAGTAGGCATATATAGAAAATATTAGATTTATTTTCATGTAAATTTTAAATCAGGGATCCTTTAAATAAGTAAATTCCTGATTTAAAATTTACGATGTTACAGTATACGGGATAATGCTATGAGTATCCCTATTTTAGCATGGTCAAAAGTAAGTCCGCCTTGAAGATATCCTATATATGGCTCCCTTATAGGCGCATCCGCAGATAATTCTATGGAGGAACCCTGCACGAAATCTCCCGCAGCCATTATAACCTGATCTGAATATCCCGGCATATCCCAGGGTTCGCATGTGACAAAGGAATCTACCGGCGATCCATTCTGAATGGCCCTGCAAAAATTTATCAGCTTTGATTTGTCCATGAACTTAATTGCCTGTATTATATCACTTCTCTTATCGTTATACCTGGGTAAAACCTCAAATCCGGCCAGTTCCATGATCCTGGCACAGAAGATGGCCCCTTTCACTGCTTCTATTGAGATATGGGGAGCTAAAAAAAGCCCTTCATATAAAAGTCTCATAACCCCAAATGTAGAACCGCACTCCCCTCCTATTCCAGGGACGGTAAGCCTATAGGAAGCCTGAGTGACACAATCTTTTCTGCCAACTATGTATCCTCCAGTAGGTGCTATTCCACCTCCTATATTTTTTATGAGAGAACCAGCAGCCATGTCAGCCCCTACGTCAGTTGGCTCCAGGGTATCTATAAATTCTCCGTAACAATTGTCCACAAGACATATCACATCGGGATTTATCCGTTTTACAAAATCAATTATCCTTTTGATTTCAGGTATGAGCAGGGATTTTCTCCAGCCGTAGCCAGTAGATCTCTGTATATGTACTAATTTTATGCTGCTGTTTTCCCTGAGATGTTTTTCTATGCCCTTAAAATCTATTCTATCATCTTCAGTCAGGTCCACCTGTTCATAATTTATACCGTATTCTCTGAGAGAGCCCAGTTTTTTGCCAGCATCCATTCCTATCAAGCTGTGTAAAGTGTCATAAGGTGTACCACATACCGAAAGCATTGTATCTCCAGGACGCAAATTTCCAAAAATGGCACAGCAAAGGGCATGTGTACCATTTACAAAGTGCGGCCTTACAAGTGCACTCTCCGAATTGAATATGTCCGCATAAACCCTATCTAAAGAATCTCTGCCTATATCACCGTATCCATAGCCAGAAGAATTGGTAAAATGTGACTCGCTTATTCTTTCCCTCTGCATTGCATTTAAAACTTTCACTTGATTGTATTCTCTTACTTCATCGTAGTATTTGAATTGGTTCTTCACATCTTCCAGTGCTCTTTCATATAGATCAAACACTCTTTCATCTATTTTATACGCTTCCTTGAGTTTTTTCTTAGTTATATCTAACAACGTCAATTCTCCTTTTTCATATTTCATATTTTTATTTGCTTTATTTTTTAAGGTAAAAGGCACATAGAAAGGGAATAGGCAATACCTATTCCTCTCTACATTTAACAAATAACCTTATTGTCTAGCACTTTTAACTGTTTTTTCAATCTAATCTGTTTCAACTTGCTGCGCATTAAACAAGATTGATTTTACGGGTGTAATAGTGGAAATTGCATGTTTGTATACCATCATCTGTTTTCCAGCACAATCCAATATGACTGTAAAATTGTCAAATCCTTTTACAGTCCCCTTAATTTGAAACCCATTGGTCAAATATATGGTAACTGAAATTTTATTCTTTCTTGCACCATTTAGAAAAATGTCCTGTAAATTATTAGCTGGTTTACTCATAGCTCTCACCCTCCGTAATTTTATTATATAATTATATAAATGCCACAATAACTTTTTCAGTATCATGGCCCACGGCAGTTAAATTACTGCATGGCTTTAAATTTATTTATTATATACTCAACTATTTCACTGCGGCAATTAAAATCATCTTCATTTACCCATATGGCTCTCTTATCTTTCCTAAACCACGTCAATTGCCTTTTGGCATAATTTCTGCTTCCTTTTTTTACCAGATATATAGCTTCATCCAAAGATATCGTACCCTCTAAATAACCTAGTATTTCTTTATATCCTATAGCTTTCATGGATTGCATATTCCTTGTACAACCCATTGATTTCAAATTTTCAACTTCATCTATAAGCCCTTTTTTCAGCATTATATCCACTCTGCTGTTGATTTTCTCGTACAATTCAGTCCTATTCATTGTCAGGACAAAATAGTATATTTTATAGGGCGCCTCATATAAACGGTTCCGGGCATTAAATTCACCTATGGTTTTTCCTGTAAGCTTATAAACCTCTAAAGCCCTGACAACTCTCTTTAGGTCATTGGGATAAAGTTTTTTATAGGATACTTCGTCTACATCCTTCAAGAGTGAATGTACATATTTTTTTCCGTTCTTTTCAGCCAGTTCCCTAAGATGTTTTCTATAAGTTTTATCCACTTTTGCATCTGTAAAATTATAATTGCAGATAATGGAATTGATATAAAGACCTGTACCTCCTACCAGCATTGGGAGTTTGTTTTTTTTGTATATCTCGTCTATAGTTTTCACAGCCAGTTTCTTATATTCCAATACATTGAAACTTTTGTTGGGTTCTATAAAATCTATTAAATGATGGGGTACTCCCTTCATTTCCTCCGGGGTAATCTTTGCAGAGCCTATATTCATATATTTGTATATTTGCATGGAATCTGCCGATATTATTTCACCGTCAAGTTTTCTGGCAATTTCTACGGATATATCACTTTTCCCAACTGCAGTAGGACCTGCCAGTATAAATAAATTTTGCATAAATTTTTCACTCACTGTATTCTCTTAAATTTTTTTTCCAGATCATTTAAAGTAAATTTTATTATAACAGGTCTTCCATGAGGACAGGTATAGGGTTCTTCTATAAATCTCAATTGTTCAAGTAAATCTTCCATTTCCATACGGGACAAATGATCGTTTGCCTTAATGGCAGCTTTACAGGCAAGAGTCGCTATCGAAATATATTTTACCTCCCAGGTTTCACCAGAACCCATATTTTTCAAATTATCAAGTATCTCCGTGAATAAATTTCTGATATCAGGTTTCCCAAGTATCATAGGTACTTCTCTTATATTTACAGCTGTATCTCCAAATGATTCTATTTTGAAGCCGGTTTTTTTAAAGATATTCTCATTTTCTATATAATAATTATAATCAATTGGTGAAAGTTCTACAACTACAGGAGTTGCTAAAATTTGAGACAATACGCTGCCGCTTTGAATACTTTTTTTATACTTTTCAAAAAGAATCTTTTCATGGGCGGCATGCTGATCTATCATGTACAGATTATCTCCATCCTCTGCTATTATATAGGTACCGTGAAATTGGCCGATTATTTGAAGGTGTGGAAACTTGGCAGTTTCGTTGTTCATTGGAATTTCCTGAAAATTTAACTTGCGCTGCTTGTAGTTGCCGGCGGTTTCACCTATAAAACTGTTTTGCCTGCCGTCATAATCAGGCTTATTGCTGCTTTGCTCCAGATGATTTTCATTATTTAGAGATTTTAAATCAACCGGAATCTGAACTTTCTCTACATGATCGGGTTCGTCAGCATCAATGGTGAAAGAATCTTTTAAACTGTCTTTGAGTGCATCATGAACAGCGTCAAAGACAAATTTATATATCATTCTGGAATCACTGAACTTCACTTCCCACTTGGCAGGATGGACATTTACATCTACAAACTCAGGAAATATATCTATAAACAATATGAAAAACGGAAACTTGTTTATAGTAATGAAGGATTTGAAAGCTTTCTCCACTGCCGTAGTTATGGATTTATTCTTTATATATCTCTTGTTTACAAATAAACTCTGATTGTTTCTACTTCCACGGCTTATTTCCGCATTCCCTATATATCCGTAAATTGAAGCTATGTCTCCGTGTTTTTCCACAGGGATTATATTTTCATAGATATTTTTGCCGTATATGCACCGTATAACATCCATTACATTTCCCGAACCATACGTAGTAGTGGACTTTTTGCCATTTTTAAAAAATTTGAATGAAATATCTGCATTAGCCAGTGAAAGCCTGCTTATTATATCTGAAATTCCTGCAGCTTCCCTGCTGGGGGATTTTAAAAATTTTTTCCTCGCAGGTACATTGAAAAACAGGTCTTCTACCAAAACTGAAGTTCCAAGGTTGCATCCAACACGCTGAGCGCCTTTAAGTTTTCCACCGTTTATCTTTATCTCCATTCCCGAGTTGAATTGGTCAGTCCTGCTTTTAAGAACTACATTGGACACAGCAGCTATGCTCGCCAGTGCTTCACCTCTGAATCCCATGGTACTTATTTTTTCAAGATCCTGCGCACTTTTTATTTTGCTGGTGGCATGCGGCATAAAAGCTTTCTTTATGTCATCTGGATGTATTCCGCAACCGTTATCCAATACCTTTATGGATTTTTCTCCGCCATCTTCAATTTCCACAATTATATTTTTAGCTCCCGAGTCTATACTGTTTTCAAGTAATTCTTTCACTACAGAGGAAGGACCTTCAACTACTTCCCCTGCAGCAATTTTATTTGACGTATTTGCATCAAGAAGATTTATCCTTTTCATGCTATCTCAGTCCTTTGTTTAAAATTATATAGACTTCGCTCTTTTTATTATATCATAAAGTTTGTTAAAACCGTCCATAGGTGTCATATTTAATATGTCTATATTTTGAATTTCTTTAACCAGAGATTCCTTTTCCACATCTGAAAAACCCAATTGTCTGCTCGATTTAGTATTTTTTTCTTTTTTTAGGGCTTTTCCCCTTTTTGGTTCACTTGATTTTTCCAAACTGTTCAATATTTCTCGAGCTCTCTTTAAAACTTCATCGGGAAGTCCTGCAAGTTTGGCAACTTCGATGCCGTAGGATTGGTCAGCTCCACCCCTTATAATTTTTCTTAAAAATACTATATTGTTATCCACTTTTTTAACGGATACACAGTAATTTTTTACTCCATCTATCATTCCCTCCAATTTTGTCAGTTCATGATAGTGAGTTGCAAACAGCGTTTTACTCTTCAATTTGTTATTTTTACATATATATTCTATTACAGCCCAGGCTATGCTGAGTCCGTCATAAGTACTTGTTCCCCTGCCAACTTCATCTAGCAGCAGCAGGCTCCTGTTGGTAGCATTTTTCAATATATTGGAAACCTCCCACATTTCCACCATAAAAGTGCTTTTACCTGAGGACAGATCATCCGATGCACCTATCCTGGTAAATACCCTGTCACAAATGGATATGGAAGCACTTTTGGCAGGTACAAAACTTCCAATCTGGGCCATGATTACAATCAAGGCTACCTGACGCATATAGGTGGATTTACCTGCCATATTGGGACCCGTTATCAAGAGAAGTTGATTTTCAGAAGTATCCATATCTGTATTATTTGATATGAATTCACCTGCCGGCATCATTTTTTCAACTATGGGATGTCTTCCTTCTTCTATTGAGATTTTGTCTGAAAGGGTGATATCGGGTTTGCAGTAATTATTTTCCACAGCTATCTTTGCCAGGGAGCTAAGGCAGTCCACCTGGGCAATTATTTCAGCAGAGGTCTGCATTCTGTGAATTTCTTTCTCTATCGTGTTTCTTACATCTATAAAGGTGTTATACTCCAAAGATATGAGTTTGTCCTCTGCTCCTAAAATCTTATCTTCCATTTCTTTCAGCTCCGGAGTTATATATCTCTCTGAATTTGAAAGAGTCTGTTTTCTTATATATCTTCCCTCTGGTACCATGCCGAGGTTGCTTTTAGTAACTTCTATATAATATCCAAATACTTTATTATAGCCTATTTTTAGAGATTTTATTTTAGTTACATCCCTCTCCTGTTTCTCAAGAGATGCTATCCAGTCCTTGCCGTGAGTTTTTATTTCCCTCAATTCATCTATCTTGCTGTTATATCCCTTCTTTATCAGATTGCCTTCCTTCAGAGAAATCGAAGGGTTATTAAGTATGGCTCTATTTATGAGAGACCATATATCTTTAAGTTCATCCAGGTTTTCGTACATGTTCTTCAATAGCGGAGTCTTGAAATTTGAAAGTATGGATTTAATATCAGGTATTTTTTCTATAGAATTTTTCAGTGAATTCAATTCTCTCGCATTTACACTTTTAGAGGATATCTTCCCGACCAATCTCTCGATATCATATATATCCTTCAAGGATTCCCTCAAATCCTCGTGGTAGGATATATTAGTAGAAAGTTCTTCCACCGAATCCAGCCTCTCAATTATCTTATTCCTGTCCATAAGCGGTTGTTCCAGCCATTTTCTAAGTTTTCTTCCACCCATGGCAGTATTTGTCCTGTCTATGACCCAAAGAAGCGATCCCCTTTTTTTATTTTCTCTCAAGTTTTCCGTTATTTCCAGATTTCTTCTGGAATTGCTGTCTATCAGCAAATAGTCAACTACATTATAATAATGGAGTTCATTTATATGGGAAAAATTAGTTTTTTGAGTTTCACGTATATATTTTAAAAGGGAACTACAGCAGATTACAGTTTCAGGCTTATAGTCCTCTGGATCGAAATTTGTGAACTGTTTTTTTAATATTTCTTCCCCTTCTTTGGAAAAATAACCCTCATCCAGCTTGGTAACGGAACCATTAAAGATTTCTTTTATCTTGTTCAGTGAAGAAGTTGAAATATTTTCCTGAACCAATATTTCGCTCGGATTATATTTGGATATTTCATCTAAAATTGCGGATAAATTAAAAGGAGTGTCTGTACAATCAAACTCTCCCGTAGATATATCTGCAAAACACAGCGCGGAATTATTTTTCTCATCTATGTACAAACACATTATATAGTTGTTTTTATTCTCCTCTAAAAAAGTTGAATCAGTATAAGTACCGGGAGTTATAAGTTTTATAATTCCCCTTTTTACAAGGCCCTTTGCAAGGGCAGGATCCTCCAGCTGTTCACATATAGCTATTTTATATCCCTTATTTATCAAACGGCCTATGTAGGAGCCAGCAGCATGGTAGGGAATACCGCACATAGGTGCCCTTTCCTTTAAACCGCAGTCCCTTCCCGTAAGGACCAGTTCCAGTTCTCTTGCCGCCGTCTTTGCATCATCGAAAAACATTTCATAAAAATCACCTAATCTAAAAAACAGTACATAATCCTTATATTTTTCTTTTAACTCCATATACTGTTCCATCATCGGAGTCAATGCCACCTTGCTACCTCCTTTTATTGTATTTGTTTACCTAGAAGCGAAAAAGAATGGGCTTTACTTATTTTAACCTTTATCAACTCTCCTATGGAATTTACATCTCCCTGAAAATTTACAAGTTTTCCTGTTCTTGTTCTTCCCATGAGTCTTGTGCTGTCATTTTTACTTAAACCTTCCACCAGTATTTCCTCTGTCCTTCCCTCATATGCTCTGTTTTTTCGGGCTGAGGATTCATTCACGATTTTCACGAGCCTGTTGAATCTTTCATGTTTTATGTCCTCGGGGATTTGTTCTTCAAATTTATCAGCAGGAGTTCCCCTCCTTCTGGAATATATAAATGTGAAAGCGGAGTCATATCCCACTTCCCTTACCAGATTTAAGGTATCTTCAAAATCCTTTTCACTTTCGCCGGGAAATCCCACCATTATATCAGTGGTAATAGCTGCTCCAGGAATTTTTTCCTTTATCTTGTATATTAAACTCAGGTACTGTTCTCTTGAATAATTTCTGTTCATTTTTTTCAATATATTTGTAGAACCGGATTGAACCGGAAGATGTATCTGTTCGCACACTTTATCACATTTCGCAACTGCATCTATCACATCATCTGTCAGATCCTTGGGATGTGATGTCATAAATCTGATCCTTTCGAGCCCTTCTATATTGTTTATTCTCTCTAAAAGCTCGCTGAATTTCACTTCCGGATCCAGATCCTTGCCGTAGGAATTTACATTCTGACCTAAAAGGGTAACTTCCCTGCATCCTTTTGAAACCAGATTTTTTATTTCATTTTCAATATTTAGAGGGCTCCGGCTTCTTTCCCTTCCTCTTACATAGGGTACTATGCAGTAGGTGCAAAAATTGTTACAGCCATACATTATGGTGACAAAAGCCTTTATAGTGCTCTCTCTGTCTACAGGCACCCCTTCCACAATTCCAGATTCACTATTTTGGATTTCCACAACAGAACTTCTATTTTGACATACTTCATTTAGATATTGCGGAAATTTATATGCGTTGTACGTTCCAAAAATCATATCCACGAAGGGAAATTTCTTCATTATATTTTCTGCCATATGTTTTTGCTGCATCATGCATCCGCACAAGGCTATTATAAGCTCTGGATTTCGTTTCTTCAAATTTTTCAGGGCACCCAGATGTCCATACACCTTGAGTTCTGCGTTTTCCCTCACACAGCAGGTATTGAGTATAATCAAATCTGCATGATATTTATTTTTCGCTTCTTCATAGCCCATTTTTTTCAACATCCCGGACAGCTTTTCTGAATCCTCTTCATTCATCTGGCAGCCCCAGGTTTCAATAAAAAAAGTTTTTTGTATTTTATTTTTATTACAGCACTTTTGCTTGTCTGCAGTAAATTCTTGCATCATTATTCTCGTTCTCCACTTCATATTGTTTTACTTTATAATTATATCCTTAATATTCATCTGTGTAAACACAATATCCCAGTATTCAATTTACTTTTAAATTATATTTTACCGTGGTGAACGTGATCTCTATCAAATAGGCAAATATAAAGACAAGAAGTATGGAAATGCCGGCACGCCCGTAATTATAACTGGATAAGCTGGAATATATAGAATAACCTATTCCGCCGGCACCTACCATACCAAATATTCTGCATTCACCAAAATTTATTTCAAATCTCATTGCAATCCATGCTATGAGAGAAGTAAAAGAAGCCGGTAAAATTACACTGAAAAAGATTTGAATTCCTGTTGCTCCAGTGGCTTTAACAGCCTCAATCACATCTTCAGGAACTTCTTCAAAACTTTCTGAAAAGGATCTTGCAAAGAAAGCACTTGAATGTAAAAAAAGTCCCAGAATTGCAGGTACTGGACCAAGGCCCAGACAGGTAAGAAACAAAAGCACCCATATCATCGTCGGGACTGCCCTGACAAAGGAACTTATAGAGGTAAACAGTACTGCCAGAGTCCTGCTGGGAGTGATATTTCCTGCCATAATGGCACCTACAACGAGTCCTGCAAGTATGCTATATGCAGTTGCCAATATTGTTATTTCAACTGACTCTGCAAATCCGATTAAAATCAAATTGAAATTGCTAAAGTTGAACTTCAATAATTTTAAAAAAACACCTCCAAGCAGAGCAAATCTTGATATCAATTTACCCCATTCTATATGGAGGTTGACTATAGATATTATCGATATAAGAAGCATAAGCACAATGAAAATCTTAAACACCCTATTATTCTCAGGGCTGCTTATTTTAATCCGGTCTTTGGAATTTACTTTGATATTGTCTCTCCCCATTACACCAAAACCTTCTTTCTTATTAAATCTGTAATGATATTGACTACAATAACCACCAGTGCTATTTCCAGAACTGCCGTAGTTGCCACTTTATATTTAAAGGATTTTATATATCCCATAAGTAAAAGCCCTATTCCACCTCCGCCTACAAAACCAACAATAGTTGAATCCCTCACGTTCAATTCTATTGAATACAAAAACCAGGATAGATAACCGGGAACTGCCATTGGAATTACACCTTGAACTATTTTTTGCGGAAAACTCGCTCCAACAGAATCCAGTGCTTCTAGAATTTCTCCTCCAATCTCATCTATAGTTTCAATATATGCCCTCAACAAAAAACCAAAAGATGTTATAAAAAGAGCCAACAGCCCGACAGAAATTCCTATTCCAAAGGCCATGACCAGTATAAGAGCCCAGACTAAAGCCGGGATATTTCTCATAAAAGATCCAATGAGTCTTATAATTTTATTTAACAGAGGTACGTGGAAAATTATATTTGATCCAAAAAAAGATAAAATCAGTGCAAATACGGCAGCTAAAAAAGTGGAAGTTACAGCCATCTCAAAGGTCTGAAGCAGTGCCAGACTTGTTTCCTGTACCCTCGTAAAATCAGGCGGCAAAAATTCTTGTGTTATAAAATCAATTAGATTATTATAATTAAACAGTATCTCAAAGGGGTTGTACTCGGTAAAAAAGGTAGACACGGCAAAGAGAACCGCCGTGATAATAAGAGCTGTATTATAATATTTATTTCTCCTCGTATCTGTCAGAGCTATATGTTCTCTGGATTCAAGCATTCAATTTCTCCTCCCTTTTTCCAATCATCAAGTTGTCCATGGATGTATCGTAAATGTCTTCTATAATTTTATTGCTGAGCAGACTTGGCACTCCATCGAACACCACTTCACCATTTTTTATTCCAATTATTCTATCTGCATATCTCTTTGCTATTTCAACCTGATGTAAATTTACGATGCAGGTTATACCTCTCTCTTTTACCAGATCTCTTATCAAGTCCATAATAACCTTGGAATTTCCGGGATCAAGAGAGGCAATTGGTTCATCACATAGAAGCAAAGAGGGTTCCTGCATCAATGCCCTGACGATTCCAACTCTCTGTTTTTGACCCCCGGAAAGTTCGCTGGCCCTCTTATACATATAATTAATCAGGCCAACTTTATCTAGAAGTGCAACTGCCTTTTTTTTATCTTCTTCGGAATAAAGTCCTAATATTCCCTTTATACCTGATATATAGCCAAGTCTTCCGTGCATGACATTCTGCATTACAGTCAACCTGTAGACCAAATTGTAATTTTGGAACACCATTCCAATTTCTCTTCTGACTTTTCTGATCTCCCTGCCTTTAATTTGATTTATAACCTTATTTCCCAATATAATTTCACCTTTCGTAGGTTGGGTAAGACAGTTTATACACCGCAGTATCGTTGACTTACCAGCACCTGAAGGCCCAATAATAGAAACAAATTCCCCCTTGTTTACGTGAAAACTTATATTGTTTAAAACCAGTTTATCTTTGTTAAAATACTTGTATAGGTTATTAACCGATAAAATTCTATTCAAATCAAATCATCTCCATAATAATAATTAAAAAAGAGGCCGTCTTAAAAGGCATTTATTCTTTATTTTTACTTTTAAAAGGGTCTCTTCACCAATGCAAGTTTCATTAATTAAGTCCAAATTTAGTTGCCAGATCATTTATATATTTGTAATCGGAGTTTTCTGCAGATACATAACGAATTTTTTGTCCCTCTTTTTCTCCAACAAAATTTTTGAAATAGGAATCATTGTCATATTTCAGATAAAAGTTTTTTACACTTTTTATGAAGTTTGGATCCAGGTCTCCCCTTATTGCTACAGGTGAACCCGGAATTATAGGAGATTTGTATATGATTTTTATCTTATTTTTGTCTACATCACCCTTTTGAATTTCCAGATCAAAGGTGTCTGAAGCACAGGGAGCAGCATCGATATCACCTTTTGCTACTGATAATAATCCATTTTGATGGGCTCCTGAATAAGTAACCGACTTAAAAAATTTTCCATTGGTATGTAGGGCATCAATAGTTAAATTCTGATCCTTGAGTGTATCGATTATAGCTTTTGAAGGAACCAAATTACCGGAAGTTGAATCCGGATCCACAAATGCAAAGCTCTTTCCCTTTAAATCCTGTATTGAATTTATTGAATTGTTGTTTGACTGGGTAATAAGGTAAGAATAGTATCCTGCCTTGCTTTTATCTGAATTTAAAGCCGGGACTACCAGAGGCACTGCCTTAGATCTTTTATGTGCCTGGACATAGGATAGCGGTCCAAAATTGGCAATATCCACTTTCCCGGTTCTCATGCCCTCTATGGCTGCATTGTAATCACTGCAGAGGTATTCTTGAACTTTCACTCCCAATGCCTTTTCCATGTCTTTCTGGATGGCATGACGATATTCTGTAAGTTGAGATGTAGCTTCATTGGGAAGATAAGCTATAACTATTTTGTCAGGTTTTTTTACCTTGTTTTGAGAAGTTTTAGATTGTGAGGAACAGCCTGCAATAGAAAAGACAATCATTATCGTCATAATAATGGGCAGAATTTTTTTTAACATGATTTAACACTCCTTAAATTTTTTATATTTGTCTTACTCAATAATTCATCTTCAATAGGTTTGCTTTCAGCTGCTATAAAGACGAATTTATTATTGTTCCCATAACTAAAATATTGGCAGCATCCGCCAAGTGCTTTTAGAAAAATGGCAGCTGCGGCAAAATCCCATATTCTAAGTTTTGCAGAAATATATCCCTGAAGTTCCCCCATGGCAATTTTACATATGGACAGGGATGCAGAACCAAAAGCTCTGTGCCCCCTTATACTGTCATTGATTTTTGTCAAATCTATTTTTTTATTTTTCAAAAATGTAATTGTATTTAAACTGAAATCTATAACTGAATCCTGCAGCACAGGATTTCTATCTGCTTTTTTCGTAATTATTTTTCCATTTAAAGCAGCCTCCCTGCCTGAAATCGCCGAATACATGATATCTTTCATAACATCATAGACAACACCTATGAAAGGTTTCTTATTTCTGTAAAGTGCCACGGATATTGAAAAATTTTCATGGAAACTCACAAAATTTGTGGTTCCATCAATGGGATCTATTATCCAGGTATATTCTGAAAAAAATTGTTTTTCAGAGGTTTTTTCTTCAGTTATAAAGCTGTGGTCGGGATATTTTTCGGCAATTTTTTTTACCAGAAATTTCTCAATTTTCAAATCATATTTTGTGACTAAATCCCTGCAGTCATTATTTTTTAATTTTAGATTGAAGTTATCGGATACAGAATTTTTGACAAAATCGCCTGCTTCCCTCACAATTGATTTAATAAAATTTTCTATTTCTTCAGGTCCGTTTTCACCTTTTTTTATATCTTTGTCGAAAGAATATATTGCTTCTTTTGGGGAAGTTATGCTGCCTAATTTTATACCGGAACCATATTTCCCATGAAAATCACTTCCGCCTGTGAGAATAAGATCATATTTTTTGCTGTATCTCTTAATTTTCTCCATATCCTCACTGCTGTTGGCTTCATGATTAAGTTCCAGACCATCCAGGCCGGCCCTACACAGTTTGTCAATCATGTCGTACGAATCGAACTGCCCTGGATGTGCCAAAACAGCTGTGCCGCCATCCGACTTTATGGCTCTGACCGCATCCACTGCATCCACATAGATTATATCCCTGCTGCATATACCTTTACCCTTAAATAGTTTTCTGTATAAATCGGAATATATTTCATCTGTGTAACCTCTCTCTATCAGTTCCTCCATTATATGCTGCTTGTATATAACCCGGCTGTTTCTCGCCCTGCCTATTATATTTTTAATACTTATTTTATAGCCGGCGTCTATCAGTGTACTTATCTGTGAAATGGAATTGGCGTTTCTTCTTTCCAAAATGGGATTACATAATTTCTTTATGTTTTTACCTTGAAGATCGAAATTAAATCCTAAAATATGGGCTTTCTTGTTCTTTTGAAAATCGAACCCGGAGATTTCAATTCCCGGAATGACCTTTATACCCTCCCGTATTCCCAGATCTACAGCTTTTCCCAGGCCTTCTACAGTGTCATGATTTGTTATTGCTACATGGGTCAGTCCACTTTCTCTGGCCATGTTCAATATTTCTTCAATGCTGCTGCAGCCATCTGAAATATCAGTATGAATGTGAAAATCTGCCTTCATATGAGTTCACCCGCCTCCATATTATATTCTCTGTCACAAACCCCATCCATAAAATCAATGTCATGAAATATTCCTATCATCGTAGTTCCTTCAGATTTCAGCTGATTTAAAAGCTCTTTTACCCTTTCTTTAGAATAATTATCCAAGCTTGCGGTAGGTTCATCCAAAAGTAATAACCGGGGATGCTTGACCATAGCCATAGCTATGTTTAGACGCAATTTTTCACCACCTGAGAAATTATTCGGATAGCTGTCCCAAAGTTCCCTGTCAAGTTCAAAATGTTCAAGTATTTTATCGGCTTCTTTTGAAGCGTATTCTTTGCTAAAACCCATTTCCAAGACGGAATGTTCCACAAGATCCCTGGCTATGGTTCTTGGCATACTGTTGAGAAACTGGGATACATATCCCATTTCATATTTTCTCAAATATATCATCTGTCTTTCAGATATACTTAAAATATCAACTAGTCCAAATTTTTTTGAATTGTACCATATGTTTCCTTCATTGGCCAGATAAGTTCTGTAAATGCATTTAAGTATTGTGGACTTACCACTTCCACTTCTGCCTGTAATTCCTATGAACTCCCCCTTGTTTAAAGATATGTTGATATTCTTTGATGCACTTATATGTTTCCTCAGGCTGTGTATGGTAAAAGTTTTGCATAAATTTTCTATTTTCAGTAGCTGCTCCATAATATTACCTTCCTTTATAATGCTTCTTCACAAAATCATCTATATTCAATAAAAAGTCATTGAAATTTTCTTTTATTTTCTCGTAGCTCCAATTCCACCATTTGATGCTCTGAAGTTTTAAAACAACGTCCTCATTGAATCTTTTTCTGATCACTTTTGCAGGTACGCCTGCCACTATAGTATAGGGTTCAACATTTTTTGTCACTACAGCACCACTTCCAACCACAGCTCCATCTCCAACAGTTACATCCGGCATGACAATAGCACCATGGCCTATCCAGACATCATTTCCAATGTATACTTTTTTGCTTTCCCTTCTTCGGAAAAATTCTTCATCATCTTTTTCGTCAAAACCGTATATTTTCCTCCTGTAGGTGAAATGATGCAGGGTCGGTCTTTCCATAGGATGATTTGTAGGCCCAATTCTCACCATGGCAGCAATGTTGACAAACTTACCTACTTCAGTGTTTTGCAGAAAACAAAATTGACCTGTATAAGAATAATCACCGAGAATCACATTCTCATAAAAATTTAAAATACCCACTTTTGTAAATTCACCCAGTTTTGAATTTACTATTTTACAGTCCCTGCCTATAACCGGTTTTCTGGATAACACTTTCCCATCAGCATTCATAAGCAATAATTGGTCCTTGAAATTAATTTTCCATCAACAAAAGCTGATGTAATAACCGGGAATTTATTATTTAACTTTTCTATTATAATTACGTCAGCTTTTTTGCCTTCTTTTATCGAGCCTACGGTGTTATCAATATTTACTGCTTTTGCCGGATTTATTGTAACCATATTGAACATTTTGCTTAAATCCATGTCATATTTACCGTTGAGGAGAAATACTGCATGAAGCATGGCTGCTGGATAGTAGTCACTGCAGAGTATGTCGATATAGTCTTTTTTTATTGCCTCTATTGCACATAGATTTCCTGCATGGGATCTACCAAGGAGTACATTTGGCGCTCCCGCCACTGTATACATTCCCATATTTTTAGCAGATTTTGCGACTTCTAGGGTTACAGGAAATTCACTTATCTTGGCACCATAATCTCTAACAATTTTTAATTTTTCAATACTGTCGTCATCATGGGATGCAATTGGAATATTTTTTCTTACAGCCAGGCCGGCAATTTCCTTTATGGCTTTGTCCGTTATCTTTTCTTTATGCTTGCTGTCTTCGATTATATTCTCTATTTTCTCATCCGACAGTCCTCTGTTGGATTTAAGTGCTTTTTTGTATATCTCCAGATCCCTGTATTCTCCTTGTCCCGGAGTGTGATCCATAAAGGAAATCAGCTGTACTTTATCATTTTTAATATACTCTTTTATATTATCTACCTCGCCTACATCGTCTATTTCAATTCTTGCATGAAAGCGGTGCCTGATAAGATGTTTGCTGCCGTGTATCCTGTCAATGGTGTTGATTATTTTCTCCACATTTTTAGGATCTCTTATAGGCATGTTTTTCAATTCATTCTTATCCATGGTAATTGAATGAAACATAGTTGTTATACCTTCATTTATTAAAATCTTTTCCTCTTCCCTTAGGCTTATGGAAAAATCCATAATTGAAGTAGGCCTAGGTGCAGACATGGTCTCAATGTAATCTGAATGCACATCAATGAATCCAGGAGCTATAAAACCGCCTTTGGCATCAATTGTCTCTTTAAAATCATGTTTTTTGATTTCTTCATCTTTTTTAATTTCTGCAATTAAATCATCTTTGATTATGAGATCATATCCCGTTAATATTTCATTTTCAGTTATTATTTTTCCATTTCTAATTAGGTACACTGCTTATCCTCCTCTTTAGATCCCAAAATGTCGAATTTGTCACAGAAGTGAATACACCAACTGCTGTGTATACTCAGATTGAGGATCTTCAAGTATTTGATCTGTAAGACCTTTTTCAATAATTTTTCCATTGAGCATGACGACGGTCCTGTCTGCAAGCATTCTTATAACACCAAGATCATGGGATACGATAATCATACTTATACAAAGCTCTCTTTGGATTTCCTTGATTAAATCAAGTACATTCGCCTGCACCGACAAATCCAATCCTGTAGTAATTTCATCCAGCAGCAGGACAGGAGGATTATTTGACAGTGCCTTGGCAATTTGAACCCTCTGCTGCATACCACCTGAAAAATTTTTAGGAGCTTCTTTCATTCTTGAAAGCGGTATGTTGACTCTCTCCAGAAGTTCCCTTCCCCTCTCTTCCATCTTGCTCACATTTCTATGCCCTGCAGAAATTAAATTCTCGGCAATATTGCCTATGGAGGAAAAATTCATTCTCAACCCCTGTGCAGGGTTTTGATAAACTTTACCTAGAATATTGTTTTTTATAAATCGTTTCTGCTGGGAGGATTCTGAAAATATATTTACTCTGCCGTTTTTATAGTTATTTATATAAGCCTGTCCAGAAGTGATATCTTTATCAAAATAAAGGCATTCCAGTAAAGTGGATTTTCCACTGCCGCTTTCTCCTACGACACCGAGTATCTCTCCTTTATACAACTCAAGGGAGATATCCTGACAGGCATACACTGTACCACATTCAGGGCAAAAGTTTTTCTCCAGCCTATTCTTTGAATTACTGCATTTACTGCATCCATTTCCAAATTGCTTGTTTAAATTTACAACTTTCAAAATTGGTTTTTCCGAAGGTTCCATTTTATCACCTCAATTATCTGTCAATTTGCTGTTCATTCTCATAAGACAATAGCTTGTATCATTACATTGATAATATTTTTTACCGGTTTCTTTGTCTATAAATTCATCAAGATATACATCAGCTGCCCCGCAGAGTCTGCATTTTTTGCCTTCAAAATTTTCAGGCTTGAATGGATAATCCTCGAAGCACAGAGATCTTACCTTAGTATAGGGCGGCACCGCATATATCTTTTTTTCCCTTCCTGCCCCCAGAAGAATTAAAGCTTCGGAATAATTCATTTTACTATTGTCAAAACGGGGTATAGGACTTGGGGCCATTACATATCTGTCATTTACAACAACAGGATGGTCAGGTCCAGTAGCCATATCTCCGTACTTCATAATCCGCTCAAATAACATGAGCCAAACACCGCTGTATTCTTTTTCAGCATGAAGTCTTTTGGACTTATATTCACTGGGTTCCACATATCGAAGAGGTTCTGGAATTGGGACCTGAAGTACCAATATTTGACCATTTTTAAGCTTTACCTCCGGAATTCTGTGCCTCGATTGAATTATGGTAGCTTCTTCTGTTTTTTCTGTAATTCTGACACCAGTAGTACCCTGTACGAGCTTTTTTATATTTACAGCATTTACGGATTCATCTGATCCCTGATCTATAACCTTCAATACATCTTTTTTGCCAATTAGCGATAGAGTCAGCTGGAGCCCTCCTGTGCCCCATCCTCTGGCTATAGGCATTTCCCTCGAGGCAAAGGGAACCTGATAACCGGGAATTGCAACGGCTTTTAGGGAAGCTCTTCTAATTTCTCTTTTGGAATTTTCATCAAAGAAAGCAAAATTATAATTTCTCTTCAATTGCTGTCCCTTCCTTTCTCTTGGTTCTGCGTACGCTGTCCAATTTTGATTGAAAAGTAACATAATGGGGCAGTTTCAAATGTGACATGAATCCCGAGGATTCAACACTGTCTATGTGAAGTAATACAAATTCCTCATCCTGGGTTGGATATACTGTATCTTTGTTTTCAAGACATTGATCAAGTATTGCCATAGCCATAGCTTTGGTCTCGTTCTGGCCATAGCAGGCACCATAACCTATACCAAATTCAAACTCCTGCCTTCCATTTTTTTTCTTCACTGTTTTGGGCACAAACATTTCCACTTCTGTTATTACAATATCCCCTATATAGAAATCTTCCTCTTCTTCACAGGAATCTTCCAGTGGATTGCTCACATACAGCGGAAGATTTCCAACTCTCAATTCCCCTACTGTAGGGTGTTTGGAACCATAACCTCTCAATGCTGCATATCCTAAAGATATAACTGCTCCTGTTTGTCCTCTCGTTAAAATTTGCAACCTTTCACTTCTCTCTGTAGGAAATTCTATACTCTTCTTGGTTATGTCAATTGGAGATCTGTCATCATTTTTATAGGACCTGATAAGTCCCTCTGCTCTTAAATAATCCAAAACTTTGGGTAAATTCCTAAGATTTTCCCGAGGGACTTTAGAAGAAATATCATTTTCAAACTTCTTTAGCCATTTCAGGGATTCTCCCTTGGATTCATCGACAAGATCAAAATCTATAAGTCTATGGGTATAATCACGAGATGCTCCTAAAATTTGTCCCCCCGGTATATCTTTAAAACTAGCTGAGATTCTTCTTTCTATATGCATGTCTTTCGATTCAGCCGTCCTTGTATAATGTTTTCTTGACAGCGTAGATCTGTAAGCCCTAAGTAAAAATACCGCCTCTTCAGAATTACCTTCTGACTGCTTGATTGCAATAGCCGCCAATTTTTCAGAGTACAGGCTGCTTTCCGACATTACCTGATCAATAAGTCCCCTCATACCTGCTTCTATATCGCTGACTTTTAAAATACTGCCCTTTTTCAATCTTTCATATTTTACTCTTCTAATAGACTCTTCTATAGCCCTAGTTCCACCTTTTACAGCCACATATCCCACATTAATCCACCTTCTTTGTAACTTCTGTAGTCCTTGGCAGACATATTATATTCGAATATCTGTCTACAAAAATCATGTCTATTCCCATGGGAAACTCTACATTTTTATTGTGTAAACTGTCCAACCAGACTCCATTCAGCTGCAGATCCATATAATTTTTATCCTTTATGCCAGGTCCCTTAAGCAAAAATTTTTTTTCATTACTTATTTTAGAAGTTTCCACAATTACAGTAGCTGATCTATGAGGATTTATTAAATTTCCAGGTTTTGCACAAGCAAGTGCCTCTTTTAACATAATTATGTCTGCATCTTCCAATATAAATATGAAATCGGCTTTTTCAATGCACTCGGGTTTTGAATAAGTCAGCTGCCTTACGATACTGGAAACTTCATTCTCATTTTTAGAAATAATTTTGAAACTCACCTCTGAATCCAGTAGCATGAACATCAATACTAATGTGGAATTGAAAAATTTTATATCCATATGAATTTTTTTACTTTCTTCATCTATGTTTTTTATAACGCCAGGTTCTGACATGCAAGTTAATAATTTTCTATAAGCTTTCTGTATATCGTGAACCATATCAATCTCCATACTTATCCTTCCTTCATCGTCTCAAAGTTTACTTTGGTTTTTAAAATTTGGGCCTCTTTTAAAGATTCTGCCTTTTTTATCCTCTTTTCTTCTTCAACTAGCATTTTTTTCCATGCATTTGTCTCTTCTAGATTTGAATTGTAAGCTGCATCAATAACTGCAAGCCAATATGCCAAATCCGGTCTATAACCTTTTACAATTCCCAATCCAAATTTTTTATTTATCTGTACCTTTACTTCAGTTACAAGTACTTCCCCCAAGTAAAATAATGAATTTTTAGCGCTTTCACGCATTTTCACCATAACGAGACCAGTATTTGGTTTTTCTATCATCTTTATTTCATATTTTTTTTCTATTTCCTCGAAGAGGCTTTCTGCAAGTTTTTCGGAACCTCTAACCAGGATTTCAGTTCTTCTTCGTCTTTTCATTTTTTCAACTCCTCTCTAGCAATTTTTATTATATCCTGTTGCCAAGTTTTAAGAAGTAAAATCTAGGTTAATTGTGTTAAATAATATTAATTAATGTAAAAAAACCGTGTATAATTTTATACACAGCTTTTTAGTCAATTTTGAAATGTTATTATTTGATTATATATTTGAAATGATCGGATCTATAAAGTATTTTTGTATATTCAAGTATCTTTTTGGTCTTGGCATCGCAGGAATTGGTTTCCAATATCAGCAGAGGAATCAGACTCCGGCATTTCAATATTTCTCGCTCTCCTTCCGTGGGAAAGGAAACACTTAAAATACTCTTACTTGACATGAATTCACTGTACCCGTTATTTCGGTAATACTCAAACATGGATGTTATTTTATCGCCAAAATTTTCTATATTAGGGAAAGTAGTTGAAGAAACATAGGATACATGCAACGCCATGGGTATGTGATCTATGATTCTGAGTCTTGCAACCTTATATATCTTGTCACCGGCATCTGCATTTAATTCCGTAAAAATTTTTCTGTTATATTTTATCCTTTTAAAGCATACATTTTTTGATAAAAAATCATATCCTTTTTTTATCATTTTCTCACTAAAACTCTTGTCACCAGATAAAACGAGATCTATGAGTTCATGTTTATGCTTCAAAAATCTCCCTTTACCCCATTTAGAATAGATATAACCCATCTCCTGTAACCTCTCATAAGCCTTTCTAACCACTATTCTTGGAACTTTGTAAATATCAGCCAAATCATTTTCCGAAGGCAGTCTGTCGTTTTTGTCATATTTCTTTTTATTGATGTTATATATCAGTTCATCTATAATTTTGGTTTCAGCATCAATATTATCATTCATGGGTTTCACCTCAATTTTGTTTTATATTGTCCATGATAGATTAATTCTTTTAATTCAATATTTAATCTTTGTAAAATAAAATTAACAATAAATCCTCCATTATAGTAACAACATGTGCATATTTAAAGTAAATATATTTAAATTATTGTTGAAAATATCCTCTAAAAATTATATTATTATAGTAGAAGGTAATACGTCTATAAAGAAAATGATATTAATGTGATTTTTCTGATTTTTTTGACTTTTAATATGTATTACCTCAAATTACAAAAAATAGTAATTCAAATATATTAATTTAAGGAAGGTGATAAAGGAATTATTGCATTTTTAAAATTTAGGGGGGTTTTTTCATGGAAATAAGTTTTTCACAAAGAGCGGAGGGACTAAAAGCTTCAGAGATAAGGGAACTCTTGAAATTAACTGAAATGCCTGAAATAATTTCTTTTGCCGGAGGATTACCTGCACCAGAACTTTTCCCTGTAAAAGAAATGAAAAAAGTAATGCAGAATATTTTAGACGAAGATGGAATTGGTACTATGCAGTATAGTACTACAGAAGGATTTAAACCCTTAAGGGAAATAATAGCAAATCAGAGGATGGTTAATTCAGGGGTACATGTTACTGGTGATGACATAATAATAACCAGCGGCTCCCAACAGGGAATTGAATTTTCAGCAAAAATGTTTGTAAATGAAGGGGATACTATTGTATGCGAAAGTCCAAGCTATATGGGAGCACTTAATGCATTTAGGGCTTACAGACCTAAATTTACTGAGATAGAGATGGATGAAAACGGTATGATAATAGAAAAACTTGAGGAAGAACTTAAGAAAAATAAAAAAGTTAAAATGATCTATACTATCCCAGATTTTCAAAACCCTACAGGAATAACCATGTCCGACGACAGGAGAAAAAAGTTGGCTGAACTTGCAAGTAAATACAAGGTTCCTGTAATTGAGGATAATCCTTACGGTGAACTTATCTTCGAAGGCACGACTCATCCTTCTATAAAAAGTTTTGATAAAGACGGATGGGTGATATATCTTGGGACGTATTCAAAAACATTTTGTCCTGGTTTTAGAATCGGCTGGATATGTGCTTCACCTGAAGTACTTCAAAAATATGTTATAATAAAACAAGGGGCAGATCTTCAATCAAGTAGTTTGGACCAAAGAGCTACTGCAAAATTTATGGAGACATACGATCTAGGTAAACACATAGACGATATAAAAAAGGTTTATGGCAAACGTCGAACTCTTATGCTGAGAAGCATAGACGAGTACTTTCCAAAGGAAATTAAACACACAAATCCTTATGGAGGGCTATTTGCTTGGGTTGAGTTAAAAGAAGGATTAAGTTCTAAAAAGATATTGGAAGAGGCATTAAAAGAAAAAGTAGCCTACGTTCCAGGAGGTTCTTTCTTCCCAAACGGCGGACGTGACAATCATTTCAGACTAAATTATTCATGTATGTCAGAGGAAAAAATTGTAGAGGGAATTAAGCGGCTTGGAAAAGTACTCTACAAATATTATTAATCTATAGAATAAAATCTCTCCTTTTAGGTTAAACTTTCTCTAAAGGGAGAGGATAACATGTATGATATAAAAAATTCTATAGAATTAACAGAAAAAAGGGGTAGATTGAGAGCCGATTGTATTGGAGACAGAGGTTACTTTAACAGTTTTCAAAATCAAAGCATGTTTGAATTAAAATCAATTCACATTCCCATAAAAAACTTATCTAAATGAAAAGATTTTATTCTTACATTCATACTACAGTTTAGTTAATTTAAATCAAAAGTGGAGGGGTATTTCCTATGAAATTATCAAATAGAATTTTAAACATGAAATTTTCACCTATACGTAAATTGGCGCCTTATGCAACTGCCGCAACAAAGAGAGGTGTAAAGGTATACCATTTAAATATTGGACAACCTGATGTAAAGACTCCAGACCTGTTTTTCAAGGCAATTGAAAGATTTAAGACAGATGTTCTGTCATATACGGAATCGCAAGGAATGGACGAGCTACAGGAAAGCTTCATAGAATATTACAAAAAATGGGGTACAGAATTTACTAAAGACGAGCTGGTAGTGACTAATGGAGGCAGTGAAGCCATAATGCTTACCTTTATGACTTTATGTGATCCTGGAGATGAAATAATTTCTCCTGAGCCATTTTATACAAATTATAATGGATTTGCAGAAACAGCTTCAGCTAAGATGGTCCCATACTTGACAAAAGCAGAAAATGGTTTTCACCTTCCAAGTAAAGAGGTAATAGAAAGCAAAATAACCGATAGGACAAGAGCACTTATGATATCAAACCCCGGAAACCCGACAGGTACAGTATATACTGCAGAAGAACTAAGAATGCTTGGAGATATAGCTAAAGAACACGACCTCTTCCTTATAGCAGATGAAGTTTATAGAGAATTTGTATATGATGGACTGAAATATACTTCTATACTCAGCTTAAAGGATATTGCAGATAGAGTAATAGTTGTGGATAGTATATCCAAACGCTACAGTGCTTGTGGCGCAAGAATTGGATTAGCAGCCTCAAAGAACAGGGAGTTTATCCACAATGTGATGAAATTGTGCCAGTCCAGACTTTGCGTACCTACTGTAGAACAGATTGGAGCAACTGCCTTAAAAGATACTCCGGAAAGTTATTTTGTTAAAACAAGAGAGGAATATCAAAAAAGAAGAGATATTCTAATGGAGGGTCTTGGCAAGATACCCGGCTTGATATGCAAGAAACCGAGCGGTGCCTTCTACGTAGTTGCAAAATTACCTGTCAAAAATGCAGAAGATTTTTCAAAATTCCTGTTAACTGATTTTGAGAAAGACGGAAAAACAGTAATGGTTGCTCCCGCCAACGGTTTTTATGCTACTCCGGGATTGGGAGAAGATGAAATAAGAATATCTTATTGTCTGAATTGTGACGACTTAAAAGAAGCTGTAAGATTATTAAAGATAGCACTGGATGAATATAAAAAGACAAGAGATTGATTAAGAGGTAATATATAAAAAATTCCCAGTTAGCTGGGAATTTTTTATATATTACCTTCTGTGGTTTAGTTCTAAAAGGCACTGTTCCCTTTTTACCTTGAACCCAACGCTTTTATACAGATTTAAAGCTATGTAGTTAGAATTTTTCACTTTTATTATTATTTTATTGAATCCATTGAAATGTATTAGATTCAATATGTATATCAGAAAATATCTGCTGTATCCTCTACCCCTGAATTCTTTGATTATACCAAAATTTACTATAACAGGCATTCCCTTTTCAATTATGAATTGACCATATCCTATATATCTATCGTTTTTTTTCAAGAAAACTGCACCTTTTTCAAAATAATAATCCTGTATTTCATCAAAAAAAATATCTTCCAAAGTAAGCGGAATCCTGTTGTTATCCTGAAATATTTTATTCTGTATTTCACATCTTTTTTTCTCATCTCTGCCCTTTTGCATTAATTCAAATTCCAACTCTTCATTTAAAGTAAAATCTATACTTTCAGGCAGATCCCTGTATAAAATCAAAGTACCATCTTTTTTTTCAAATCCCACCTTCTTTAATAATCTAAAATTATAGTTATTGCTTTCGCAAAAATATTTTATAATATAATTTTTCTTTATGGTATTTATCAAGCACTTATAGGGCAATATATCGGTGCTTCTGTATTCATATACTACGTTCATGGCATTTATGTAACAGATGTCTCTAGGGTAGAAGTCTGTCCAAATATAGCCTATATACCTAGCTCTATTTCTGATTAGTTTGACCTTATTTCTTAAAATAATTTGCTGTATAAAATTGCAATTATCATAAATTTGGAAAAAATCCTTATTTAAAGAATTGAACAGATTCCGCTTTTCATTCAATATTCTAAAATACTTTAGATTTTTCTTTATCAGCTTCATACATTTATACATTCAATTTTCACCCTGTATGGTATATAATAATAGAAAATAAAAGATCACCCTGCTCGATGATCTCTTATATATTTGAGGCTTTTACTTCCACGGCCTGTTCAAATATACCTCTCTTTACTTCTGTAGCCGTCATATTTTTTGCATTGAATTTTTCAGTCATATAATTACATGCATCCCAAGGATTTATTCTATTTCCACAAGTAAATACGTCCACAGCAGCATAACCAAGTTCTGGCCATGTATGAACAGTCAGATGTGATTCTGATATTATAACTACACCACTGACACCCTGAGGACTAAATTTGTGAAAAATAGCTTCTCTTACTTCAGCACCTGCTTTTAGTGCAGAATTCACCATTACTTTTTTTATAAAATCTTCATCATTCAATATTCTAGCATCGCATCCATAGATTTCCGCTAAAATGTGCCGCCCTAATTCATTCATTTTTCATATTTACCCCCTAGATAAAATATAACAATTAAATTCTATCAAAAATAATGAAAAAGTCAATATATATTTGAAATATTTAAATATTACTCTAACTTTCTTCATATATTGGATAAACATTGGCGGTAAATCAAATTTTAGGGCATGGTTTAAATATCGTCTACCTCTTTTATACTCAATGCTATTTTTTCATCATCCCTATTTACTTCCAGAATCTTTGCCTTTACTTCCTGACCTACTTTCAATACATCTTCAGGTTTATCTATTCTCTTGTGGCTTATCTGAGATATATGGACAAGTGCATCTACTCCCGGTTCCAATTCAACAAAAGCACCGAAACTTGCAAACCTGACTACTTTCCCAAGTACTACGCTTCCCACTGGATATTTTACATCAACATTATTCCAGGGATTTTCCATAAGTTTTTTAAGTGATAATGACAATTTTCTCTTTTCTTTGTCTACATCCAATATATAAACTTTTATCTTATCACCTATTTTCAAAACATCACTTGGCTTATCTACTCTTCCCCAGGATAATTCAGATACATGAAGCAGACCGTCAACTCCCTGTACATCCACAAAGGCTCCAAAATCAGTCAATCTTCTAACTTCTCCTTCTACTACTGTATCCTTTTCAAGAATATTCCATGTCTTCTCTTCTCTTTTCTCTCTTTCTGCCCGTAAAATTTCTCTTCTCGAAGCTACTACTCTGGTTCCCCTTCTCTCTTCCTTATATTCGATTATATTTACGTCCAATTCTTTATCTACATATTGAGAAAGATCATCTACATGATATAGTTCTACATGGGAAGCAGGTATGAAGACTCTCGCCCCCTTGTAATTTGCCACAAGTCCGCCTTTTACAGCTTCTTTCACTGTGACTTCTACCACGGTATCTTTTCCATTGATTTCTTTTAATTCTCTATAGGCATTTTCCCTTTCCAGTTCTATCTTGGACAGTACTACATATCCATCCTCATTTTGCCTTCGAATTACTTTGACTTCCATTTCGTCTCCCGCATGTATCAATTTTTCCAGGTCATCATCTTCATTCTTGGTTATCTCTACTTTGGGAAGTATACCATCTGATTTATATCCTATATTTAAAAAGACCTCATTTGGGTTTACAGATATTACAGTCCCTTTAATTTTTTCTCCTAATATTATTTGAGTATCATTTTTATCCATATAAGATAATTGCTCATTTTTTAATGCTAAATTTTTGTCATCGCTCATTTTCAAAATTGCCTCCTTTATTATCCAATCTGGTGTTGAAGCTCCTGCTGTAACACCTATAGTTTTTATTTTATTAGATCTAATTATATTATCAGGTATTTCTCCTGAATTTTCAACATGAAAGGTATTTATACAATTACTTTTACATATTTCATATAATTTAGTGGTGTTGGAACTATTTTTACCCCCTAGTACTATCATTGCGTCAACTTTTTTTGAAATATCATCTGCAGATTTTTGTCGAAATCCTGTAGCACTGCATATTGTGTTAAAAGCAATGAACTCTTTACACTGCTTGATTACTACATTCATCACTTTCTGCCAGTTGGACTGCTTTTCTGTAGTCTGTGACACTATGCAAAGTTTTGGTGGAAGTTTTTCCAGGTTTGATCCATTTTTAGATATAATTGCAGTATTTTCACACCAGCCATCTATGCCCAGTACTTCAGGGTGAGTCTTATCACCTACTATTAATATAGAATACCCCAATTTATAATATTTTTCTACTTTTTTTTGTATATTCGAAACATACGGGCATGTAGCATTTATTACATTTACTTTTTTATTTTTTAGAAGAGTAAATGTAGATTTAGGTACTCCATGGGAACGTATTATAACTACATCTCCTTCTTCGAGTTTATTCATATCATCTTCTTTTAGAGGAAATATTCCTTTTTCCTCTAATTTTTTTACTACACTATTATTATGAATCAAAGGACCCAAAGTATATATATTTTTTTTGAATTTTTTTTGAGTATTTACAGCTCCTTCCACAGCTCTTTTTACTCCGAAACAAAATCCAGATTTTTCTGCCAGTACAATTTTCATAATTTCACCTTGAATTTTCTATTATGTATTTCGAAATAACTTCTACCACTTCCGAAATAGAAAGGTTAGAAGAATCTATTTCTAAGGCATCTTCCGATTTCACAAGAGGAGATATCTCCCTATGCGAATCCATATAATCTCTTTTAATTATATCATTTAATATTTTATCATATTCTGCAGGTATATTCTTCTCCTTAAGTTCCCTGCACCTCCTCCTGGCTCTTTCACCGGCGCTGGCCGTAAGAAAAAATTTTAAGGGGGTGTCTTTTAGAACTACAGTGCCTATATCCCGTCCATCCATAATCACATTGCATTTCAATGCCATTTTTTGCTGCATATCTACCAATAATTTTCGCAGCTCGGGAATAGCGGCATAGTTTGATACATTATTGCTTACACTGGGTTTTTTTATAGATTCAGTCAAATCCCTGCCGTTTACCAGAATTCTGTCATTTTTAAAGCGCATTTCAAGTGATTTTGCAACTTTGCAAACGCTTGACGTATCTGTGTAAGGTATGCTTTTTTCCATACATATATAAGCAACAGCCCTGTACATAAACCCCGTATTTATGTACATTAGGTTGAACTTTTGGGCTATAATGTTTGCTATAGTACTCTTGCCTGCAGCTGCAGGACCATCGATTGCGACAGATATATTCAAAATATTATTCCGCCTTTCTTGATAAAGCCATTAATTATTTATATATTCTATTATTCTATAAAAAACTATAAAATCCTTTATTTTATAGGATTAATTTAACGTATTCGTGTCATTTGAGTCCCTGCTAAAAATCCAGTGGATAATGCAATCTGCATGTTAAATCCGCCTGTATAACCATCTACATCAATCAACTCTCCTGCAAAATATAGATTGGATATTATTTTGGATTTCATAGTAGATGGATCTATTTCTTTCGTATTTATCCCTCCTGAGGTAATTATTGCCTCTGATATGGGCCGGAGCCCCTTTATGGTCATAGAAAGGTTCTGAAGTAGATTCGCCAAATCCATCCTTTCCTCCTTAGTTATGGAATTGCACTTTTTACTTGGAACTATTTTGGATAAATCTATAACTATTTCTATTAATTTCCTGGGTAATAGATCATCCAGAGAATTCTTAAAATCTTTGTTTGAATACTTTAGAAAATCTCTCTGCAGTCTCCTATCCAGTTGTTCAACTTGCAGGGCAGGTTTTAAATTTACAACTGCCCTTAAATTTGTATTGTCTTTTACCACCCTGCTTGCACTTAAAACAATAGGACCAGATATACCAAAATGGGTAAACAACATTTCGCCAAATTCCCTATACAAAATTTTATTTTTTGAATCAACTATACTTAAAGATACATTTTTCAATGAAAGACCCTGCAGTTTCTTTATCCAGCCTTCTTCTATCTCTATCGGCACAAGTGATGGATTTAACTCCATTATAGTATGACCCATCCCTTTGGCCAATTTATATCCATCTCCTGTAGAACCAGTCTGAGGATAAGATAGCCCACCAGTACAGAGCATAAAATAATCACCTTCCACTATGGAATTATCTTCAAGCTGAACTGCACTTATAACCCTGTCACGACAGATAAATTTTTTCACTCTGGAATTTAATTTTATCTTGACCTTTTCTTTTATAAGCTGTTTTTTCATGGCTTCAATTAGATCAGAGGACTTATTTGATACAGGGAAAACTCTATCCCCTCTCTCAATTTTCAGTTTGACTCCTAATTTATTAAAAAATTTTATAGTATCTTCATTTGTAAATGAATAAAGGGAACTGTAAAGGAAATGGGGGTTTCCGGGAATATAATCGAAAAATTCCTCTATATCTTTCCCATTTGTTATATTACATCTTCCCTTTCCTGATATAAACATCTTTTTGCCCAATTTTTCATTTCTCTCTATTAAAACAACTTCATTGTTATTTGATGCGGCGGTTATCGCAGCCATCATTCCCGAAGGACCGCCGCCGATTACTATTATTTTTGTCATTAGTTCACGCACCTTATTTTGTATAGGAATAAGTATATTACCCTATTATAGTAATATACTATGCAAATTTATTCAATATAAATTTAATATAATATTTATAACTTTTGAATATTATAGGAATTGTAAAATAAAAAACAGGCGAATTTATTATAAATCCGCCCATTTTAAATCCACAGCGATATTGCCCGTATTAGTATATTCCCTGTGCATACATTGCATCTGCCACTTTCACAAATCCGGCAATATTAGCTCCTGCCAATAAGTTGTACCCAAATCCGTATTCTTGAGATGCATTCTTGCAATTATTATATATATTTATCATTATATTATGAAGTTTTTCATCAACTTCATCTGCCGACCAAGATAATCTCTCACTGTTTTGTGCCATTTCAAGGGCTGAAGTAGCAACTCCGCCTGCATTTACTGCCTTTGAAGGTCCAAGTATTATGTTGTTTTTTAAGAAATACTGTTCAGCTTCATTAGTGCATGGCATATTGGCAACTTCACATACAAATTTTATACCATTTGCCACTATTTGTTTTGCATGTTCTATGTGAATATCATTTTGAGTAGCACAAGGCATTATTATATCAGCTTTAACTCCCCATGGTTTTTCATTAGGGAAGAATTTAGCACCAAATTTGTCAGCATAATCTTTTACCTTGTCTCTGCCTGAAGCACGCATCTCCAACATGTAATTTATCTTTTCATCCGTAACTACCCCGTCCGGATCATATACATAGCCGTCCGGTCCGGAAAGTGTTATGACTTTTCCACCTAACTGGGCAATCTTCTTGCATACTCCCCAGGCAACATTGCCAAATCCGGATATAACTACTGTTTTACCTTTGATGTCAGTTCCCTCGTGCTTGAGAATTTGCTGACAGAAATAAGTTGCACCAAAACCAGTTGCTTCCGGTCTTACCAAACTTCCGCCATAGGATAATCCCTTTCCGGTAATAACACCGTTTTCAAATGCACCTCTTAATCTTCTATACTGTCCATAAAGATATCCCACTTCTCTTGCACCTACGCCTATGTCTCCTGCAGGAACATCTACATCTGGTCCTATGTGTCTGTACAATTCAGTCATAAAGCTTTCACAAAATCTTCTCACTTCACCGTCAGATTTTCCTCTCGGATCAAAATCGGAGCCGCCTTTGCCACCTCCTATTGGAAGACCTGTCAGTGAATTTTTGAGTGTCTGTTCAAATCCCAGAAATTTAATAATTCCTATATAAACGGATGGATGAAATCTAAGTCCTCCTTTATAAGGTCCTATACTGCCGTTAAATTGAACTCTAAATCCTCTATTGACCTGAACCTTGCCATTATCATCTACCCAAGGAACTCTGAAGATTATCTGCCTTTCCGGTTCACAAAATCTTTCCAGAAGATTTTGTTCGATGTATTCAGGATGTTTTTCCAATACCGGTCCTATGGAACCTAAAACCTCCTCCACAGTCTGCAGAAATTCAGGTTCATTTGAATTTCTCGCCTTTACTTTTTCAATTACCCCGTTAATATAATTTTGTACCTTCTCCTCAGTCATAAGTGGTAACACCCTCCTTGTGTGATTATTAAATATTTATTTGTTAAATTACAGAATTAAGACATTTTTAATTTATCTTATATGAATATATTCTATATAAAATTCAAGAATCCTTCTTATTTTACATAAATTCTTTTAATAGTTTGATAAATTATTCATAATATTCAATTTTCCTAATTTTAGTTAATTTTGATCTCTAAAAGAATAAACCTGGTATTCCTTCCAGATACTCTCCAAATCCGAAAAAGTGGAAGATATTTTTCCTTTTTCCCTCAGACCAACTGCAACAATCAATGCATTGATTACACTTAAAGGTGCTACTAATGAATCCACAAAGGAAGCCATATTGCTCTGGGCAATCAATGTATAGTCCGATCTGGCTGCAAGCGGTGAAAGAAGACTGTCAGTAATAGCTACTATTTTGGCATTCCTGCTTTTGGCAAAAGTCAGTGCCTCTATAGTTCTTACGGCATATCTGGGAAATCCTATTCCTATAACTAGATCACCTTCCCTTAGATTTATCATCTGTTCAAAAATATCACTTATCCCATATCTGACTACCTGTACATTGTCCAATATCAAATTCAGATAAAAGCCTAAAAAATCTGCAATTGCGGTAGAACTCCTAAGACCCAGTATGTATATCTTTCGAGCCTCGAATATACTTTCAACTACATCGTCAAAAGTCTTATGATTTATTTTTTCAAGAGTTGCCCTTATGTTTTCCATGTCGGATTTTAAAACACTTTTCAAGGGGCTTTCCTGACTTACAAAATCATTTGATAATTCTATTCTCTGTACGGTAGTTAATTTGTTTTTTATGAGTTCCTGCAGAGATTTTTGCAATTTAGGATATCCTGAAAATCCTAGTTCATTTGCAAATCTGACTACTGTAGATTCACTTACACCTACATTTAACCCTAATTTTGCAGCAGTCATAAATGCTGCCTTGTCGTAGTGTTTTAAGATGTATTCAGCTATTAGTTTTTGACCCTTGCTCAATCTTGGAAATTTAGTCTGAATCGTCCTTATCAAATCCTGACTGTTAACCTGTTCCATTTTTATTCATTCCTTTCTATCCATTTTGAATCTGTTTTGCAATATTTGTTTCATTTTATCATCTATTGATTAAATTATCAAGACATCTTTCAATTGTTTATCTATTTTTCTTTTTTCGTGTAAACCTCAATTCATCCCATAACCGCCTGCATTTTGGTATAAAACAATATATAATTTTATACATAAATTCATATTATTTTTTGATATAATCTATCTCTTTTTTGTTCAAATATCTCCAGTTTCCCTCTTTTAAATTTCCAAGCCGTATATCCCCTATGGCTATTCTTGTTAAAGTCAGTACAGGGCATCCTATTTTTGAACACATTCTTCTTATCTGCCTATTTTTACCTTCATGTATTTTTATTTCAACTTTTGATTTATTTTTATCTATATTGATTATCTTAAAGTCAGCTTCAGCAGTTATATACCCTCCTATATCCAATCCACTTTTAAACCTCTCTATGGAACTGCCAGATGGTATGCCTTTCAAAGTGGCTATGTAAATCTTGCTTCGTCCCGACCTGGGATGGACTATATTATTGTATACTTCTCCATCATTAGTAAGTATTATAAGCCCGGAAGTGTCATAATCCAACCTGCCCACCGGATAGACTCTCTCTTTAACTTTTACGATGTCCAGTACGGTATTTCTACCTCTGTCATCTGTGACTGCGGAAAGGTACCCCACAGGCTTGTTTAATAGTATATATACTTTTTTTCCCTCTTTTTTTACCACTACATCATCTATGGAAACTATATCACTTACATCGTCAACTTTCAGGCCCAGCTTATTTGCCACAGATCCATTCACTTTTACTCTTCCCTGTAATATTATGTCTTCACATTTTCTTCTTGAAGCTATACCACAGTGAGACATATACTTTTGCAGTCTTTCAATCATCTTTATCCACCTCTGCTTCAATATTTCAAATTAAAAAATAATCCTCAATGATATATCACTGAGGATTGTTCCTATTCCATTTCCTGTATACTTATTTGTCTGATATGTTTAGTGTGATCCCACTCTTTGTTATTCTTGTCCAATATTCCTTGTATTGCTATTGGTATCCAAGTTAAAGTATATATCCCGTAGAGTAAATACCATATGAACATTTTAAGAGGCTTTTTGCCCCAAATTAAAGCTATAAAGGATACAAATATCAACAGATATACTGCATTTCCAAGAACCATTTGTAAAAAGGTTGGAGACCCAAAAATATATGAAAGTACTATTATGTTAAGAGAATACAATGCAAACACAAAAAACATCTTTTTAGAGAGTTTACATTCCAAGGTCATTATAAAAGGTGTAATTAAAAACTGAAATATGCTGAATGCTTTCCACAAAATAGGTATGAACAATGAACTTATGACAAATATGTTCAGACCATGTTCATTGTTATTTTGTAAAACAGTCATCAGAGCTGATAGGCCAATTAACAAAGTTACAAAGGGCTGTATAGTATATATTGCACAGTCGAGAGATGTAAGACTTTTATCACGTACAGCTTTTTTTACAAGCTTGAAGAAAAATCTAGAGGCCACATCTGTAAAGCCCTTCATCCATCTTTTTCTCTGATTCCAGGACTGTTTCAATGTCAGCGGCTTTTCATCATATACCACTGCATTATGGGCCCAGCCGACTTTATGTCCATTTAATACTAATTTACAGGTAAACTCTAAATCTTCAGTTAAACAAGTTGCACCCCATCCCAATTCCCTGAGAATATCCGTGTCCATACAAAAACCTGTTCCACAAATTTGAGTGGACAATCCAAGATTTGATCTAGACAATTGGAAGAGTCTATTTGTAGTCCAAAATGAAATCGAATAAGATCCCGTTATCCACGAATCATCTGGATTCTTACTGTCAACATAACCCTGGACAACTTTATAGCCCTTACTGAGTTTGTAATTCATCTCCCGTAAAAAATTCTTCGAAACCAAATTATCAGCATCAAAAACAGCTATGGAATCATATTTCCTATCCATTTTAAATATTTTATCAAACATCCATTCAAGAGCATATCCTTTTCCCTTTTTTTCAGGAACTTTCCTTTCATACACATTTACATCATATTTTCTTGCTATATCCGCCGTATTATCATCACAATTATCTGCAATTACAAAAATATCATACATGTTTTTAGGATAGTCTAATTTTTTTAAACTTTCTATTACGTTTGCAATAACCATCTCTTCATTATGAGCTGCTACTAACAGCGCAAAGGTGTGTTTAGGAGCAAATCTTTTGGCACCGTCATCTCTTCTTTTATAGAGTCCAAATAAAGAAAGTATTAGGTAATATATTGTGATTGTAAAAACCGATATTTGAAAAACAAGTGTAAAATTAAAAATAAACCCTTTCATCACAAAAATCCTTCCTTGACATATTTATTCTATTGTCCTCTAACAATTGTATATAAATATCGTATAACATCATAACACAAATTTTAAGTTATACTGTATAAGTTGAAATATTCTGAATAGTACAAATTCATGTAAATTATCATATAACTATAATATTTATCTATAGCTTTACTATATACTATTTATAAAAAATATAATACATGCAATTGCCCTATGCTATAATTTACTTGAGTAAATCTAATAATTTTTGAAAGGTGGTATTTGAATGGAACATATAATAGACTGCAAAGGTTTAAAGTGTCCTCAACCAGTAATAAATACTAAAAAATATTTTGATTCAATAAAAGAGGGAACTGCTACCGTCATCGTGGACAATGATGTTGCTAAAAACAATTTGTTGAAATTTGCAAAGGGCAGCGGATTTGACAGTGCGGCAAAGCAAAAAGACAATCTATATTATATAACTATTACAAAGAATTCTGACAGCTGTGAATCAGTTGATTTTAAAAGTAAAAAGCTGACTATAGTTATATCCAGTAACAAGCTTGGTGTTGGCAATGACGAACTTGGAACAACCTTGATGAAAAGTTACCTGTATGCACTAACTGAAAGCAGTAATCTTCCGGCTGACTTGATATTTTTAAACGGCGGAGTTAAATTGACTACGGAAGGTTCTGATTCGCTGGACAATCTGAAGGCTTTGGAAAAAAAGGGAGTACACATTTACAGCTGTGGAACCTGCCTCGACTTCTATGGCTTAAAGGAAAAACTTGCTGTAGGCGAAATAACCAATATGTACACTATAGTTGAAAAAATGAATTCTTCAGATAATACCATAAAATTGTAAATGAATCTATAATAGACTTTTATATATATCTCTTCTGACATTTTTTAAAATAGGAAGAGATTTTCTCACTTTTTGTATATAATCTAAATCCAATTCCGATATTAGTATTCCCTCTTTTTCATCTAATATATTTATTATTTTACCCCATGGATCTACTGCAACAGAATATCCATAGGCGGCATAGGAGTAATTTGTGTTTCTTGCCGGAGATATTCCCACCATGTAAAGTTGATTGTCAACGGCTCTGCTCTTAAATAATGTCTCCCAATGATCAGGTCCTGTTGCCATGCTAAAAACTGCAGGGACAAATATGGCATTTGCACCTTTAAGTGCCATAATTCTTATGAGTTCGGGAAACCTTATATCAAAACAAATTGCTATCCCTATTTTACCCCATTTTGTATCTATTACAGATATCTTATTTCCTGGAGTCAATGTATCAGATTCTTTAAAGTTTACCTTGTTGTTTATGTTTACATCGAATAAATGTATCTTTCTATATTTCCCAATTAACTCACCCTTTTCGTTGAAGGTAAAAGATGTATTGTATAGATTGCCCTTTTCATCAATTTCAGGTATAGATCCTCCTATTAAATATATTCCAAGCTCCCTTGCTGTAGAAGACAGCATATTCAAAGTTTCACCGTAATTATGGGGGTTTTCCGCATATTTTTTAAAATATTTGAGGTTATAATAACAATTAAAAATTTCAGGCAAGGCTACTATTTCAGCTCCCCTTTTCACAGCTTCATGAATCATATACTGAGCTCTTTTTAGATTGTCCATTTTATTTGATTTTGAAATCATCATCTGGCACAAACCTATTTTCATTATTAAATACCCTCCTGCCCGCATGCTGTGCATGCTTTTATATATATTTAATTATAATTTATTGTAACTTACTATTCAACATCCCAGTTGCTTAAAGGAGCTCAAAATTATATAATTTTATTGATGCAATTAAAATATATGTACAATTAAGAGGAGATAATTAAATGAAGCAACATGCATTTTCAAGAACTGAGCTGTTAATTGGTACAGAAGCTCTGCAAAAATTAAGAGAAAGTACTGTGGTGATATTCGGACTGGGTGGTGTAGGCGGCTTTACTCTTGAAGCACTCGTCAGAGGTGGTATAGGCCATGTAGTACTTGTAGACGACGATACTGTATGTCTTACTAATATAAATAGACAAATACAGGCTAATTTTCATACAATAGGTAAATATAAAGTAGATGTTCTGAAAGACAGAGTCATGAGTATAAATCCACGCTGCAAGGTGGAAACCTACCGCACCTTTGTAAAAAATGACAACATAAGCAGGATCATACCGGATAATACAGACTATGTCGTTGATACAGTGGACACTGTGTCTTCTAAAATATCCCTGGTACTCTGGTGCAAGGCCAACAATGTAAATATAATAAGCTGCATGGGTGCCGGAAATAAAATGGATCCAACTAAATTCAAAATATCAGACATATATGATACAAAAATATGCCCTCTGGCAAAAGTAATGCGTCGGGAACTGAAAAGAAGAGGTGTGAAAGATTTAAAAGTTCTATATTCTGAAGAAGTTCCTCTAAAACCCAGAATTGGCGAGGTTGTAACTTGTAAAGAAGGATGTGTATGTGTGGGAGGCTCCAAGAAATGTCTCGCCAAACGTCAGATACCTGCAAGCAATTCCTTTGTACCTCCTGTGGCAGGAATGATAATAGGCGGAGAAGTTATCAAGGATATAATATATGGATACAACAACCACAGTTAATTAGTCCTCTGAAATAAAGACGTTTTTAGAAAAACATTCTTCTATTTTCTTTATTTCAGAAGGAAGCACCTTCCAATCCCTTATTTTTATTTTGCCATTTTTATCTTTTGATTTATATATAAGTATATTGCCTCTGCCTTCCATCCACTTCCATTGAACAATCTTTTTCCAATAAATGAAATTATAATATGTGCCGCTGTAAAAACTTTTTTCACCGATTCCAGTTGAAGTAATTATTTTTATTTTACTAAAGTCATACACGCTTACCAATATATAGGAAATAATCAATAGTGAAAGTATTGAAAGATAACCTGTGATCAATACATAAACTATATACACTGCGAGTCCTATAAAAATTAAAGATAAAATTTCTCTTTTCTCAGTACTCCACTTTAATTTTAAAATATTTTTTCCAAGATCTTTTTTAAAAGATCTTCCCTTTATAAAGGATATAAAAAATTGCACTATTAATGCCAGAAATAATACATCCTTTAACACATTATCAAAATACAAATATTTCACCCAATTTCTTAAATTATACTTATGCTACACTAGAATAAAGAAAATTTGAAAAATTTACCATGTCATCACTATTTGAAAAAATTCCTTGGGCCTGGCTGACATTTCCCCCACCCTTACCGTTAAAATTTTCTATATTATCCTTAAATAATTTTCCACAGTCAACTTCTTTTTTCAAATTATTCACGAGCAATATTCTCTTATCCCTATCTGAATACAAAATCAATATATATTTTTCAGGTTCTTCTTCTAAAATAGTAGAAGCTATCAATTTGATGTCTTCAAATTTTTTATCATCATATCCTTTTAAAATTATATTCGAAATTTTGTTTTCAATGATATTTTTAATTTCATACCTTATCAAAGATTTCTTCATATCTCTATTTTCTGCTATGAGCTCCCCCATCTTACTTTCTTCAGAATTTATCCTATCTTCTATATGAAGGATATCCGTTGACAGATTTCTGCCAAGATCCATGACTATCTGATGTTCTTTTTGAAACTCCAGCAATGTCCTGTTTCCACATTTAAAGTATATCCGTGTCATTTTCTTGTATTTTTCAGCTTTTAGTATCTTTAACATACCTATTTCACCAGTTCTGGATACATGAGTTCCACAGCATGGGCAGCAATCCATATTGGGTATTTGAACTATTCTCACATTTTCCACCCCTCTTTTTACTGCTTTTCTCAAGGGAAATTCCAGACTTTTATGTCTTGAAACCATATGCGTTTCTACAAGTTGGTCTCTGTAAATATATTCGTTTACCAAATTTTCCACTCTTTTTATCATATTTTTATCCATGGGTTCTATATCAATGTCTGCTGTCACATGTTCTTCACCAAGATGAAATCCCCTGTTATGCCCGTTGAATAAAGTGTATATCGCTCCAGACAGTAGATGCTCTCCGGAATGCTGCTGCATATAGTCAAATCTCCTTTTAAAATCAATTTTACAAATTACACATTTATTTTTGGGCTTATCTTCCATACAGTGATATATAATTCCATTATTTTCATATACATAATTTACCTTTAAACCGTCAATAGTACCTGTATCAGAGGGCTGGCCCCCGCCTTCCGGGTAAAATATGGTTCTGTCCAATACAATTTCCATTTTCCCATTTTTTTCTATAATGTCTATTATTTCAGATTTGCATTCACTGAGATATGAATTTTTGTAAAATAACTTTTCAGTCAATTTCTATCAACTCCTTGATTATATTATATACTTATTTTGGTTTACTTTATTTTTTAATTTACATAATATTTATAATGTTAATTAAAAAAATTAGTTTTATTTTCTGGAATAATTGTCTAAATTAAGGTAAAATATTTATAGTGACATTAAAGGGGGTTAATTTTTATGTTTGATTTCAATTATAAAACTACCGATAATTCCATTTGGAAAGGACGAATTGACAGCACAACTGATTTCAATGCTTTTAGATGGCATCAATGGATTAAAAATATAGATTTAAGAAATCCCGACTTAAAACCTTATACCGGTAAACTGGGATTTGGCCTTATCGGATTTTGCTGTGACGAGGGCGTTAAAATAAATAAAGGCAGAACCGGTGCCTCCAAAGGTCCTAAAAGTATCAGGCTTGAGATGGCAAATCTTCCCTGCTTTTTTACAAAAGATGTAAGATTATTCGACTGTGGAGATGTATATTGTGAAGGTTCTTCACTTGGAAGAAGCCAAAACCTACTTGCAGAAGCAGTATATAGAATTTTAGGTTTGAATCTCTTTCCCATTGTACTTGGAGGTGGCCATGAAACAGCTCTGGGAAACTACAAAGGCATGTTGAAGAATTTAGATAAATTTGATCCTTCACCGGACATAGGCATTATAAATTTCGATGCACATTTTGATATAAGGCCTTATAAGAATTATGGAAGCTCAGGCACCATGTTCAGGCAAATACATGACATAAATACTGCAAGAAACATAAACTATTCATACCTTTGCATTGGCATCCAAATCCACAGCAATACACTGGAGCTTTTCAAGACGGCTGACAGGTTGGGAATTGATTACATACTTGCAAAAGACATAAATGAAAAATCCAATCCAAAAGTGCTGGATAAACTATCCAAATTCATTGAAAAACACAAATACATTTATGTAACAACATGTTCTGATGTCTTTTCCTCATCCTATGCACCCGGAGTGAGTGCCACCCAGTCCTTTGGCCTTGATCCTGAAATAGTGCTGAAATACCTCAAATATATATTAAAATCAAATAAAGTGGTGAGTTTCGACATATGTGAGGTATCGCCCAGATTTGATCAGGATAATGCCACTGCAAATCTGGCGGCCGTCATAGTATTTTCCCTTGTAAACACACTGTGCGAAATAAAAAATCTATCTTTGCAAATTTAAAAAAGGGAGTGTTGTAAAACTATTTTTTAAAGTAGTTTTACAGCTCTCTGTTTTTATATTTCCGTATGACAGCTGGCGCTCATTTATGAATTTTTTTGATACATATATCTTTTTATTTCTCCAGGCTCTTGTACAAATTTAATATTCTCTGCTTCTTTTTTCTTATAAAGATATTTCAGGATCCATTTAGGATCGTCTATTATCGTTAATTTCTCTACTCTAAAATTTGTTTTATAAAACTTATTTATTTTATTGACAGAAGCTTGTATTTTAACAGACATTTTTTTCTCATTTTTAGCCACAACTTTTTTCCATACAAAAGTGTAACGGTTGGCATTGGCTTCTATAATTTTTTCCAAATGTTTTACAAGCTGGTAAAATAAATCTTCTATGGCATCTGGAAGATAATATTTTCTTATTTCGGTATAATTTTCATGTTGATAATTTGTTTTTTGCATAAATTAATTATACAATATTTTCAGGGCTTTCGAGCCCTGCATTTCATATATTTAAGCAAAAAAACGAACTGTTACACAAATTAATTGTGCAACAGCCCCTAATGATACCAAATTAATTTTTATTCTTATCCAAAGTAGGTTTTCTGTCATTCAATACACTATGTCTCATGCCATACATAAAATACACCAAAATCCCAGCTCCTGTCCATACTGCAAACCTTATCCAAGTTACACTTGGAAGATTAAGCATAAGGTACACACAGAATATCACCGTCAAAATGGGTGTAAATGGAACTCCGGGACATTTGAATTTTCTTTCAACATCCGGCATGGTTTTTCTAAGTACGATAACCCCTATAGATACAAACAGGAAAGCCGACAGCGTACCTATATTACATAGATCTATGATTACCTCCAAAGGCAGGAATCCACATATTACAGCAGTTACAATTCCAGTTATTACGGTACACATACCTGGAGTCTTGTGTTTATCATTCACTTTGGAGAATACATTTGGAAGCAGTCCGTCTCTTGCCATGACCATGAATATTCTAATCTGTCCATATAAAATTACAAGGATAGTTGAAATCATTCCTATGATAGCTCCCACACCCACCAAGGCGGATCCCCAGTTTATACCCACTCTGGCCAAGGCACTTGGAAGGGCATTATTTAAATCAATTGATTTAAAAGGTACCATCCCTGTGAGAATAGCTGCCGTAGCTATATAAAGTATAATAACTGTTACAAGACAAATAGCAAGTCCAATAGGTACATCCCTCTTTGGATTAGCTGTTTCCTCCGCTCCAGTAGATACCGCATCAAAACCTATAAAAGCAAAAAATATGATAGCTGCACCGGACATTACACCTTTGAATCCGTAAGGTGCAAAAGGATGATAATTTGCAGGATTTACATGAGTCATACCTATAAATATGAATATCAGTATCACGGATACTTTTATAACAACTATAATATCATTCACCTTGGAACTTTGAGTAACTCCAATATACAGTACCCATGTTATGATGCCCACGATTATGATGGAAGGCAAATCCACTATGCCGCCTGCCAGTGGAGAATTAGTAAGCTGGTGGGGTAAATTGATGCCGTAGGTTTTCAACACCCCTACAAAAGTTCCAGACCACCCAGAGGCAACTGCCGCCCCGGAAACAAGATATTCCAGCATCAGATTCCATCCTATGATCCATGCAATTATCTCCCCGAAAGCCACATAACAATAGGAATAAGTACTTCCAGCCACCGGAAACATAGTGGCAAGTTCAGAATAAGTAAGTGCACAGAGGGCACTTGTAATAGCAGCTACGGTAAATGAAATTATAACGGCAGGGCCTGCAAGTTGTGCCCCCTGACCTATGGATACAAAAACACCGGTTCCCACCATGGAACCAATTCCCAAAGCCGCAAGATCAAGAGAACTCAATCCTTTCTTAAGCCCACTTTTTTTCACAGAAACCCTAAAATCTTCTACGGTTTTCTTTCTTAACAGATTCACATATAATTCCTCCTATTTTTATATTATATTTCCAGTTTCACTTTCTCTTCAACTGATCTCAAAAGTTCTCCGCTTGTCACAAGCCCCTCGCACTTATCAAGATCTTTATACATTATTTTATCTTTTTCTATGAAATCCACTTTGTTTCTCACTGCCTTATAGGCTTCTTCAGTACCTTTCCCCAATTTAAGCCCCTTTCTGAAATCTATGGCCTGACATGCAGCCATAAGTTCCGTCGCCAGCACCCTGGCCGTATTGTTTACAATTTCCAGGCCTTTCCTAGCGGCAATAGTGCCCATGCTAACGTGATCTTCCTGATTCGCCGATGAAGGTATGGAATCCACAGAAGCAGGATGGGCAAGTATTTTATTTTCCGATACCAGAGCCGCCGCTGCATACTGTGTAATCATAAATCCGGAATTAAGCCCCCCATTTTTCGCCAAAAATGGCGGCAGATCGTTTAGCTGATAGTTTATCAGTCTCTCCAGTCTTCTCTCCGATATATTGGCTATTTCAGATACTGCAATTCCAAGGAAATCAAAGCTTAACGCCATAGGTTCACCGTGAAAATTCCCTCCGGATATAACGTCTGAATTATCAAATATAATAGGATTATCCGTAACAGAATTTATCTCTATTTTAACTTCCTCTTTAACATAATTTACAGCATCCTTACTGGCTCCGTGAACCTGCGGCACACACCTCAGGGCATAGGCATCCTGCACTCTCAAGTCACCCTGGTCAGTCATAAAGGTACTGCCTTCCGTCAAAGCAATTATATTTTTAGCTGTTTGAATCTGACCTCTGTGGGGCCTCAATTTATGTGTTCTCAAATCAAATGCATCCCGAACTCCCCTTAAAGCTTCCATAGTAAGAGCTGCCGTAATATCACTCACTTTTAAAAGATTTATGGCTTTATACAATGCCAGAGAACCAACTGCAGTCATTACCTGAGTCCCGTTTATGAGTGCAAGCCCCTCTTTGGCCACCAATTCAACTGTAGGTATGCCGGCTTTTTCCATAGCATCTTTTCCCGGCAAAATCTCTCCTTTAAACTCAGCTTCCCCCTCACCTATCATGGGCAGCACCATATGTGCAAGAGGTGCAAGATCACCGGAGGCTCCCAAAGAACCCTTCTCAGGAATAGACGGATGTACTCCTTTATTGAGCATATCCAGCAGTGTCTCAAAAACGCTCAGCCTTATTCCGGAATATCCTCTTGCCAGATTATTTGCTCTCAGCAGCATTATCGTCCTCACTATTTCTCTGGGAAATTTTCGCCCGAATCCGCAGGAATGTGACATTATCAAATTCTTTTGAAGTGTTTTGCACTCCTCTCCCGTTATAACTACATCAGAGAATTTTCCAAATCCTGTAGTAATTCCATATTTTACATCATTTCTGCTTACTATGCCATCTATTACCTTTCTTGAATCATTTATTTTTTCTCTGACTTCCTCAGTTATATGAACTGCATAATCATTGTAGGCAACATTTATAATATCTTCAATAGTAAGGTTTTCACCATTTAGAGTAACAATTTCCATATTTTCATTTCCCCCTTGTGATTTTAATACTTGTGAGTTAAATGTCAATCCAATTTACTCTCTACAATTTCCATTATTTTTTCTTTTTCCTGCCTGCTCTCTTTCAGCAGGCAACTGCATTTGCTCTTTAAATTTTCCTTGTAATTTTCATCTTTTATATTCCGGATATTAATCTTTACATTGAGAACCGCACCTTCTACTGCAGTTTCCACCAGGGAAGCCGCCACTCCCGCATCTGAAATTGCATTTTTATTTCCATAATTCACAGCAGTAAATATATATGGGTACAGCCTGCAGGCATTTTCAGCCACTCGAAGAGGAACCTCAAGCGACTTGCTGTTCCCTCTCCTTATGGCGTCTTCCCTCAATTTTACCTCTTCTTTTGTATTTTTAGGCATCTTATAAGCTCTCATCAAGGACATGAAAGATTCCGTATCTTTCTCCATAAAAGTCAAAAATTCTTTACTGTATAAATTCATATGATGCATAGAAGAGTCGATGGTACCTCTCAATACGTTTTCATATTTCAGATATTCTCTTTTCCCAATTGTCAGATTAAATACCATGCCGGTCAGCGCACTGGCCAAAGCCGCTGCAAGAGCCGAAACACTTCCTCCTCCAGGTGCAGGCGACTTTGAAGCTAATTCATCTATAAATTCCCTCAAATTAAGATCCTGTAACATAACTGCCTCCTAAATTAATACATTAATTTTCCCTTTTCCACTGCAATTTTTCCGTTTTTTATTACAGTATCAACTGCATTTACACCAAAATGGTATATAAGATAATCCAAATTTTTAGCATCGAATACAGTTATATCAGCTTTTTTCCCGACTTCAATACTTCCTATTTCATTCTCCCTTGAAATTGCAGCAGCACCGTTTATAGTCATGGCATTTATTATTTCTTCAGGCAGCATTTTAAGTCCAAAGCATGCAAAAGTCATGGTTGCCTGAAGGGATTCCGTTGGTGAAGTGCCTGGATTGCAATCCGTAGCCAGGGCTACTATAACCCCGTCTTTTATCATTTTTCTAGCCCTTGCAAATTTATTTAACATCAAATAAAATGATGTTGTTGGCAGGAGTACTGCAACCACTCCGTTTTCAGCCAAAGACTTTATGCCATTGTCAGAAGCAGATACCAGGTGTTCTGCAGATACTGCCTTTATTTCACCGGCTAGTTCCGCTGCAGATACGGATTCAACTTCATCCGCATGTATCTTGGCCTTGAGTCCGGCTTTTTTCCCGGCCTCTAAAATTCTTTTCGCCTCTCCTGTAGTGTATACCCCTTTTTCACAAAAACAGTCAATGAATTCCGCCAGTTCATGCTCTTTCACATAGGGAATTACAGAATTTATCATTAAATCTATATAAGCTCCCCTATTATCCTTAAATTCTTCCGGAACGGCATGTGCCCCTAAATAGGTAGATACTATATCAACAGGATGTTTGCCGTTTAAATTTTTGTTTACCTGAAGCAGCTTTATCTCATTTTCAAAATCCAGGCCGTACCCAGACTTGCTTTCAACAGTAGTAGTTCCATGAAGAAGCATTGTATCCAACCTGCTTTTTGTTTCATTTTCAATTCTCTCTATTGGAGTCTTTCTTACACTATTTACAGTACTGAGTATACCCCCTCCAGCTTTGAGTATGTCAATATACTTTACATTCCTGAGTTTTAGGGAAAGTTCTTTTTCCCTTGATCCGGCGTATACAACATGGGTATGACTGTCTACAAGTCCCGGTGTGACAGTCTTACCGCCGCCGTCTATTACAATCCTGCCGCTTCCCAAATATTTTTTATATCCATCTCCGCTGCCAACTTCTGCTATTCTATTGTTGTCTACAATTATATATCCATTATTAACTATGCCTGCATCTTTTAGATTTTCTTTTGTCTTGGGACAATTTCCCCCACAGGTAACAAGACAGCTTATATTTTTGATTATCATAATAATTATCTCCTTCTTATCAGTTAATAACAAGTATTTATTAAAATAATTTATCTACTGCATCTCTTACAACTTTTTCATCTGCCAAATATGGAAGAGTTACGTGATCCGTACCCGTATTATCCCTGTTAAACTGCACTGCGGTTTCAACAGCATGTTCATTTCTTGCCCACGAACGTCTTGAAACTCCACTCATCACATCCCAATTTATCCCTGATCTGATGATTTGATCCACTCTGAAACTTCCGTCCAGCACTAAGCCAAAACCGCCGTTTACAGCTTTTCCTATACCTACTCCCCCTCCATTGTGAAGTGATACAAGGCTCATTCCTCTGGAAGCATTTCCTGCATAACATTGAACAGCCATATCTGCCATCACATTGCTGCCGTCTTTTATATTGGAAGTCTCTCTGAAAGGAGAATCCGTTCCACTTACATCATGGTGATCCCTGCCAATCATAACAGGTCCTATTTTGCCTTTTCTGACCATTTCATTGAACTTCAGCGCTATGTTTATTCTTCCCTGGGCATCCTGGTACAGTATTCTGGCCTGTGTACCAACTACAAGCTGATTTTTTTCAGCATCCCTTATCCAGTTATAATTATCCCTGTCCTGATATCTCCTGTTCGGATCTATACATTCCATTGCGGCACTGTCGGTTTTTACCAAATCCTCTTTTTTCCCACTCAGGCAGACCCACCTGAAAGGCCCATAACCATAGTCAAAGAGCTGAGGTCCCATTATATCTTCCACATAAGAAGGGAATATAAAACCATCTTTTTCATCTACTCCATTTTTGGATATCTCCTTAACGCCTGCATCATATACAGCTTTCATAAAAGAATTTCCATAATCGAAGAAATAAGTTCCCCTGCCAACCAGACACTTCACCAGTTCAAAATGACGCCGCAAACTTTTATCCACTAATTCTCTAAATTTTCCCCTGTCTTCTGCAAGAAGTCTTGTCCTTTCTTCAAAGCTGATTCCCTGGGGACAGTATCCTCCTTCATAGGCGGCATGACAGGAAGTCTGATCTGACAGAAGATCAACCTTTATATTGTTTTTGACTATATATTCCAGCAGATCAACTATATTTCCACAGTAGGCAATAGATATGCTCTCTTTTCTCTCCAAATAATCCTTTACAATCTTGAATATTTCATCTAAATCAGAAGAACACTTTTTAACCCATCCCTGCTCGAGTCTTGTATCTATTCTGGACTTGTCAACTTCAGCTATCACTCCAACCCCCCTTGCTATCTCTATAGCCTTGGGCTGGGCGCCGCTCATTCCTCCAAGTCCCGAACTTACAAACAAATGGCCGCTTAAATCACCATCGTTTGGAATGCCAAGTTTAAGCCTCCCTGCATTTAACAGAGTATTGAAAGTTCCATGAACTATTCCCTGCGGTCCTATATACATCCAACCGCCGGCAGTCATCTGTCCATAATTTGCTACACCCATTTCCTCCGCAACTTCCCAATCTTTCTCGTTGTCAAACATACCCACCATGAGTGCATTTGTTATTATAACTCTGGGTGCTTCAGGTTTTGATCTGAAAAGTCCAAGAGGGTGGCCGGATTCCACAACCAAGGTCTGATCCCGGGTCATAACTTCAAGATATTTTTTTATAAGCCTGTACTGCATCCAGTTTTGACATACACTTCCCGTTTCACCATAAGTAACAAGTTCATAAGGATACAGTCCGACTTCAAAATCCAGATTGTTGTCTATCATAACCTGAAAAGCTTTACCTTCTACGCAATTTCCTTTATATTCATTGATTGGTCTTCCATAGATCCTACCTTCAGGTCTAAATCTATATCCATAAATTCTTCCCCTTGTAGTCAGCTCTTTTAAAAATTCCGGTATCAATTTCTCATGGTATTTAGGAGGAATATATCTCAGAGCATTTTTTAGGGCAGTTTCAGTCTGTAATTTTGTCAGATTAAATCCCCTATCCGGAGCTCTCCTTATTCCTTCCACAAATTTGGGCATTTCAGGCAGTTCATCATCTAATTTTACGGTCATAGCACTGCTGATATCCGCATTATCAATCATAATATTTACCTCCTGTAAGACTAAATTGTACATATATGAAAATGATATTCAATTATTTAAATATTGTATCAATTTCATCTATTTATATGCTACCTTAAATGCATCTCCAGAAAGTCAATACAAATTAAAATTTGATTTTTAAAATTCTGTATTTTTCATATATTGAAGACGTTTTATATTTAATTCCATGCAAATACTATGTTATAATATATTTAAATAGTCTGCCTACTAAAAGGAAGGGATGTATAGTGAATATTATAAATATAAAAATGTTTGGTAATTTTGAAGTGAATATGAACCATGTAAAAATCCTATTTCCCTATAATAAAGCACAGGCTCTTTTTTGTTATTTAATTATAAATAAAGAATGTACAAGAGATAAACTGGCCGGCCTTTTCTGGCCCGAGGAAGAAGAAAGTAACGCTAAGAAAAATTTAAGAAATGCCCTGTATAAAATAAAAAAAACATTTAATTTTGAGGTATTGATATCGCCGAGGAAATCAACTGTCATGATAAATCCACACATAGTTATAAAATCTGACGTGATTGACTTTTTAGAAGATAAAAATGAAATCGGACTGTATACGGCACCTTTTTTATCCGGATTTTACGTAAAAAATGCGGAAAGTTTTCAAAATTGGCTGATTGAATACAGAGAATACCTGCAGCATATATATATACGGAGACTTAAGTCAAAAATATCCCTGGAGGAAAAAAACAAGAACTACGATAAAATTGAAAATTACTGTAGAATGCTCATAAGAACTGATGAATTTGATGAAGATTCCTACAGAAAATTAATGTACAGTTTAATGTACGAGGGCAAATTGAACAAAGCCGTTGAAACCTATAACAAACTCTCAGAAATTTTAAACAGTGAATTAAACATAGAACCTTCCAGAGAAACAAAAAAGTTATTCAAGGAAATTCTAAATAAAATAGGATACACACACAGCAACCTAAAGCATCAAAAATTTTTCTTTGGAAGACGCGGTGAATTAAAATTTCTCCAGACAAATTATTTTAAGTTCATCAACAACATAGAAACTAAATCTGTTTTAATATTGGGAGAGGCCGGCATCGGTAAAACGAAACTAAAGGAAAAATTCCTGGAAAATATAACTGGAAGCAGCATATATGTTTTTGAAACATGCTGTTATCAATTTGAAAAGGAATATATACTAAAGCCGTGGAATTCCATAATATCAAACCTGGCAAAAATAATCGAATCAGATAAAATAGCTCTGCCCCAGGGATATGAAAACATAATAGGCAGCTTTTTCCCACAATTTAGCAAAAACTGTTCCATTGATTCAAAACTTATAGAAAGCAACAACAGTTTAAAATACGAGGTCATTATAAATACCATAGAAAATGTTTTCAAAAATCTCGGCAGTAGGAAAAAAATTCTGCTTGTATTTGAAGACATCCAGTGGATCGATTCAATGAGTTTGTCACTTTTAGGCAGCATAATCTTAAGTAAAAATAAAAATATAATTTTGCTTGCCACCTCTAGAAAAGAAAGGAATGAAGAACTGGATAAATTTATTACTTCAATGAAAATGCATGACAAGATAAAAATCATTGAACTATACAGGCTCGGATTTAAAGAGACTGAAAATTTTATAAAACAAGCTCTTCCAAATCACAATCTGAGTAAAAAAATGGTCAAAAAAATTTATAATGAAACAGAAGGAAATCTATTTTTTTTAACTGAATACATGAATATAATAAAATCAAATGGAAATATAAATATAATGTCCTCAAAAATGCAGGACATACTAAAGAGCAGATATCTGGATGTATCTGAAAACGGAAGAAAAATTTTAAATATATGCTCTATGTTTTTCGATGAAACCCCTCTTTATATACTGGTAAAATTAATGCATAAAGACGAATTGGAAATAATGGACATGCTTCAGGAGCTGGAGGACAAATTTATACTTACAGAAGCCTTAGGTGAGAATAATATAAATTTAAAGTTCACTCACCAGAAATTAAGAGAGTTTATATATTCAAATCAATCTATGGCAAGGAAAAAAATACTGCACAACAAAATAGGAAATATCTTCGAAAAAAGCCTTTCCGGCAATAAAAACGATTTAAACATATATTACAAACTGATATACCATTTTTCAAATGCCGGCAATTATGTGAAAAAGCTTAAATATATAATGAAAAGTCTAAATGTATATCTTGGGTTCAGCCATGAACTTTTTCCGGTACTCTATTACAATAACACCAAATACAGCAGTTTGTATTTTAGCGATGAAAAGGCTCTAAACAGCATGAACAAAACAGAAAAGCTTTTGAATAAAATTAAAAGTCAAACCGATTCCAAAGAAACTACACTGCTGGAAATCACATTTCTTCACATGAAGGGAAGATATTTAATCCGGGTGGGAGAATACAAAGAAGGTACTTCAATAATAAAAAGCATGATAGATAAGGCACTTCAGATAGAAAATGTCAATTATGCCCTTGAAGGTTATAAACAGATGATCTACTACTGTATACAAACCTATGATGTAAAGGACATGATACTGTACGTAAATTTGGCACTTGATATTGCAGTATCTGAAGCCTATGAAGATGAAAAAGCCGTACTTTTCAGGTTAAAGGCACTTTACAACAATATGTGCGGAAATTACACAGAAGCGGAAAAGCTCTTGAATAAATCCATAGACATACTTGAAAGAAATGATTCGGTATCTGACAAATATGCACTGAACATAGCAGCCGCCTATAATTATATAGGTGAAATAAGAAGATATTCCACGAAGTTCCCGCAAGCTATAGACTACTATAATAAAGCCATTAAGATATGTGAGAAAAAAAAGATAACTTCAACCAGTGCAATATTCAATATCAATGCAGGTGAAGCAGCTTTTGACATGGGAAACTACACCCTTGCAAAGGAATATTTCAGCAGATCCCTCAAAATATACAACCACTTTGATTTGGTCTGGGGACGTTCCGTAGCGGAAGCTTTCATGTCCTTAATTAAAATAGATGAAGGAAATTTTGACGCGGCATTAAATTATTTAAAAGCCGCCCATACTCATTCAGAAATGTTAAAAAGCCCCCATGAAATAGGACTTGTATACAGCATTAAGGCATCAATCAGAATAAAAATGATGGAAAATAAAGGGTTAAATTCCATTTTTCAAAAATATCTCTGTCAAAATATAGACTATTACTGTAAAAGCGGTATTGAATATTTAAAAAGATCTCTGGATTATTATGAGATCGATGTGCTTTTAAAGCTAAAATCCAAAGCTGAAAGTACAGATATAAAGTAAGGATGATTTTCGGCAGCCGCTGAAAATCATCCTTATTAGAATACAGCTCTATTCATACAATCTGGATTCCAATACCTGACTCATGTCAAAATTCTCTATTTGAAGATAGTATTTTGCACAATCTATAAGAGCTTTCATTGGAACCAATCCTATGACCTCACTGCCTATTACAGGTACTCCATACCTTTTTGCCTCCATTTTGACCATTTCCTGTGCTGAATATACAGGTGTCTTTTCATAATTCACCAGATTCATGGATACCTGTACTATATTTCTTTCAGTCACCTTTACGCCCACAGCTTTAACGTACCTGAGGCCCCCTCCTATGTATCTAACTTTTCTCGCTATGGCATTTGCAATCCCTACATCATCAGTACCTAAATTTACATTATATGCCACAAGTGGAAGTCTTGTTCCTATAACTGTTGCCCCGCTTTTCACATTCATCTTCTGAGGTCCAAAATCCGGTTTCCACTCGGGCTTTTTTATTTTCTCGAAAAATCCCTCATACTGACCCTTCCTTATATCCGCTAAGTTTCTTCTCTCGGGACAGCTGGCAGCATCTTCATATAAATAAACAGGTATTGCCAGTTCAGTTCCCACTTTTTCACCCAATTTTCTTGAAATTTCCACGCATTCCTCCGTGGAAACATCCTTAATTGGTATAAAAGGTACCACATCCGTTGCACCCATCCTAGGATGCGCACCCTTATGTTTTCTCATGTCTATAAGTTCGGCTGCTTTCCTTATGAGATTAAAGGCAGCACTTTCCACCTTATCAGGTTCTCCCAAGAAAGTTACCACTGATCTATTATGATCTTTGTCCGAAGAATAATCCAGAAGTTTTACACCTTCAATTTTTCTAACCTCATCCACAATATTCTCAATTATTTTTACATTCCTGCCTTCACTAAAATTTGGAACACACTCCACTAATTTTGTCATCTTGACTTCCCCCTAAATTCTAATTTAAAGTCATTATAAATTAGCTGCATCTTTAAAACGTCTAAATGCATTTTCATCCCCGATTCCAGAACAGACATGATGCAAACATTCCAACTATAGTTACACCGGTTATAGTTTCAATCATAACCAAAATACGCACTATTGTGGAATTTGGTACAATGTCACCATATCCCAATGTAGTCATGGTCACTGCACTGAAATACATAAAATTCCACAGGGGGTATCTGAGTTTTTCATTCATTACCGACTTGAGTACCAAAGGGCTGTCGTCCAGAAATGATATGGAATTTTTAACAAGTTCCGGAAAATAAAAATTCAAGGGATAATAAAAATATCCGTTTCCGGGAAATCCACTGTAGAGTACCGGATATTCATTTACCCACATATATCGAGTGCATACCTTTTTAAAATCATTACTGAAACTTCTTGTATAAATCCTAAAACTTTTTAATTTTGGGTTCCCATCTATCTTATAAAAATCCACCTTTATTCTATAGCTGTCAAATCTTCCACTTATTTTATTGGGGCCTAAATTTTCCACGGCAATATGTGTGATTCCTTCATTTTTAAACAATAGATAATAATAATTGGCCCACTCTCCCCCCAGAACTTTTTCAAAAGAAAATACATTGACAAGAGGATTGGAATCATCTACAAACTCCAGTTTTGCAACAGGTCTTTTATATTCATTTGACAGCAATAAGCTTTTTATGCTGTTTTTGAGCTCACTGCTGCACATTTCAATATCCAGATCCCTTTCAAACATATTTATTTTCCTATCTATATTTATGTCATCCTGAAATATAAAAAATTCCCCATTTGACCGGTTTGCAATGTCCCAATAGACAATTCCAAAACAAAGCAAAACAATTATGTAGAATAAAGCTAAAAACAGTAAAATAGTTTTTTTCTTAATCTTATATACGTTAATAAACCATTTCATATTATAACCTCTGTATTAGTTATATTTATTTATACTTATATGAAAAGTTCATTATAACATTTTACAGTTATTTTTTATATATTTATATATCTGAAACAGGAATTCAGAATCAAAAAAGCACTGCCGCAGTACAGTCAAAATAACCTGACATCCGGCAGTGCTCTGCTATGTTCCAAAATTGTCTAACTGAAATCCGATTTAAACTCTTCAAGGGACTTTCTAAGAAGTGTAACTGAATAAGCCATGGAGGGTCCCCCACCAAAGGCCACAGCTACCATGGCAGCTTCCATTATCTCTTCAGGGGAAGCGCCTGCTTTAAGTGCCTTATAAGAGTGGCCCACAATGCAGTACTTGCACCTGTTATATATACCTATGGCCACACTTATAAGTTCCTTTGTCTTTACATCCAGGGACCCTTTTTTGAACAGAACTCCCATTGAGCTTGAAAAAGCCCCCATCTGTTCAGCATTGGTCTTGTTAAATTCAGCAAAGCCCTCATTACAATCTTTTAAAATTTCTCTCGGGTTTTCCACAAAAACATCTCCTCTTTTGAAACTGTAAATGGATTAACTCTCATATTATATCCAATGAAAAGCAAAATAATGTACTTTTTATCTTTTTACCCTCCACGTAGTTCCACTTTTCGAATCCAATATTTCTATACCCATATCACTGAGTTTATCCCTTATTTCATCAGCTTTAGACCAATTTTTATTATCCCTTGCTTCCTTTCTTTCAGTTATCAATCTATTTACTTCATCTTCATCTATACCTCTTAAATTCTGTTTGTCATCATATTTTAACAAATCCAGAGAAAATACAGTATCAAAGCTCTCTATTAATATCTTCTTTTCCCTGTTTGTAAGCTCATCATCCTTCATAACCTCAAATAGAACTGTAAATGCATTTGGCATATTTAAATCATCACATATCTGTTCCATAAATTTTGACTTGTAGCTGTCTATCAAGTTTTCATCTGCCCTTTCGCTTTCATCTACAGTTGAAATTATAGAAGCTATTTTTTCTTTTAACTTATTATAGGAAAGATGTGCCTGCTGGAGGGCATCATAATTGAATATCAGTTGTTTTCTATATCTCGACTGAAGGCAAAAGTATCTGTAATCCAAGGGTGAAAATCCTTTTTCTTCAAGTTTTGACAGTGTCAAAAATTCTCCACTCGACTTAGACATTTTTCCCGCATTTGTAACCAAAAATTCTCCGTGCATCCAGTAATTAACACATTTATGGCCCACCGCAGCTTCCGATTGAGCTATTTCATTGGTATGGTGTACCGGTATATGATCTACTCCACCACAATGTATATCTATTCTATCTCCAAGATATTTCAATGACATGGCAGAACATTCTATGTGCCATCCCGGAAATCCTCTTCCCCAGGGTGAATCCCACTGCATCACCTGGTTTTTAAACTTAGAATTTGTAAACCACAGTACAAAATCCAGCGGATTTTTTTTATTTTTATCAACTTCCACCCGGCTTCCAGCCTCGAGCTCTTCCATGCTCAAATGTGCAAGTTTATTATAGTCTTTAAATTTATCGATCGAATAATAAACATTGCCGTTTGACACATAAGTATATCCTTTTTTTTCTAATATCTTGATTAAATTTATCATATCCTGAATATGATCCGTTGCCCTGCAGACTACATCAGGCCTTCTTATATTAAGTTTCTTGCAGTCTTTAAAAAAAGCATCCTCGTAAAATTTTGCAATTTCCCATACAGTTTTATTTTCACGCTCCGCTCCTATCTGCATCTTGTCTTCTCCCGTATCTGCATCGGATTGTAAATGTCCAACGTCCGTTACATTCATAACATGTTTTACCCTGTAAGAATCATATTCAAGAGATTTTTTCAGTAGATCTTCAAATATATAGGTTCTTAAATTCCCTATATGAGCATAATTATAAACTGTAGGACCACAAGTATAAATTCCAACTTTTCCCATGCAAATGGGAATAAATTTTTCTTTTTTTCTACTCATAGTATTATAAATATAAAAATTCATACTTATCTCCCCTTATTACCGTAACCTTCTTTAGCATTACATATATATATTACCACATTATATATAAATATTACCACAATCGCAATATAATTCAACAATTTATTTTTCGGCCACATATTTTCTTATATATTTGTTGAAATCCCAGAGGTGTAAAAATCTCCGGGCACTTTTATAACCAGATTCGAATAGTTTCAATCTCATATCCCTGGATATATCAAACTCAGTCGTTCTTACGCCCAAGGTGGGAATAAACACCGTTCTCACCGCATATTTGTCCTTTACATAGACTTCCTCATCTTTGTCGAGCATTGTTCCCATTATATCAAAAAGATATGAAATAAAATCTTCTCTCTTTGAATTACTGCCCCTGCCTTCCTTCTCGGTCAATTTAAAACCTATAGTAGGCAAAGTTGGAACGTCTTTTGTATCGAATATCCATATTGGAAAATTACTAAGCAGTCCTCCATCGACTATATAGCTGCATTTATTTCCATAACGAAGTTTCACCGGTTTAAAATACAGCGGAATACTGATACTCATCCTCACTGCATCTGCTATTTTAAATTTCATAGGATTTATTCCATAGTTCACCAGATCATCCGGAAGTATGAGCATGGATTTTTTAGTTATATCAGAAGCTATTATTTTAAGGGGTGACTTATTGCCCGCACTTATGTCCTCAAAAGTTACCTTTCCCTTTCTCAATAAAAGCTCCTCAATATATCTTCCTACAGCCTTAGACGAGTATATACCTTTATCCTTGAAAAGTGAAATAGTATTTTTTAGCATGGAGATCTTCCAGATATCCCTTTTCTTGAAGAACATTTTTTGATCCAGGTTCATCATTATGTTCTTGAGATCTTCACCTCTATATCCCACAGCCAAAAGTGAAGCTATAATCGCCCCTGCAGAAGTTCCTGCAAATTCATTCCACCTGTACCCCATTTTTTCAAAATAACACACGGCACCTATGAGTCCTATTCCCTTTATACCCCCACCTTCAAATACAGCATTTGCCTTCAATAAAATCACCTCAATATATAGATATGAAAGCCAATAAAATAAGACACTCAAAATCAGGTGATTCTTGAATATTGAATAATTTTCATATAAGTGGGAAAAATAATTTCAATCTCAATATTTTGCTTTTACAGGGAGTGATTTTAAAATGAGAGTTGAAATTTATTATAATGGCCTAAAAAATGCAAACAATGCAGTGGAGAAATTAAAAAATGCAGGTTTTCCAAATGCCATGGTCGATTTAAACGACAATTACATAGATCTATACAACACGAATTCAAATTTAGAATCCGATATGAATTTTTCAAATGTGATAAATTCCAGAAAATTCACAAATGATTCATCTCAAAAAATGTCTATTTCAGGAAGTCCAATGTCGGGTGGATTTGGAAACTTAAGGGAGATTGAAAATACAAATTACAAAGTGGTCATAGATTCCGATTCATTCAATCTTCAAAAACTAAAAGAAGTCATAGGAGAAACTGGGGGACAGATCAGGGATCACACTTTCTAGATTGCAATATAACCAATGCAGCTGCCCCTATAACACCTGCATTGGTTCCAAGTTCTGCTCTGAGTATTTTGGTATTCTCACTTATAACCTTAAAGCATCTCTTTTCCACTACTTCCTTCACTTTATCAACAACTATATTGCCGCCTTCTGAAACGCCTCCGCCTATTATCAAAACTTCCGGATCAAAACAATTCATTACATTGGCCACACATATTCCCAAATAATTCAATGCCCTATCCAATACTTCCGCAGACTTGACATCTCCACAACCTGCTTCTTTAAAAACTTCCTTAGCAGTTATCCTTCCATATTTACGAAGAGATGTGGGTGCCCCGCTTTCTATAACCTTTTTTGCTTCCCTTGCAATTGCAGTACCTGAAGCCAGTACCTCTGCACACCCCCTGTTGCCGCAGTTGCAAATGGGACCGTCCTTTTCCAAAGTCATATGTCCAATTTCCAGGGCGTTTTGAGTATTTCCCCTATACAGTTTGCCGTTGAGCACCGCACCTGCACCTATCCCCGTAGAAACCGTAATAAATATCATGTTTTTGCTGCCTCTGCCCGCCCCGAACATGTATTCTCCCAATGCAGCAGCATTTGCATCGTTCTCCAGATAAACAGGCAGATCAAACACACTTTTTAACGGATTTACAATATTAAAGTTTTTAAAAGGCAAATTAGGAGTGCACAATATCTCGCCCTTAATTAAGTCAAGAGGTCCGGGAGCCCCGATTCCAATGCCTTTTATTTCCCTAATGTTCAATTCGCAGTTTTTCATCATATCTTTTACAAGGACTGTCACTGTATTTAATATGGCTTTTTCTCCTCTTTCCACATTAGTTGGAAGGATTTTATGATAAATTATTTTTCCACTCAAATTCACTAAAGCAGTGCTGATCTTCGTACCTCCTAGATCCACTCCAATTACAAATCTGCCTTTCAAATCAATACCTCCCAATTAAAGATTTCACTTATATAGTATACAGCTCCTTAAAATCCTTTGCAGTTTTCACCATAGCTTTTATATTTACAAGGGGCGTTCTAGGCCCTATTCCGCAAGCAGGTGACAGTATATCCACTCCCGATTTGATACAATTAAAACACATTTTCCTGATATCCTCCGGTCTCGCGTTTTCAAGAGAAAATGTACTCATATTTCCCATTATGGCTTTATCTTTTACATTGCTGCACATCTGCTTTATACTTGTAATCGAATCAAAACTTACAGCATTGCTGTGAAGTTCATTTAACTCAGAGTATATACTTTTCAATTTGCCGCATATATGTACTATGATGCCATATTCAGTGTATTTTTTCAAGGAATCTACAATTTTGTTCAAATAGGGAAGCGTAAAATTTCTGAAATTTTTAGGACCCATTATTTCTCCTGTACCGCTGGGATCCGATATGGTAAGTAAATCTGCACCGGCTTCAAGCTGTGCCCTCCCGAATTTCACAAGATTATCTACGATAAATTCCATAAATTCATGAGCTTTGTCTTTTTTTCTGATAATTTCTCTAAAAAATATTTCAGGTTCTACTAGAGAAGAGGCAACACTTACCGGACCTGTCAAATTTGCCATGATAGGTACAGGCAAATTCTTTTCCTTCAGAATCTTTATGGCCTCCAAGACCACTTTAGGTCTCCCGCTGTTTATATCTATATCCCTCAACTTATGCCAATCTTCTACTGAATTTATGGGATATCCGACAATCCTAGGTTCATTTATCTTGCCGCCCAATGAGACTTTCGCTCCCATAGCTTCCGCCTCTACAGTCATACAAAATGGAACTCCAACATTTTCAAATCCTCCGTATTTGTAAATTCCGGCTGCAAGTCCTGCCATGTACTTTTCATCTATATGTGCTCTCGGCCAGCTGTATCCAGTTAAATCCATAATTTCACTAATTGCCATATTCATCATTCCACCAGGACATATACAAGGCGGTCTGTCAACTTTATGTCCTTCTAAAACCATTTTCAAACGTTTTTTTGGAGTCAACATATAAAAAACACCTACTTTACCTTCATATTTTCCAATTTTTCCTCATCTACAGGATAACCTATCTCTCTGACAGTATCCATCATAGTTTGTATATTCTCAAAAGGTGTCTCCACCGGAAGGCTGCATCCGGACATAACCACATAACCTTTCGAAGTATTGTACCCTTCTTTTACAGCTTCTACAACTGCATTTCTTATATCCTTTTTAGTCCCTGCATACATTATACCGGAGGGATCTACATTCCCAAGTATCTTCATCCTGTCTCCAATAGTTTCACTACATTCTGCAAGACTCACTACATTGTCCATGCTAAAACCCGTAACTCCATCCTCTGCCATATCTCCAACATCATTCCATATCTTTTTCGTATTTCCACATATATGAAGTATACAGCCAGAGCCCTTTGATTTTATAAATCCAACAAGTTCCCTCAAATACGGTGCACAAAATTCTCTAAAATGTTTTGGATTTACCACGGTGCAGGAAGCCAAAGGCTCCGATATAGTCGGCGTGAGACCGTTTTCTATAATAATTTTGGTATATTCTATACAGTTTTCAAGAGATATCCTGCATAATTTATGCACTGCCTCGGGATTTTTCAACAAAAGTCTGGTCATTTTATCCACTCCTATTAAAAAGAAAGCATTTGAAAAAGGACCAACTATGCCGCCTGAACAGGGAACTTCTTCTCCAATCTCATCTACCAGGTATTTCATGGCTTCTATAAAAACCGGAAGCCTACCGTCTTTATATGGGTTTGCTACTCTAAGCTTATCTATATCTTTAACATCCTCTATAGCCGGCTCGAGCAAATCTGCTGTATTATCCTCAGGGAGCACCAGTTTTGCCCCCATGGCTTCAGCCCAAACATAAAGATCGGTAAATACCCTTACACTGTCCATGCCAAATCTCCTGTAAGAAGCTATCTGGGCTTCAGCTATAGCTTTTCCACTTGTATTGAAGTCAGATATCCTGCAGCCATAGACACGGGCAACTCCATTTGCTATATTTGGATTGCAGGGCAGCCTGTCAACTTCTTCTCCCTTCGCCAGGGCTTCAGCTCTCTCTTTGGGAGTCATTTTATCTTTCACTTAAAACACCGCCTTTTGACAGGGAAGATTTTGATTCAAACAATTTTCTTGCTGTCTTAGCAGCCTTTGATGCATCCGTAGTATATATATCAGCTCCTATTTTGTCTGCAAAACTCTGCGAAATAGGTCCTCCACCTACCATGACCTTTACTTTGTCCCTTATACCTTCACTTTTCAACAATTTTATAACTTGATCCATACCGTCCATAGTGGTGGTCATAAGAGTGGATAAAGCTATTATATCAGCCCCAACCTCTTTTGTTTTACTTACAAAATCCGCAGGTGGTACATCCCTTCCCAAATCTATAACTTCAAACCCCTCGGTTTCCATCATTATCTTTACAAGGTTTTTACCTATATCATGTGTATCTCCCTCTACAACTCCTATTACAACTTTATGTTTATTATTTTCCTCATTTTTATCAAGGTGCGGTCTCAATACACCAAGACCTGCATACATGGCATCTGAACACATCAAAAGTTCCGGTATATAGTACTCCTCCTGCTCGTATAAAATTCCTGCCCTGTTCATGCCGTCAGATAACCCCTTGTCTATGGCATCATAAGCTTTTAAGCCCTCCTGCACCCATTTTTGGGATGCTTTTACCGCCTTTTCTTCCTCCATATCCACTACAGAATTTGACAGTTCCTTTAATAAGTCTTCTTTAATGCTCATTCATATCCTCTCCCTTAAATCTATTTATTATAAATTTATCTTCCAAATTATAGGTTCTTTCATTTTAACTGAAGTTTTTCTCATACAATTATGTCCTACTATTTTTATATCCTTCCTATTTTCTATTATGTAATTGAGCGCCTCTCCATAGGTAATTCCATTTTCAACCTCAACAGGCTGTGATGTTACAAATCCTCCATTGTCCATGGAACTTGAAGTAATGCCGCAGAAATGTACAATTGCACCTTGTAATTTGGGATATAATCTTTTCAAAACTTCATAACTATATCTTCCGCTGTAATTTTTATATACCCTGGGTCCCAATATATCTAAAGTTCCTGCTGAATCGCCAAATGAAATTATATTTGCCCCACTTTTAATTCCAGCTTCCGCAAAGGCAACTATACCGTCTATGATCACCTCCATAAAGTCATCTACCAAAGTTTTATCTTTTCTAATAGCTTTATAAAATGTTCTCGGATCTGTCAATGAACTCATTATGGTAAAAGGTCCCTGGACAGCCAATGCAGTTTTTTCCCCGCTGCTGCTTAAAATTTTTACAGCCTTCAATACCTGGCTAATCCTTCCTTTATTTAAATCAATAGGTTTTATCTTTTCAAAATCCTCCATATTTTTAAATACATAATTTGAAACTCTGGGTCCTTTTTTCATATCGCCCATTTTTATGTCCGCCCCGAAGGCCTCTGCCTCTACAGTCATACAAAAGGGAACCATGGACATAGTATCTCTATCGCATATCCTTACAGCCTTCGCAAGTTTGGCCATGTCTTCACCGCTGTAGTGTACTTCTGGAAAGCTGACACCGCTCTTTTGTACTGCTTCTTCAGTTATGTCGTCATAATTATCATTCACACATTTAAAATCAATGGTATATTCCATAAAACCACCCCCAAAATTTCTAAAAATTCAATGCTTTTATAAAATAGTCCTGGAAATCATCTTTTAAAGACAGCTCCACTACATCTATACTCTTTCTTATTTCATTCATTTTATGAAGCTTGTCTTTATTTACGATGGCCATTCTTGCACCTTCTACAGAGGAGTTTCCCACAAAGCTTATGTTTCCTCTAAATCCCTTTGGAATAAGTCCTATTTTCTTTATGCTCTCTGCATTAATATGATAACCAAAAGCACCTGCTATAACTATTTCCTCTATATTCTTTATATCTATGTCCATTTCTTTTAAAAGCATTTCCATGCCCGAACATATGGCCCCTTTTGCCAGCTGAATTTGTCTTATGTCTCTCTGGGATATAAATACTCTGTCTGTTATATAGAATTTTTTTCCAGAAAGCCTGTCTCTGATTTTTTCCGGAAGCGTCCTGTTAAATCTACCGGTTTTAGTTATTATACCCCTTTCCAAAAAAGCTGCCCCGATGTCCAAGAGTGCACTGCCACAAATTCCCGATGCCTCTTTATTCCCTATAGTAGTGTAATTTATCCCATAATTCTCATTTATATTGAAATTATCTATGGCACCCTGTTCGGCCCTCATTCCACAGTCGATATTCATCCCCTCAAGTGCCGGCCCTGCAGCTGTGGAACAAGCTACCATTTTTCCGCCATATACAGCAACTATTTCTCCATTGGTCCCAATATCTATGAATAAGGACGGGGCAGTTTTCCTATAAAAATCCACAGCTACAATTCCCGAGATTATATCTGCACCTATATATGGCGAAGCCGAGGGGAGAACTGTCACAAATCCCCGCCCGTTTATATGTATATCAAGCTCTCCTGCCTTTAAATTCAGCATATTCAAAAATACGGCTTTATAGGGAAACACAGCTATTGAATCGGCTTTGACTCCTAAAAACAAATGAAGCATCGTAGTATTAGCAGCTATTGAAACCCTGTAGATTTCATTCCTTTTATAATTTTTACCTACAAGCTCTCCAATCATGTAATCGATTTTTTCTCTTATACACCTGCTTAAGACTTCACTTCCGCCTTCATTTTCCATGGAATAATTTATCCTTGAAATCACATCTCCCCCATATTTCGTCTGTGGATTCAACCCCGAAACTCTTTTTAACACCCGTCCATCTTCCAAATCTATCAGATAAGCAGATATACCAGTAGTTCCTATATCCACAGCAGCCCCTAAAATATTTCCCAAACGTTCACCTACATCCAGCAGAACATTCTTAAACAAAATTCCCTCAATTTTATCTGAACCCTTTTTCTTCAACAGCCCCAATTTTTTTAAAACCTCCAAATCATTTACTTCATAATCAGAAATAGAAGTTATTGAAATTTTTTTAAATTCACTTTTAATCTCTACATTTTTACAATATCCCCTATTTACAGTTTTCAAACCACTTCCCTTTTGAAAGAGTCTAACACTTACGTCACCCTCAATTTTGGCCATACAAGACAATCTGACATTTTCCCCCTTTGCCAGATCATATTCCTCCACAGTCTTAGGACTCAGTTTACCAAAGGCCATAATCTTGCACTTTCCACATTTTCCAGAACCACCGCAAAAAGTTTCCACATTAAGACCTGCTTCCCTTATACAGTCCAAAAGTCTTGTACCTTTTTTTACATAAGTCTTCATATTTTTATTCAAAAAAGTAACACAGCACATTTTCCTACTCCTCTAAAATCTTTAAACTATTTATTTTACAACAATATTGTATCATAGATATAATCGATATGCCGATTCATATAAATTATCATCAAATACTCATCTATAACAAAAAGATATAAAAGTGAGAACCAAATTTTCTTATTCCCACTTTTATATCTTTTAGGCGGTTATTTTGTCATTTAAAATACTCTTATAGTAATTATCCCCTTTTTCACTGTCATATTTATGCTCCCAATTGGAAACAAATATACTTGCAAGAGAATTTCCCAAAACATTTACCACAGTTCGGGCCATGTCCAAAAGACGATCAATTCCAGCTATAAAAGCAAGCCCTTCTGCGGGAAGACCTACCGCACCCAATGTGGCCAGCAAAACTACAAAAGAAGCTCCAGGTACGCCCGCTATGCCTTTCGAAGTTATCATAAGCACCACTATCAAACTTATCTGGGCTCCAATTGAAAGATGTATTCCATAGAGCTGTGCTATAAATAAAGCCGCAATGGACTCATATAGAGTGGAACCGTCCAAGTTGAATGTATAGCCTGTTGGAATTACAAAGGAAACTATGGCATCCGGGCACCCATATTTCTGCATTTTTTTCATTATTCTAGGAAGAACTGCCTCCGAACTGGCTGTACTAAAAGCAAGGATAATTTCGTCTTTTAATATCCTTATCAATTTAAATATACTGTTACCTACAATTTTTGCCGCTATGCCCATAAATATCAATATAAACAGAATCATGGCTGAATAAACCACCAGCATTAATTTTCCAAGAGGTAAAAGTGATTTAAGCCCGAAGTTACATACAGTAACCCCAATAAGTGCAAATACACCAATAGGAGCGGTTTTCATAATTGTGTTCGTTACCCAGAACATGGCATCCGCCGTACCTTGAAAAAATTTCAACAAAGGCTTGCCCTTTTCTCCAATAGAAGAAATGCCAAGTCCGAACATAACGGAAAAGAATATGATAGGAAGCATGTCTCCCTTGCTTAGAGACTCTGCAATATTGCTTGGAACTATATTGATTATAGTATCCACAAATCCCTTATTGGTAGCTTTTTTGGCAGTATCCACATAACTGCTGATACTTGTTTTGGAAAGTGAACTCATGTCAACTCCCGTGCCCGGATGAAATACATTTCCAATTATAATTCCCACAATCAAGGCAATAGTAGTCATGACCTCAAAATACACTATTGTCTTCAATGCAAGAACACCTATCTTTTTCAAATCACCCACCCCGGCAACACCTACTATAAGGCAGGACACTACAATTGGAATAACTATCATCTTGATCAGCCTTATAAATATAGTCCCAAAGGGCTGTAAAATCTTGCTCACATTTGGATTTCCATAGAACACGGCTCCAACTACCACTCCAAGAACAAGACCTATGAGAATTTGAGTGGCCAGTCCACCTTTAAGCCTTTTCTTCATTTAAATTTCCCCCCAGCTTCTTGTCAAAACCATACAAGTTTTTTGAAAAACATTTCTTTGTTATATATTACATGCTATATATTACACGACAGTATACAAAAAAATATAATATTATACTTCAATATACACAAAAATTTTTATAATTTTATAATTAATGAATACAATATCACATATTATTTCATGTTCTCCAAATATCAATCACATTTTTATGTTATAATATTTTATATTCCAAAGATATATCAAAGAGGTGAATATCTACTTGAGAAACAGTGCAAATGTAAAAAATGACTTATATATTCTAATTCTAATGGCATTTTCACTGCCGATAATAAGCGAGCTGAAATTTTACCCATTTCATGACACCTTCCGTATAAGCTTTAGCTCTGCAGTATTTTTATTTTTTCTGCTGTGGGTAAAGAAGATACCCCTAGTTTTATATGGAATAGTCATTGGAGCATCTACTGTTATATTTAGAATTACAATTGATTTTATTTTTAAAAGTGGGTTTCAATTTTACAGTGATTTTTTATTACATTTTCCGGCTTTTTTTTATTATCTTGTTTTTTCATATTTACTATATATTACGAAAGTCAACAGCTTTCACAATAATCCAATTTTAATAGGAATACTTGCCACTTTTACAGATATTTCCTCTTCCATTGTGGAACTTTTAATAAGGTTTTTAGTGCTGAAAAACCCGATCTCCATATTTACTCTGGGTCTAATATGTATTATTTCCACTGTCAGAAGTTTCTTTGTTCTTGGATTTTTCAATATAGTAGAATTAAATCAGGTTAAGGATTTCGCCAGACGAAAAGAAGAAAAAAACAGATACATGCTTTTGTTAATATCAAATTTATATGCCGAATCCCTTCAATTGAAAAATTCATTATCCTACGCTGAAAATATTACAAAAAATTGTTATAATCTATATGAAAGCCTTCAGCACAACCACCTTTCCAAATTTGATCCGAAAAAATTGTCACAAAAATTACTGGAAATTGCAGGTCAGGTACATGAAATAAAAAAAGACAACCAGAGAATATACGCAGGTCTTTCTAAAATGATTTCCTCTGAGGATTCGAAAGATTATATGGATATAAGTGAGATTGCCGATATAATAGTTGAAACAAATAAAAAATATTCTCTATCACTCGGAAAACAAATTGAATTTTTCAAGGATATATCTTCAAATATACCTGAACTTCACAGCTATACTGTGATGTCGATTATAAACAATTTGGTGTCAAATTCAGTTGAAGCCATAGAAAAAACCGGTATTATAAAAATCAGCATATACAGAAAATACGATTCAATGGTATTTAAAATAAAGGACAATGGTACCGGAATACCGGAAAAAAAGCGGGAACTCATCTTCAAACCGGGATATACGACAAAATACAATGAATTTGGAGAACCTTCTACTGGCATAGGCCTCTCTTATGTAAAAAACACAGTTGCAAATTTAAATGGCAGGGTACTTTTAAACAGTGAAGGCAACTGCAGTGAAACTATTTTCACTATTGAAATTCCCTTAAAAAGCTTAATGAAAAAGGAAGTGAGAAAATGAATTTTTTTATTGTAGATGACGACGATGCCATCCGTTCAATGCTAAGAGAAATTATAGAAGATAACAACTTGGGAAATGTAGTAGGTGAAGCAAAAAATGGGATTTCAATAAAAAGCAGTCTTTTGAATTCCAAGAATATACATGTATTGATAATAGATCTTTTAATGCCAATTAAAGACGGCCTACAAATTATGAGTGAACTCAGTTCATCTTTTAAAGGAAAATTCATAATGATCTCACAGGTAGAGGACAAGGAAATGATAGGCAAAGCTTATTCCCTGGGGGTGCAGTATTATATAACCAAACCTTTAAACAGAATTGAAGTGGTGGAAGTAATAAAAAGAGTTATTTCAAATATAAAACTTGAAAAATCTATAAATCATATCCAGGATACAATAAACTTTCTGAAAACAGGTACTCAAAATAAAATTCCGGAAAGCAAAACTATTGCAGAATACAGTGCATCCATTTTGAGCAAATTGGGAATAATAGGTGAAAGCGGCAGCAATGATCTGATATCCATGGTAAAATATATATACAGCCGTGAAAATCATATACCATCTGAAAAATTCTTTCCACCCCTCAAGGAATTGTTTACACACGCCGCAGAGGAGAAATTAGGTGAAAAATCAAATGTTCCAATTATAAAAAAAGAAGTCAGGGCATCTCAGCAAAGAATAAGAAGGGCAGTTATGCAGGCATTAAATTATATAGCTTCTCTGGGACTAACCGATTATTCCAATCCAAAATTTGAAAAATATGCCGCCGAGTATTTTGATTTTACCGAAGTTAGAAAAAAAATGCTTGAATTACAGAAAAATACTCCTTCAAGCACCCCAATTCATATAAATGTCAAGAAATTCATAAAGGTATTATACCTGGAATCGAAAAAATATTTTGAAGATAATTTATAATAAAAGGGACACCGAAATCAACTCGATGTCCCTTTTATCTTGCCTACTTATTTATAGGTTTGCTGCTGCATCCAGGGCAGCTAGAGCAGCCGCAGCTGCATCCGCCGCCTTTTTTATGAGCTCTATAGGTCTTATATGCAGAAAATCCAATGATGCTAAACAATACTATCGAAACTATAACCGTTGACACATTATACCACCTCTTTTTCTCTTATAGAGTCTCCCCTAAACTGATTGGCATGCCTTTCACTGTAAGGCTTTCTAAACAGCAGATAAAGAAGTCCGACAATCAAGAGAATAGCTACTGCCGTGCCAATTCCAAATCCCTTTCCTGTAACAAATGAGCCAATCTGAAATATAATCAAGGATATAATATATGCAAACACACACTGATATCCTATTGAAAAAGATGTCCATTTTCTTGAGTTCATCTCCGTACGAACTGCACCCATTGCAGCAAAGCAAGGAGCACACAGCAGATTGAAAATCAAAAGGGAATACCCGCCAAGCAAAGAGAATGATGACTGGAGGCTTCCCCACATCTGTGCGCCATTTTCAGCAACTTCAGAAAATCCATAAAGTATCCCGAAAGTTCCAACTACATTTTCCTTTGCCATCAGCCCGGTTATGGAAGCTACTGCCGCTTTCCAATTATCCCATCCAAGCGGGGCAAATATAGGTGCAATCACATGACCCAGGCTGGCAAGTATGGACTGTTCCATGTCAACTGCCTGCATCCTCCAGTTAAAGGAGCTCAGGAACCAGACGAGCACTGTGGCAAGAAGTATTACAGTACCGGCTTTTTTTATAAATGCCTTGCAGCGTTCCCACATATGTGTCAAAACACCTCTTACGCCTGGTACGTGATAAGGTGGAAGCTCCATTATGAAAGGCGCCGGATCTCCCGAAAAGAGCTTCGTTTTTTTAAGAATAATACCTGAAATAATAATTGCGGCAATTCCAACAAAATATGCAGATGTTGCAACCCATGCAGCTCCATGGAAAAGTGCACCTGAAATAAGTGCAATAATTGGAATCTTAGCACTGCAGGGAATAAAAGTAGTTACGATAATAGTCATCCTTCTATCCTTTTCATTTTCAATGGTTCTGGTTGACATGATCCCGGGTACGCCGCAGCCCGTTCCAATTAGAATTGGAATAAAAGATTTCCCTGAAAGTCCAAATCTTCTAAACAGTCTGTCCATTATGAAGGCAATACGCGACATATAACCGCAGTCCTCCAGTATGGCAAGACACAAAAACAACATTGCCATCTGAGGTACAAATCCGAGCACTGCACCTACTCCGGCGATAATACCATCTAGAATAAATGAATTCAACCAGTCGGCAGTTCCTAAGCTGTTTAAAATCCACTGAACATTATTGGGTACAAAATCTCCGAATAAATTGTCATTTACCCAGTCGGTCATGGCACCTCCCACTGTCGAAATGGAAATATAATAAACTAAAAACATGATACCCACAAAAATAGGTAGGGCCAGGATTCTATTGGTCACAATCTTATCAATTTTATCGGACATGGTAACTTTGACTTTTAGTAAATAATTGTTTATGTAAAGCTAAATGAATATATTAGCATTAGATATTGAATGTCATTAATATACGATAATGATATTCAATATCATTTATGTGTTAATTATAATACACAAATATGCTTTTGTAAATAGAAATGCTGAAGTTTCTGGGATATAAAAAAGAGTCCTGGATTTGTCCAAGACTCTTAAAATATTCCATATAATCTATATATTTAAAGGGCACTACTTCTTTTTAGGGGCCAAAATCATAAACATATTGTTTCCCTCCAATTTAGGTGCTTTTTCCATGGACGCGATTTCTCCTACTTTGCTTACAAATACATTCATTACATTTCTACCTAGATTGGTATAGTTATTTTGCCTCCCTCTGAATCTTATAGAAACCTTTACTTTATTGCCTTTATTCAAAAATTTTCTTGCATTATTGGCTTTGACTTCTATATCATTCATCTCAATAGTAGCACTTAACCTAATTTCCTTCATCTCCACAATTTTTTGATTTTTCCGAGCCATTTTTGTTTTCTTAGATTGTTCATAGAGAAATTTGCTGTAATTCATGATTTTACAAACAGGCGGCTTTGCCTTAGGTGAAACCATTACCAGGTCCATATCCTTTTCCCTGGCCATTTTCAAGGCTTCCTTGGTCTTTAAAATCATACTCCTATTCTCTCCCACCAATCTAATTTTATCTGCTCTAATCTGTTCATTTAAATTATTGTTTTTATTTTTATTAATAATATACACCTCCACAATTAAAATCATCTACATATTATTATATCCAAGGATTTCTTATTCTGCAACTGAAAAATACAGCTTCCATGAACTCTTGTCCGTATTTTATTAAATTTAACGGTGCAAAATATGATAAATGCTATTATAATAATACATGGTATATTTTAAAATTCACTCTTTATCTTAGGAGGCAAGTTCATGGAAGAAAACAATAATTTAATCAAAATTCCCAAGGGAAAAAGCTTTTATAAAAAACTAATGGCTTTCATAGGCCCTGCATATCTTGTAAGTGTGGGATACATGGATCCTGGCAACTGGGCCACAGATATTGCAGCCGGCAGTAAATTCGGCTATAAACTGATATGGGTAATACTTATATCCAATATAATGGCAATTTTTTTTCAGACACTGTGTGCAAGGCTCGGTATTGTAACCGGCAAGGATTTAGCTCAGGCATGCAGAAGTCATTATAACAAATTTGTAAATTACATACTCTGGATCCTATGTGAAATTGCAATTGTATCAACAGACATTGCAGAAGTCCTCGGTACGGCAATAGGTCTCAACCTTATATTCAAACTTCCCATTATATACGGTGTAATCATAACTGGATTTGACACATTGCTCCTCCTTTTTCTGGACAGATTCGGCATCAGAAAAATAGAAGCCTTTATCATAAGTCTAATTGCAATAATAGGTATAAGTTTTTTTATGGAAATCATAATATCAAAACCAGATTACCATGGAATAGTCCTAGGCTTTATACCAACTCTTCCAGGTAAAGATGCACTTTTTATAGCTATAGGAATAATAGGAGCTACAATAATGCCGCACAATCTCTATCTTCATTCTTCAATTGTGCAGACAAGAAATATAGAGAGGACGAAAAATGGCTTAAAGCAGGCTGTCAAATTCAACAACATAGATTCGCTGGTAGCATTAAATCTGGCTTTTCTCGTAAATGCAGCAATACTTATACTGGCTGCTTCAGTATTCCACAGAAGTGGCAACTACGGTGTAGACGATATTTTAAAAGCCCACAAACTATTGGAACCCGTCCTTGGAAGTACCTTGGCTCCCATCTTATTTGGAATTGCCCTGATTGCTGCCGGACAATCTTCAACCATAACGGGCACTTACGCAGGCCAAATAGTAATGGAAGGTTTCATCCATCTCAGAGTACAGCCCTGGGTAAGAAGGCTCATTACAAGAATACTTGCAATAATACCATCAATTTTAACCATATTGTATTTTGGTGATTCAGCCACAGGGGAGCTCCTCATAATAAGCCAGGTAATACTAAGTCTTCAACTGGCCTTTGCCTTAATTCCACTCATACATTTTGTCAGCAGCAGAAACCTGATGAAAGATTTTGTTATTTCCAAAAAATCACAGATAACAGCATGGTTCCTATCTGCCTTGATAATATACTTGAACATCAGGCTGGTTATCGAAGTATTTGCATCATGGCTATCAAAAAACAATTTAAAATACACAAAATATCTGTCTATGTCAATCTGTATACTGCTTGGAATATTACTTATTTATATAATACTGGAGCCAATAGTCAACAAATCAGAAAATAAAGCTGCAGTGGACATACACGGCAGTGTACTTTTCCCTGAAATAGAGAAAATAAGACCCTATAACAATATTGCATTAGCCCTCGACTTCAGTAAAAATGACAGAGATGTACTGTCCCAAACGGTAAATTTCTGCAATAAAGACTGCAATCTGATACTAATTCACATAGTTGAAAGCGTAGGTGCAAGCATTTATGGTGGAAAGGCAGATGATATTGAAAGCAAACAGGACAGTGAAAGACTCAACATGTATGCAAAAAAATTAAAAACACTCGGTTTTCAAAATGTCACTACAGAAATAGGGTACGGCAAGGCAGAAAAATCCATTGTTGAAATTGTTGCAAAACACCATGCCGATCTAATCATATTTGGCAGTCACGGGCACCATGGAATATCAGATCTGTTATTTGGCACAATAACAGACAAAATAAAGCACAAATTGTCCATTCCTATTTTAATTGCAAAGTAACCTGCTATTTTTTTAATTTCAATGAAGACAATTTTTCATAAAATATTCCCGAAAGCAAGGTAACTGCAGGCAATAGATAACATAAGAACGCGTAGGGAGAATATTTAACAGAAGACACACCTGTAAGAGCCAGAATAAACAGGGAATTTCCATTCCATGGTATAAGGGGGGCCATAATAATTCCGGTATCCGATATTGTCCTCGATAAAACAGAATTTGGAATTTTTAATTCTTCATATTTGTTTTTCAAGAGTTCACCGGGCATTATAACACCTACACTTTGATCACACAGTACAGTCAATATACCACTTATGAACCCAGTTCTTACAATAAGCCCCCCTTTTCCCCTAACATTGTGAATTATTTTATCCACTATCGGATTTATAAAGCCGGTGTTTTTAAATATACTGCCGAGAGCAATGGCCATAGTTATTATAAAAATTATACCAATTACAGATTCAATTCCTCCACCGGTTAATATTCTGTCTAGCTCTTGAGAGCCGGTATTTCCTCTATAACCCAAAAAGATATATTTAAAAGTTTCTATAATGGATATTTTTTGTAAAAGCACTGTTATGAACACTCCTGAAATCAATCCCAAAGAAATGGATTTAATCACTCCCATCCCCAAAAAACACATTATGAATATGGCAATCAACACCAGTAAAAGCAGTGGAGATACAAAAAAATTCCCCGAAATGGAGCTTTTAAAATTATTTAAGTTTCCACCAAATGCAGTAAAATTTCTTCCAATATAAAAATAAAGTGCAGCTGCAAATATATAGGCGGGGAAAAATGTCCTGGACATGGAAATTAGAGCTTCCCTGTAAGATACTTTTGTAATTGACAGTGTCAGATTCAACAGTGCCGAAATCGGGGAAAGCTTATCCGCTAAAAATGCTCCTGAAACAACTGCTCCAAGCAAAATATAATCCGGTCCATGAAATACTTTACACAATCCTATAAGTGCAATTCCGACAGTACTTATTGCCGCAATAGAAGATCCGATAAAGACTGAGACTATGGACGTAAATATAAAAGCTGCAAATATTAAATTCTTTCCTATAAAGCAATTAAACCCGTAAAACATCATAGTTGGTATAATCCCGGAAGAAAACCATACTGGAATAGTCATGCCCACCAAAATAATCAAAATAAACAACTCTTTACATTCAACAAGACTGTTTTTTACCATAATAAAAAGTTCTTTAAAAGTAAATCCGTCTCTTATAAACATCCACGATGAAAAAAACACGCTGATGGAAAGAGCGTAAAATAGATGGTTTCCTGCTATCACACAAATTACAATAGATGTAAAAGTCACGGTTAAAATCATTGCCCTGTTACCTTTATAAACCTTTTCACCCATCCTTGGCCATCCTTTTGATAGAATTTTTCTTCTATTGTAACATCGGCATATTTAAATTGCAAACATAAGCTGTTAAAATAATTCCAGCATTTTGTATATCATTCATAATTTTAAAGCATATGATCTACTATTACGAAATAATTGTCAAATAAATTAAGGAGTGAATAAAAAGTGTATAGTGACATGGACATCTTAAAGTTTTCGAATTTACAAAACTACCGCTATGATCTACATAAAATAGAAGAGAAACTAGAAGAATACAAAAAATATGCCATTACGGAAAAGGGCAAAAACATCATCCAAAACAATTTCAAAAATAAGATAGATACTGTAAATGAAAGCGGATTATTCATAGACGAATTAAAACAGATGTATGAAAAGTTCTGTAATGACACTTCCTCAAAAGAAATTCGCGCTTTACTTGGAAGTGGACTTTTATATTTTATACTTTCCACAGATATTACTCCAAATTATCTGTCCCCCTTCAAATACTTGGATGACATAATAGCCATAAAATTAGTGCTTCATCATATTGCAGAGGTAAATACCAAGGATCGGAAACTGCTCCAAAAATAACATGAACTCAACATATGTTTCAGCAATAATCTACGGCAAGAAAACAGCCGTCACCAAAACAACTGCAATTTGGTGGCGGTATATATTATAATGTCCTAATTATTCCTCTGATAAAATCCATGAACTTCCTGCCAATAGAAGCAGAGGTTTTTATAACCTCTTCATGATTGAGCTTGTTATCCAATATTCCTGCTGCCATATTAGTGATGCAGGATATCCCCAAAACTTTTATACCACTTTGATTAGCTGTAATTACCTCGGGAACTGTAGACATTCCCACTGCATCCCCTCCCAATATTCCCAGCATATTGACTTCAGCCGGAGTTTCATAGCTGGGACCTGTCATATAAACATATACTCCTTCCTGGAAAGAAATTCCCAGCTTTTGTGCTGACTTCCTAGCTATTTTCCTAAGTCCTATATCATAAGCCTCCGACATGTCCGGAAATCTGGGACCAAACTTTTTTAAATTTTCTCCTATGAGTGGATTCTGGCCCGATAGATTTATGTGATCCTTTATAATCATAAGATCTCCCCTGTTATAATTTTTGTTTATACCCCCTGAAGCATTGGTAACTATAAGGATCTTGACACCCATCATTTTCATAACTCTGATGGGAAAGACCACTTCTTTCATTGAATACCCTTCATAATAGTGGAACCTTCCCTGCATGGCAATTACAGTCCTGCCTTCAAGACTTCCAAGAACAAGGCGGTTTTTATGTCCCTTTACCGTAGAAACGGGAAAATGGGGTATGTCATCATACTTGCAAATTTCAGCGTTATCAATTTCATTGGCCATATCTCCCAACCCTGAACCCAGTATGATTCCTATTTCGGGATTTAATTTTACACTCGAACCTATATAATCTGCTGCCTCTCTTATATACTTATCTTCATTCAAATTCATAGTATAAACGGCTTCCTCCTAACCTATATAATTTCTATCTAATTTTTTTAGAGGTTCTATTTTCTCTAGATCATACGGAGTTTGCTGGTAAACATAATAATTAAGCCAGTTTGAAAACAGTAAATTAGAATGTCCCCTCCATCTCACCACCGGATCCCTTCTAGGGTCATCGCCTGGAAAATAATGTTTTGGGATCTTTACATCGCTTCCCTTGGCCTTGTCCCTCAAATATTCCGATTTTAAAGTAAGAGGATCATACTCGGAATGTCCCATGATAAAAATCTGTCTTCCATTCTTGGACATAACCAGATATATACCCGCTTCTCTTGATTCTGCGACTATAGTCAAATCATCCACTTTTTCGATGTCATCTCTTCTAACTTCAGTATACCTGGAATGGGGGGCAAAAAATTCATCGTCAAAACCTCTGACTAATTTAATATCCTTCTGAAGAACTTTGTGTTTAAAAACTCCAAACATCTTTTCCCCCAGATTATATTTTGGAATACCATAATGATAATACAGTCCTGCCTGTGCACCCCAGCATATATGTAAAGTGGAGTATACGTTGTGTATACTCCATTCCATTATGTCTTCAAGTTCTTCCCAATAGTTTACCTGTTCGAATTTCAGGCGTTCTACGGGAGCTCCCGTAATTATCAATCCATCGAACTTTTCATCTCTTACTTCGTCAAATGTTTTATAAAAGGTAGTTAAATATTCTTCAGAAGTATTTTTACATATATGGGTTTTGGGATGGAGTAATTCAATTTCAATTTGAAGTGCAGTATTCCCTATAAGTCTCAGCAGCTGCACTTCCGTAGTAATCTTAATTGGCATGAGATTTAAAATTGCAATTTTAAGAGGCCTTATATCCTGATGAAATGCTTCATTCTCTGGCATCACAAATATATTTTCCCTATTTAAAATTTCAGCAGCTGGTAAATCATCTCTTATTTTTATTGGCACATTATCACCCCTGGAATATAAATTTCATTAAGCCCTATTATAACACAGGACTTATTATTTATAAATTATATCTTTAATTTTAATACATAATAGTTTATTATTTTCATATAGCAAATAAAAAGAAGGTGTTATCTATGGACAACTATGAAATTACCTTTAAGCCTGCGAATTGTAAAGTCTATGCTTCCGAAGGAAGTACCCTCAAGGATGCAATTGTAAAATCAGGATTGGATTTTGATTTTCCCTGCGGCGGAATAGGCAAATGCGGAAAATGTGTCATAAAAGTTTTAGAACCTAAACTCAAGGTACTTAAAAAAGAGGTGGAACACTTCAGTGAGAATGAACTTTCAGAAGGACTGCACTTAGCTTGTCTTACAAAAATCCACAGCAATATGACTGTAGAATTAAATGTCAAAAAAAATGCAGATTATAATATACTGCAGTCTTCTCTTGAAAATGATTTCACCATATCCCCCCTTTTTCAAAAACTTTTTATACAACTTGACCCTCCTTCTCTAAAGCATCAGACATCTGATCTGAACCGCTTAAAGGAAAAACTTATTTTAAAAAATTCAAAATACAAAAATATAAAAATAGGGATATCAACTCTGCGTCAGATACCGGATATGATTCGCCGGGCCGATAATAAAATAACTGTAATAATGGATGAAAATGAAATTCTAGGAATAGAAAGTGGAGACACACATGATAAAATGCTCGGTATAGCTTTTGATATCGGTACCACCACTGTAGTTGGATACTTAATGGATCTTTATACCGGCAGGGAACTGGCTGTCTCCTCCTTACTTAATCCACAGGTCAAATTTGGCGCAGATGTAATTTCACGTACAGCTTATGCGAGTCAAAATGAAAATGGATTAAAGCTGCTTCAGACTACCATTTTAAATGCACTTAACAAATTAATAAACGAGCTTTGTAAAAAATCAAATGCAAAAAAAGATGACATATATATTTTAACTGTAGTTGGCAATACCTGCATGCATCACCTCTTCCTGGGTTTAACCCCCAAATATATAGCCACCGTACCTTTTGTACCCGTAATAAATGAAAGCATAAGATTAGATGCATCAGAATTGAAATTAAATATAAATCCTAATGGAAGAGTATTTGCCCTGCCCACCATTGCAGGATTCGTAGGGGCCGATACAGCAGCTGTAATTTTAGCTACAGATATTGACAAAAGCAAAGATATAAAATTAGCCGTTGACATAGGGACCAACGGCGAAATGGTACTAGGTTCTTCTAAAAAACTCGTGTCCTGCTCTGCTGCAGCAGGTCCTGCTTTTGAAGGAGCTCAAATAAGCAGTGGAATGAGAGGAGCAAATGGGGCTATAGATCACGTATATTTTAGAAGGGAATTGACCTATACAGTTATTGGTAATGAAAAACCACGGGGAATATGCGGCTCCGGACTTTTAGATATCATTGCAGGATTTGTAAAAGTTGGCCTTGTAAATAAAAGAGGTAAATTATTATCGCCGGACAAATTCACCAATCCCTCAGCAAAAAAATATAGCGATCGCATAATAAGTTACAATAATGCAAATGCCTTTTTAATAGTACCTGAATCTGAAACTTTCCACGGCAATCCCATACTTGTAACACAAAAAGACATAACTTCACTTCAGTTAGCCAAAGGAGCGATTTCAGCTGGTATTAAAATGCTCATAAAAAATCTTGGAATAAATTTAGACGACATTAAAGAAGTACTGCTGGCAGGAGCCTTTGGAAATTATATGGACCCTCACAGTGCCTGTGAAATAGGGCTTATTCCAAAAGAATTGGGATCTAAGATCAAACTTGTTGGAAATGCAGCAGGAAGCGGTGCAAAACTCGCCCTATTATCAGAAAGTGAATTTAAAAGGGCAAATAGAATTGCAAGTAAAGTCACCTATGTCGAACTGGGGGCACAGGAACATTTCAATTTAGAATTTGCCCGCGGGATGCAGTTTTAAAAAATCTCCCATATGTCTATAACTATTTATCAAAAAGTAGTAGTATTATTATAAAAACTCTATTAATTTAAATTAAGTCAATTATTCTGGAGGTGATTTTATTGAGTATAAATGGATTTTACTTGTCTCCGCATCCTCCTATAATAATTCCCGAAGTAGGCAAAGGCGAGGAGAACAAGATAGCCAATACAATAGACAGTTTAAAGAAAATATCAAGGGACATTGCGGACAAGTCGCCTGATACCATTATAGTAATTACCCCGCATGCCACCATGTTCAGGGATGCCCTTGCGCTTACCTTTTCCGACAGCGTGGATGGCAGTTTCAAAGATTTTGGAGCAGGCGATGTTTCCATGAAACTTCCAATAGACAGGGAACTTACAGATAAAATATACCAGGCCTCAATATCACAGAGAATTCCCGCCGTAATGGCTGACAGTTCACTGCTGTTAAGGTATCACAGATCCGTCGTTTTAGACCATGGGACAATGGTTCCACTTTATTTTGTAAATAAGAATTATACAAATTATAAACTTGTTCACATTACCTATGCACCATTAGACGATATAGAGCTCTACAAATTTGGCATGATAATAAGCAAATCTGTAGATGAACTAGGTAGAAACGCAGTATTTATTGCAAGCGGGGACCTGTCTCACAAACTCAAGGAAGAAGGACCTTATAGTTATAGTCCAAATGGTGAAAAATTCGACAGGGAATTTTTAAATGACCTCAAAAAAGGAAGCGTAGAGGACACTTTCAGTATAGATAAAAATATGATACAGGATGCTGGAGAATGTGCAAGACGTTCTGTGCTCATTCTTCTGGGAGCCCTTGACGGCAAAAAATTCAAAGGCAACCTTTTAAGTTACGAAGGTCCCTTCGGCGTAGGATACGGTGTCATGAAATTTGATGTTACTTCAAAGTATACTTCCAAACTTGAAATTTTAGAAAAAAGCAGGAAATACAGATATGAAGAAAAATTAGGCTCCATGGATCCATATGTACGTCTGGCCAGAGAAAACTTGACAAATTATTTAACCACTGGAAAACCCATATCCAAACTTCCCGATTATGTAACTTACGAGATGAAAAGCAGTAAAAGAGCCGTATTTGTATCATTAAAAAAATACGGGGAGTTAAGAGGCTGCATAGGTACTTTACTCCCTACCGCCGATTCAGTGGCGGAGGAAATCATAAGGAATTCAATAGAGGCGGGCATCAACGATCCAAGATTTATTCAGGTGGATAAGTCAGAGCTTATGGACATAAGTTTTTCCGTAGATGTACTTACAACACCCAAAATCTGCAGCAAGGAAGATCTGGATCCTAAAAAATACGGTGTTATTGTGGAAAGCAGAGGGAAAACCGGTGTCCTCCTGCCTGACTTAGAAGGCGTAGACACTGTAGATAAACAGCTGTCAATTGCCCTAAAGAAAGGAAACATAGATTCAAAGGAAAATTACACGATAGAAAGATTTGAAGTGGAAAGACATTTAGAATAATATAGTTGTAAGGTGATATTTATGAAAGTAGAAGCTAAATTCTATGAAAAATTAAACGGCAATAGGATCCACTGCTGTCTGTGTCCCCACAACTGCATCATAAATGAAAACAATTTTGGAAAATGCAAAGTGAGAACTAATGAAAATGGAAAACTATTTACCATAAACTATGGTGAAATAACTTCTATCGCTTTAGATCCCATAGAAAAAAAACCTCTATACTATTTTAAGCCCTCAACTTATATACTGTCCGCAGGAAGTTTCGGATGTAATTTTACCTGCAGTTTCTGCCAGAACTACAGTATTTCACAGTTCAGGGCAAGGAGTCAGTTTCTTTCACCAAAACAGCTAGTAGAGGCAATATTGACAGTAAAAAACAATATAGGTATTGCTTTCACCTATAATGAGCCCTCCATATGGTACGAATATGTATATGACTGTGCAAAACTTTTGAAGGAAACGGAACAATCATCTTCAGTAGTTCTCGTAACCAACGGTTATATAAATGAAGAGCCTCTAAAAAAACTCATTCCCTATGTAGACGCTATGAACATAGATCTAAAAGGTTTCAGCAGCAAATATTACAATGACATCTGTGGTGGAAGTTTAAATCCAGTTCTCAACACTATAAGGATCGCATCAAAAATCTGTCATGTGGAAATAACAAATTTACTGGTAACAGGTGAAAATGACAACATAGATGAAGTGGAATCCATAGCAAGATTTTTAAGCAGCATAGATAAAAATATTCCTCTCCACCTAACCAGATATTTTCCACAATATAAGGCAAGCAAACCTCCTACAGATATAAAGTTTATGCTGGAGGCACGGGAAACAGCTGAAAAATATCTAAATAGAGTGCGTTTGGGAAATATATAATATTCTCCTCCTTGTAACAAAAAATATGAATATGAATAATATATATTAGAATCCGATATAATCAAAATTACTAATCATATTTTCTTAGATAAAAAGGAGGATAACACTATCTATGAGTGATGTATATGAATCAAAATCAAGCCATGAAAATGAAATCTATGCAAAGAATACTTCCAGTAATTTAGCTTGCACCCAAGGCACAGACAGATCCTGCGCAATTGTCACAGCTAAGACTGAAGGTATGTGTGACCAATCACGTGTAAAACCAAATGTAATTCCCGATGGGGACACGTTTGTTAAAATCCCAGTTATATTGGCAGAAACAAATATAACAATTCCAGTTGAAGCTACCATCACATTAGATAAAGAAGCCATAGAAATAAAACGTATTAAAAAGAACGTATATTTGACCCAATGCCGTCTTATACCTTTCTCTCAGGATAAGAAATCCGATACCGGTATATTGTATATATCCGGCTTTGTGAGAAAAAATATTGAATACGCAACAGAAAAATGTGTAAGCAGTGACAAAAAAAATATATGCGGAGATATAAGACATTGTACAGTTAAGGTACCTTTTAATTGTACCACAAGAATTAAATTCATCAGAAAGCCTTCTTTCTGTAGCAACCCTAATTCACAGGAGCTGCAGTATTTTACAGATAATCTCAAAAGCTGTGATGTCTGTGCAGATCCTATAATTGGACGTAATCCCTGTGATCAGAACTTCACTACTACAGAAATATTCAATGAAAAACCTTTCTGTGAATTAGTAAAGTCATGTATCACTGAAGTCGATATTCACAAATGTCCGATTCCAGTAAACGGTAAACTCTATGAAAGCCCTATGGAACAGGAGTTCCGTACATTCACTGAAAAAATAGTGATAGATTTGACATTGAAGGTTCTGCAAAAACAACAAGTGAGAATTGATTCACTGGGAGATTCTGAAAGATATTGTGAAGATTCATCTCAAAAATATGATACTTCTGATTCCAAATATACTCCGTGTGAACCAGTTGACCCGCATCATAATTAAAGGGAAACTAGTAAATTAGACGATTGATATACAGAGGATCCAAAGCTTGCTTAAAATAAGTTTTGGATCTATTTTTTGAAATATAGTTTACATTATTTTAAAAAGGAGGATAGTTATGGATATAAAATACCCCTCAATCACATCTGTCGGGAGTCACGGCAAAAAACATCACCATAGAAAACATAATAAAGACAGACACAGCAGTCATAGACACAGAAGAAAGCATAATAAGAGAGATGACAGCGAAAAAAATCATTATAAAAAATTTCTGATATTTGAAAATGGCAAGATTCTGGAATATGCAGAAAATGTCCTCCCCCGAAATAAAAAAACAGACCTGTCAGGGAAAGACAATTTTAAAAAGGACACTAATCTAAACATAAAAGATGTTGATTTTGAAGATATTACACCTGAAAATTGTAAGGTAACCGTCAATTCGGAAACCCTGCCCCTATGTGAAAACATTCCACACATTTCCAAAGTCACTGCAGCTCCGGTAACCATAAAGGTCCCGGTAGTAATAGCAGAATGTAAAGTGACAATTTCACTTCAATCTTCTCTCAAACTGCAGGATAATATATTGGAAATCAAAGATATAGGGAAAGATGTATACTTAAACAAGTTTAAGTTTACCCCGGATTTTGAAAATCATAAATACAGCACAGGAATAGCATTCATAGATGGATTTGTTAAAAAAAATATTGAATATATTTCAGGAAACTCAACCCAAAAAGAAACTTTAAGATATGCTTCTGTCAGAATACCTTTTAAATGCGCTACTAGAATTAAATTCAAAACTCCTCCCAGATTTAAGCCAGCTTCTTCTCAAAATAAAGCAAAGACAGCTCAAAATCCTCCAGAGCAGAATTTCAAGATGACTCAATTCCTCAATGAAAAAGTATTCTGCGAATTGATAAATTCAGAAATCACTGAAACTGACGCTATTCAAGATTCTCACAAAATTACCGAAAAAGTAGTATTGCTTTTAACAATAAAACTGCTTCAAAATCAAGATGTGGAAATTTCACCGTGAAATAAATATTATTAAAGCAGTAGAATTCAAGTGTCAAACAATAACAATTTGACACTTGAATTCTAAATTTTAGTTTCTGTATATATGCCACATTCCATTATTTCTCCCTCTGGCAAATACATCCGTCCTGTTTGGCCCCCAAGACACTGCCGTCGGTTTGGAAGTTATATTTCCACCTAAGCTTTGCCAATCACTCCACCTGGATCCGTTCCAGGATCTCGTGATCAATTGATTGTTAGAACCTCTTGCAAAAACTTCAAGTCTATTTGCCATTCTGGATGAAACAGCAGGACCAGAAGTCAGCCTCCCGCCAAGATCTTCCCATGAACTCCAGCGGGATCCATTCCACCACAGATGATATAATCGATTATTCTGACCTCTTGCAAACACGTCGATTCTGTTGTTCCCCCAGGAAACTGCCGCAGGCGCCGAAGTAAGATTTCCACCAAGGCTTTCCCAGTCACTCCACCTG